>JAYVSX010000183.1:0-10382 GCA_043774975.1 Rubrivivax sp.
GCTGCCAACCACAGTGGGCCTGCTGCCACGGCACCCGTTGCGACATTGCCAGCCCTGCCACCAACTGCCATCCAGACGGCGCCGATGACCTCGCCCTCGGCGTTGCCGCCCAGCATTCCGCACATGGTGCGCTCCCCAGGCCAAGCGCGCGATCCCGCCAGTGCCCGGTAGCGCGCTTGCGGTACCCGTTGTCGGCGCCTGCTGGCAGCGCCTGTTAACAGCACCTGCTACCAGCACCTGTTAGCAGCGCCTTCTAGTACAACATCCCATAAATATATTTACATAAAGAAGGTCACTGAGTAGACTTGGCGTCTATGGGTAGAGGCCGCCAAGCGCCAGTCGTCAAGCTGTCGAAGAAGGAGCGCGAGTCGCTCGAAGTGCTGGTGCGCCGGGGTACGGCGCCGCAGCGAGACGTGGTGCGCGCCAAGATTGCGCTGATGTCCCATGAGGGCCAGACGACGGCGATGATCGCTGCGTCATTGGGTAGGTCGCTGCCCAGCGTGTCGATGTGGCGCGGGCGCGTTGCGCGCCAGGGCGTGACCGGCCTGCGCGAAGTGCAGCGCCCGGGGCGCCCGCGGCGTATCGGTGACGCGCAGCGGCTGCAACTGTTGGCCCTGGCGTGCGAGCCGGCCGAAGACCAGGGCCGAGCTACACCGACGCTCGATGAGTTGTGTGAGCGTGCAGCCCAGCGTGGTGTCGTTGAGTACATCAGCCGCAGCCACTTGCAACGCATCTTGCAAGCTGGCGATTTGCGTCCGCACCGCGTGCGCCAATGGCTGCACAGCCCTGACCCGCAGTTTCGCGAGAAGGTCAATGCCATCTGCGAGTTGTACCGCCGCGCCCCCAAGGGATCGGTGGTACTGAGCATCGACGAGAAGACCGGCATCCAGGCCATCGAGCGCAAGCACGCCGACCGCGCGCCGCAGCCCGGGCCGGGCGCGTTCGCCGCCGGCGAGTTCGAATACATCCGGCACGGGACGCAGGCGCTGACCGCCGCGTTGGACGTGCATTCGGGGCGCGTACTGGGACGCTGCACCGATCGGCGCACGCAAGACGACTTGGTGGCCTTCATGGAGGAAGTCGCACGCGCGTATCCCACGGGCGCCGTACACGTGGTGTGGGACAACCTGAACACGCACCGCGCGCAGGCAGTATGGGGTGACTTCAACGCCCGGCACGGTGGGCGCTTCGTCTTTCATTTCACGCCACTGCACGCGAGCTGGGTCAACCAGATCGAGTTGCTGTTTGGCATTTACTCGCGCCGCGTGCTGCGCCACGCCAGCCACACTTGCACCGCGCACCTGCGCCAGCGCACCGAGGTCTTCATCGCGCAGCGCAACGTCTTGCCCAGGCCGTTCAAGTGGACGTTCGCGGGCTTCGAGCTGCAAACTGGCGAACCCAAGAGGCTCCCACGCAATGCCCGCACCGCACGCCCAAGCACGCGCCGCTGAGCTGCAGCGCCGCCTCGCCGAGCTCATCGGACACGATCAGGCCAGTGTGCGCCCCTACGGCAAGCATCTGCTGATCCAGATGCGCCGCGACGCCGCCGTCGACACCGTGGCGCGCCTGACCGAGGTCGCCCGCAACACGTACACCGCGGCGTTTCGCAGCCACACCGGGCGCTGGGAACCTTTGCCCGCCACGGGCGACCTGGCCAACACCGCCACCTTGGTCGTCAGCCTGTTGGCGCCCTATCTCCAAAATTAATACATAAATGTATTTGCGGGATGTTGTACTAGTACAACGCAGCGCCAAAGGGTGATGGCAAGGCTTCAGCTTCCACAAAGGGCTCGGGCAGACTGCCGGGGCGGGAAGGGCCTGCATCTTCACCGTCGGCCACTTCGGTGAGCAGGGCAGCCGCACTCTTGACCAAGGGCCAGGCCAAGGTGGCGCCGGTTCCATCGGTGCTTTCCATCCCCAACTCCAGCAGCGCGGCCGCGCGGAACAGGTTCAGTGCCTGGTCCAGGCCGCGGTGGCCGTGGCTACGGCAAAAGACGCAGTAGTCGGTCACGGGCTGCGCGATGCGGGCCGCCAGCATCAGCGCAGCGCAGGCCGGCATGCCGTCGATCATCAACAGATGGCGTTTGCTGGTGGCCATCAGGATCACACCCACCATGACTGCGACTTCATAGCCACCAAAGGCCGCCAACACTTCAATCGGCTCTGCCACGTCGCGATGACGTGCCTGCGCGCCCTGTAACACCGTCATCAGGTGTGTCAGGTACTGCGCGTCCATGTGCGGACCGGTCACCACCAAATCGCGCACCGAGCTGTCGGTCAGGCGCGCCAACACCAGCGCAGCGCTTTCATGCGAGCCCACGCCGACACCAGCCAGCACGGTGACATTGCCTTTGAGCTTGTCGCCAATCTCCATGCCCGCACGCATGCCAGCATGGGCTTGCTCCAGGGACATGGCGGCTGAAGATCGGGTGTTGCGTGTGCCATGCGCAATCTTGCGCATCATCAGGCGGTCATGCGGGGCCAGGCTTTGGGCCATGCCGCAGTCGACCACGGTGACTTCCAGCTGTTGGGCGCGGGCAAAAACCGTCAGCGGCAGCTGGTTGGTCAGCAGCATGTGCACGGTCTCATGAGTGGCACGGGCTTGGGGGTCGGTGACACCATCGACCGCCAGACCGTGGTCCGCCGCAAAGACCAGCAATTGCGGGTTGACCAGCACCGGCTTGAGCGAGTTCTGCATCAGGCCCAGGCGAATGGCCAGCGGCTCCAATTCGCCCAGGCTGCCACCCGCCTCATTGCGACGCATCAGCTTTTCACGCAAAGCCTTTTCCAGCAGCGGGCTGGAAGTGGGGGTGACGAGTGATCGACTGCCAGACATGTTGGTTATGAGTGTAGCGATCGCGATCAGCGCAAAAACAACCCATAAACGGGATTGCGCGTCTCTTCCACAAAGGGGTATGCCAGAGAAAGCAGGAAATCGTCAAATGCAGGCTCATCGCCGCTGGGCACCTGAATGCCTACCAGGATGCGGCCGTAGTCCGCCCCCTGGTTTCTGTAATGAAAAAGGCTGATGTTCCAGCCCGGGTGCATGGCCGCCAAGAAGCGCATCAATGCGCCAGGGCGCTCGGGGAACTCAAACCGGAACAACCGCTCATCGCGTGCCAGCTCACTGCGGCCGCCAACCATGTGGCGCACATGCTCTTTGGCCAGCTCGTCGTGGCTGAGGTTGACGTTCGCAAAACCTTGTTTGCTGAAGTGGCGCTCGATGCGCTCAGCCTCTTCTTTGCGCTGGATGGCCAGGCCGACAAAAACGTGCGCCACGCGCTCGTCCGAGATGCGGTAGTTGAACTCGGTGACCGAGCGCGGGCCGATCAATTCGCAAAACCGCCGGAACGAGCCACGTTCTTCGGGAATGGTCACCGCAAACAGCGCTTCGCGCTGCTCACCAAACTCAGCCCGCTCAGCGACAAAGCGCAGTCGGTCGAAGTTCATGTTGGCGCCGCAGGTGATGGACACCAGGGTGCGGCCCCTGAGTTTGTGACGGTCAATGTATTGCTTGATCGCTGCCACACCCAACGCACCGGCGGGTTCCAGGATGCTGCGGGTGTCCTGAAAGACGTCCTTGATGGCGGCACAAACGGCGTCGGTGTCGACCACCACATAGTCATCCACCAGGGCGCGGGCCACACGAAAGGTCTCTTCCCCCACCAGCTTGACCGCCGTGCCATCGGAAAAAAGCCCGACGTCTTTCAGCGTGACCCGCTTGCCGGCTGCCACCGAGCGAACCATGGCGTCTGAATCCACGGTCTGCACACCGATCACGCGCACCTCGGGCCGAACCGCCTTGATGTAGGCGGCCACGCCCGAGATCAAGCCGCCGCCCCCAATGGCCACAAACACGGCATCGATCGGGCCCTGGTGCTGGCGCAAAATCTCCATTGCCACCGTGCCCTGCCCGGCAATGACGTCAGGGTCGTCAAAGGGGTGCACAAACGTCAGTCCCTGCGCGGCCTGCAATTGCACCGCGTGGTGGTAGGCGTCGGTGTAGCTGTCGCCGTGCAGCAGCACCTCACCGCCCAAGGCAGCCACCGCGTCGACCTTGAGTTTGGGCGTCGTCACCGGCATCACCACCACGGCGCGGCAACCCAGTCGCTTGGCCGACAGGGCCACGCCTTGCGCGTGGTTGCCGGCTGAAGCGCAAATCACGCCCGCGCCTAAGGCTTCAGGCGACAGATGGACCATCTTGTTGTAGGCGCCACGCAATTTGAAGCTGAAGACCGGCTGCTGATCCTCGCGCTTGAGCAGCACGGTGTTGCCCAGCCTGCGGCTCAGGCTGCGCGCGGGCTCCAGCGGGGTCTCGCGCGCCACGTCATAAACACGGGCGGTCAGAATCTTTTTCAGGTACTGCGCTGCAATGCGCTGACCCTTGATCGACGCCGGCAAACGCGGACGCTCTGGCTCAGAGGTCTGGATGGGCTTGGTGTTTTTGCCGGCGGGCATGGCGTGATGGCTTCGCAATGACGCAGCGCAATCGAGGGGCCGGATCATATGTCAGCGCCACCATGCAAGCCCGCTACCGGCAGGCATGGTGACCAAACTGCCGCGCTGGATCCCGTTCACAGAAAAAGGCCCGGAGCCTTGTGAGCCCCGGGCTGAATCCACCATAGAGGAGGTGGAGGAGACAATCGGCATCGAAGCAGCGCATGCTCATCCAAAACACAGAGCACTTGCCTTCGATTCGAGCCAGTCTATCACCGCATTGCTGCAGTGCAATATGCTTGTGGCGTGATGACGATAGTGAGCAGACTCCAATCACCCCGGCGCACCAAAACGGCACGCCATCAAAGGACCAACGCACCATGGAATGCACCATCAACTGGATGCCAGGCACTGGCATGGGGTTCGTGGCCGAAACCGGCAGTGGACACTTCTTGACAATGGACGGCGCGCCCGATGGCGGCGGACGCAACCTGGCGCCCCGGCCGATGGAGACGGTGCTGGCCGGCACTGGCGGCTGCAGCGCCTATGACGTGGTGCTGATCCTCAAGCGCAGCCGCCACGCGGTGAGCGGCTGCCAGGTCAAAGTGACGGCGGAAAGGGCGAGCACAGACCCCAAGGTCTTCACACACATCAAGATGCACTTTGTGGTCACTGGCAAGGGCTTGCTTGCTGCGGCCGTGGGGCGCGCCATCGCACTGTCGCACGAACGTTACTGCTCGGCCAGCATCATGCTGGCCAAGACGGCTGAGATCAGCACCAGTTTCGAGGTCGTCGAACAGGACGCGTGAACGGGCACACTTCGCACCCGGGCCTGCGTGCCTGGGGCAAATGAACGGCCCGCGCCAACCGCACCTGGGTGGTTAGACCCGGTGCGCCACGGTCGTCATGACCCGCGCCGCGCCGCGCATCAGCCATGCAACGGGCGCCGGCAACTCCGCGCCGCCCGCCTTTTGTGCGGCAGCGGCATGCGCTGCTTCGTCATGTTTCATCGCCGCCACCACCGCGCGCGACCGGTGGTCTTGCGCCGGCAGCTGTTGCAGATGCCCGGCCAGGTGCTGCTCAACCTGCCGCTCAGTCTCAATGACAAAGCCCAGGCTGACCTTGTCGCCCAGTTGGCCCGCCATCAGCCCAATACCAAACGCCCCTGCATACCAAAGTGGGTTGAGCAGGCTGGGGCGGTCACCCAATTCGTTCAGGCGCCGTTGTGTCCAGGCCAGGTGGTCGGTCTCTTCCCTCGCGGCCTGCTGCATCTGTTGGCGCAGCGCCGCGCTGCGGGCGGTGAGGGCCTGTGCTTGGTAAAGCGCCTGGGCACACACTTCGCCCACATGGTTGACCCGCATGAACGCTCCGACCAAGCGTTTTTCTTCGGGGCTCATGGCATCGGCGGTGTCCAACGGGCCTGGCATGGCCCGCGCGGCGTGCACGGCGCCTGTCAAAGTGCGCAGCGCGTGGTCGGCCGCCACCAGAAAACGATCGGGGTAATCCATGAGGCACCAGAATAGCCCAAACGACTCTGGCACTTGATCCGAGTGTTTCTCGTTGTTGCCAGACAACATGCCCGGTGCTTTTGTGGGTCAAACCTTGGCGTTGGCTTCAGGCCTCTGGTGCAATAGCAACAACTTCCGCTGAGGAGGTTGGCCTGATCTGCCCTTTGCCGGGCGGCCTTCCCGATCGGGACCTCTTGAACAACCTAGGAGATCGTTGCAATGAAAAAATCCCTGCTCGCGCTGGCAGCCCTGACGGCTTTTGCCGGTGTGGCTTCGGCCCAATCGTCGGTCACCCTGTTCGGCATCGTTGACCTGTCGGTCAACAGCGCCAAGAACGGTGCCAATTCAATGAAGCAGTTGAGCAGCAACCAGCTCAACAGCAACCGCCTCGGTTTTCGCGGCGTTGAAGATCTCGGTGGCGGCATGCGTGCCGGCTTCTGGCTCGAAGGCGGCATGGCCAACGACACTGGCACTGGCGCTCAGACCGGCGGCGGCCAGGGCTGGGAGCGTCGTTCCACCGTCAGCCTGATGGGCGGTTTCGGTGAAGTTCGCCTGGGCCGTGATTACACGCCGTCGTTCTGGAACTACACCATTTTTGATCCGTTTGGCACCAACGGCATGGGCTCGTCGCTGAACATCGTCAGCACCTTGGGTTCTGGCGCCACCACGCTGGTTCGCGCCAACAACTCGGTCGGCTATTTCTTGCCCGCCATGGGTGGTGTCTACGGACAAGTGCAAGTGGCCGCAGGTGAAGGCGTTGCTGGCAACAAGTACATCGGCGGCCGTGTGGGCTATGCCGGTGGCCCTGTGAATGTGGCTGTTGCTCTGGGCAAGACCTCGAAAGACGGCGGCTTGGCTGACGACTACCAAGACATCAACTTTGGCGGTTCGTTCAACATGGGCTTCATGACCCTGATGGGCACCTACACCAAGCGTGACTTCCTGACCCGTGACCAGAAGAACATCATGGTTGGCGTGACCGTGCCGTTTGGTCAAAGTACCCTGAAGGCTTCGTACAACAAGGCCAGCGGTGCCCAGGGCACCAGCGCGACCGACTTTGACGCCACGCAGATCGCCTTCGGTTACCAGTACGACCTGTCCAAGCGCACCGCCATTTACGCAACGGTGTCCTCGCTGAACAACGACGGCAACGCTACCTCCGGCGCCCGCTTCACCATCGGTCAGGGCCCTGCCCAAACCCGTGGCGGCGACAGCTCCAAGGGTTACAACCTGGGCGTGCGTCACAGCTTCTGATCGACTCACGCCGCTCACCCGAGCAGCATGAACGACCGAGCACAAGGCCGCCTTCGGGCGGCCTTTTTCATGGAAGGTCCATCTTCATCGCCCATGCCCATGCCCAAGTTCGCACACCTCTTTGCCCTTTTGTTGTGCGCTGCGGGACTGGTGGCTTGCATGAGCCCCAGGCACGCGCCGACTGCCGCAGATGAATGGCATCCCGTGGCGCTGCCAGGTAAGGAGGCAACGCGCTATGAATGGGTCACCAAGGATGGCCGCCCAGCCATTGAAGCACATTCGCAGCGGTCGGCCAGCATGTGGCGTCGGCGCCTGAATCGCACGCCACAAGAGGTGGGCAGCGTCAAATTTTCTTGGTGGGTGCAGGACCTGGTCGCCCAGGGCAACGTGGCCGTGGCTTCGCGTGAAGACGCACCGGTACGTGTGCTGTTTGCATTTCAGGGCGACAGTCAAACGCTGCCCGCCCGAACCCGCGCTTTGTTTGACCTGGCCGAAGCGCTGACCGGTGAGCGTCCGCCCTACGCCACCTTGATGTACGTGTGGGATGCCACGGCCCCCGTGGGCACGGTGATCGTCAACCCGCGCAGCGACCGCATTCGAAAAATTGTGGTCGATTCGGGCCCGCAAGAGTTGCGGCGATGGCGCGAACACCGGCGCGATCTGGCGGCGGACTTCAAGATGGCTTTTGGCGAAGCGCACGGCCCGCTTACCGCCGTGGCCATCATGACCGACAGCGACAACACGGGCAGCAGCGCACGCAGCTGGTACGGGCCCGTCGAACTGCACTGAAACGACTCGCAGACGCTGAGGGTCTTTCCCGCTGACCTCGGCTCGCATTGCCGCCATGATGGCGCGCTTCGCATCCGTCGGCAGCTTTGCCCGACGCTGCCTCCTCCAGCCCACGCTCCCGATGCTCGCCTTCATCCTCAGACGCCTGATCCAAGCCGTGATCGTGATGCTCACGGTGGCTTTCATTGCGTTCATGCTCTTTCAGTTTGTCGGCGATCCGGTCACCAACCTGCTGGGTCAAGACGCGACCCAGGAACAACGTGATCAGCTGCGCCAGGACCTGGGCCTGGACCAACCCTTCCCGGTGCAGTTTGCCAAGTTCATTGGCAACGCTGTGCAGGGCGAATTTGGTTTGAGCCTGCGCCAGGGCCGCAAGGTGTCGGCGCTGATCGCTGAACGGCTACCCGCAACCATGGAGCTGGCTCTGGCTGCCGCAGTGATTGCGCTGGGCGTTGGCGTGCCCATGGGTGTGTACGCGGCATTGCGACGGGGCCGGTTTGGCTCGCAGTTGGTGATGACGCTGTCGCTGCTGGGTGTTTCGCTGCCTACATTCCTGATCGGCATCTTGTTGATTCTGGTCTTTGCCGTGATCCTGAAGTGGCTGCCCAGCTTTGGCCGCGGTGACACGGTGGCGTTGGGCGGTTGGACGACCGGTCTGCTGACCGTTGACGGCTGGAAACACTTGATCCTGCCTGCCATCACGCTGTCGGTGTTTCAGTTGGCTTTGATCATGCGGTTGGTGCGCGCCGAAATGCTGGAAGTGCTGCGCACCGACTACGTGAAGTTTGCGCGGGCGCGTGGCCTGCAGGACCGTACGGTCTACTTTGGCCACGCCCTGAAAAACACGCTGGTACCCGTGATCACCATCACCGGTCTGCAGTTGGGCTCGCTGATTGCCTTTGCCATCATCACCGAGACCGTCTTCCAGTGGCCCGGCATGGGGTTCCTGTTCATCCAGGCGGTGCAATTTGCTGACATTCCCGTGATGGCGTCGTACTTGTGCCTGATCGCTTTGATCTTTGTGATGGTGAACCTGGTCGTCGACCTGCTTTACTTTGCTGTCGACCCCCGGCTGCGCATGGAAAAGCCTGCCGGCGGACATTAAAAAGCCCCCCATGAGCATTCCTCAATCCCCTGACTCCATCAGAGCGCCTGGCGCGCTGGCGCGTTTTCTGGACAGCGACGTCTGGTTCAGCTTTCGCACGTCACCGATGGCCATGGTGGCCGCGGTGATCGCTGCGCTGTGCATCTTTTGTTCGTTGTTTGCGCCTTGGGTGTCGCCTTACAACCCGTTTGACCTGGCCTCGCTGAACCTGTCGGATGCGCGTCTGCCACCGGCCTGGCAGGAGGGCGGCAACTCGGCGTACTGGCTGGGCACCGACGATCAGGGCCGCGACATCCTGTCAGCGTTGTTTTATGGCGCCCGCATTTCCCTCTTTGTGGGCCTGGCATCGGTGATGTTGTCGATGACGGTGGGCGTGGGCTTGGGTCTGCTGTCGGGCTTTGTCGGCGGCAAGGTGGATGCTTTCATCATGCGGGTCTGCGACGTGATGCTGTCGTTTCCGTCCATCCTGATCGCACTGCTGATCGACGGCGTCGGCCGAGCGATGTTTCCCAACGCGCACGACTCACTGGCGTTCTTGGTGTTGATCATCGCCATCTCCTTGGGCGGCTGGGTTCAGTACGCCCGCACGGTGCGGGGCTCCACTCTGGTCGAGCGCAACAAGGAATACGTGCAAGCGGCGCGAGTCATTGGCGTGTCGCCCTACCGCATCATGGTTAAACATGTGTTGCCCAACGTGATGGGGCCGGTGCTGGTGCTGGCCACCATTCAGGTGGCGGCGGCCATCCTCACCGAGGCCACGCTGTCTTTCCTGGGCGTCGGTGTACCGCCCACGTCACCGTCACTGGGCACCTTGATTCGCGTCGGCAACGACTTCCTGTTTTCAGGCGAATGGTGGATCACGATATTCCCGGGTTTGATGCTGGTGCTGATCGCCCTGAGCGTCAATTTGCTGGGCGACTGGCTGCGCGACGCGCTGAACCCAAGGTTGCGCTGATGATCAAGCCCACATCCATCTGCAACAGCGGCGCACTCACCCGGTGGGACGCTGAACCCAGCAAGAAAGTCCGATGACAGCGCCCCTGCTCGAAGTCAAGAACCTGCGGGTTGAATTCCCCACCCGGCGCGGTACCTTGCTGGCGCTGGATGACATCTCCTTTGACATCGCCCCTGGTGAAATCCTGGGCGTGGTGGGTGAATCGGGCGCCGGCAAGTCGCTCACGGGGGCGGCCATCATCGGCCTGTTGGAGCCGCCTGGCCGCATTGCCGGCGGAGAAATTCGCCTGGCCGGCCAGCGCATCGACAACCTGCCCTACGAGCAGATGCGCGCG
>JAYVSX010000184.1:0-3074 GCA_043774975.1 Rubrivivax sp.
GGTTTGGCCTCACCGCCTACATGGTCTTCATGTTGATGGTGGCCGGCGGCTCCAACGACGCCAACAAAGCTAACAGCGCCGATGGCTCGGCCGTGCACAAGACAGCGCACTACGCGCTGTGCACCGGCTTCATGGCGCTGGGCATGATGCTGCCCGGCATGTGGGCCGGTTGGCTGCAAAGCCAGCTGGGCTATGTCAACTTCTTCATCTGGTGCTGCGTGGCCACCTTGGCGTCTTTTGGCGCGGCGGCGTTCGTTCGCATCGACCCGGCGTTCGGGCGTCGGATCGAATAGCCGACCGTCGCAAACCCGATCCAGCCTTTCAGGCGCGCCGGGATGATTCACGGGCGCTGTCGAAGCAGCGCCTGGAATGAAGTTGCGCGCTCAGCGCTTGCCCAACAGGCCGCCCAACCCGCCGCCTTGACCACCGGCCTGGCCGCCACCCTGACCCAGCATGCCGATGACGGCGCCCAGCAGGTCGGCTTGGCCACCGCCACTGCCTTGTTGTGATTGGGTGAGTGCGCCGATGACTGAATTGAGCAAGCTCATGGGGATCTTCTGATGGGATGGGGCAGAGCGGGAACTCTGGAGCCGCCCAGTGTGATTCACGAGAGTGGCAAATCACCCATGCCCAGGGATCGGCAGGCTCAATCCCAGCCAGGCCAGCACGGCAAGAGGCGCGGTTTCGGCGCGCAACACGCGCGGGCCCAGGTCGGTGGCCACAAACCCGGCGGCCAGCGCGGCGGCTTCTTCGTCGGTTGTGAAACCGCCTTCGGGGCCGCTCAGGGTGTACAGGGCATGGTGGGGCCGGGGCAGATCCATCGGCGCTTGGGCGCCCGTGCCCAGGCTCAGCAACCAGCGCGCTTCCTTGTAAGGGCGGGTGTGGGGGCCGGTGTGCGGGCCGGGGTGCGGGTCGGTGCACGGGCCGGTGTGCTGGCGGGCCAGCCAGTCGGCCAAGGCCAGCACCGGGGCCACTTGCGGCACCACTGCGCGGCCAGACTGTTCGCAGGCGGCTTGCGCCACCGCCTGCCAGTGCGCTTGTTTACGCACGGCGCGTTCACCGCTGAGCCGCAGCACCGAGCGTTCGCTGTGCAGCGGTTGAATTTGGCTGACGCCCAGTTCGGTGGCTTTTTCCACCAGCACGTCCATGCGTTCATTGGCGGGCATCACGGCGGCCAGGGTCACGGCCGTGGGCAGTTCGCGGCGCACGGCGGTGGCGCTGCCCACACGCACCTGCACGTCGCGCCGGGTCACCGCCAGCACGGTGGCGTCCCAGTCACTGCCGCTGCCGTCAAACAGCGTCAGGTGGTCGCCCGGCTGCACCCGCCGGACCATGGCGTGGCGGGCTGCGCCTGCGGGCAGCGGGCCTTCGGCGCCCATCAACAGCGGCATGGGCACAAAGAGGCGCACGCTCAATCGGCCAACAGGGCTTCGATGGCCAGCGCCACGCTGGCCAACGCGGCGTCGTGGCCGCCGGGGGCCGACAGCATCAAGCCCACCGGCAGGCTGCCCTGGGCCTGGCAAGGCAGCGTGAAGGAGCAGCCGTCCAGGAAGTTGATCGCGAAGGTGTTGCGCAGCAGCTGGCTGTTGGCCTTGAAGAAGGCCTCGTCGCTGGCCAGCAGCTCACCGATGGGTGGCGCCAGCACCGGCGAAGTGGGGCAGATCAGCGCGTCAAACCCGAGCAACTGGGCCTGCATGCGCACGATCCAGTCCTGCCGGCGCTGCTGCATGGTGATGTAGTCGGCGGCGCTGACGCCTTCGCCCATGACGATGCGCTGGGCCACACGGGGGTCGAAACGCTGGCGTTGCGTCTGCATGTCGTGGCGGTGGGTGGCCCAGGCCTCGACGCCTGAAAAGCCACCCGGGGCGTTGATCTGCGAGATCTCGGAAAGTTGCGGCAAGGGCAGGTCCACGATCTGTGCACCAGCGGCCGACAGTTTGCTCAGCGCAGTGGCAAAGGCGCTGGCCACGGCGGGCTCCAAGGCGTCAAGCATCAGCGTTTGTGGCAGCGCCAGGCGCAGGCCCCGTACCCCGGCAGGCCCGCGCTGGGGCACGCTCAGCGGCGCACCGGCCAGCACACCGTCGACCAGCAGGCAGTCGGCCACGCTGCGCGACATCGAGCACACCGTGTCCAAGGTGAAAGACAGCGGGAATGCGCCTTGCAACGGTGTGCGCGACTGGGTGTTCTTGAAGCCCACCAGCCCGCACAGCGCGGCCGGTATGCGGATCGAGCCGCCGGTGTCCGAACCCAGCCCTGCCACCGCCAGCCCCAGCGCCACCGACACTGCCGCGCCCGACGACGAGCCACCCGGGATGCGCGCCACCTGGGCGTCGCAGGGGTTGCGCGGCGTGCCGTGGTGTGGGTTGATGCCCACGCCCGAAAAAGCGAACTCGCTCATGTTGGTCAGGCCGGTGATGGCGGCGCCCGCAGCGCGCAGGCGGGAAACCGCAGCCGCGTCTTGTTGTGCGGCGGGCCGCCCTTGGCGCAGCACCGAGCCGGCCAGGGTGGTGCGGCCGGCGATGTCGTAGAGGTCCTTCACCGTCACCGGCAGGCCAGCCAAGGGTGGCAAAGGTCGACCCGCTGAGAGCGCCGCGTCGGCCTGGTCGGCCGCAGCCAGGGCCTGGTCGTCAAAGCGGGCCGTGAAAACGTGCTCGGCAGCAGCACCCCGGCCGCGGTCCAGCGCTTCTTGCACCAAGGCTCGATGGGCACCGCCGCGTTGTTGGGTGGTGCGCAGGGTGGTGCGCAGGGTGTGGATGGTTGGCAGCAGGGGCATGGTGTCGCTCGGGCAGTGGCTGGCCATCATTCTCAGGCACTGCACCGCCTGGTTGGCGGGGTGCGGCCATGGCCGCGGAGCCCTTGGCGGCTGGGGAGGTGCGCAGCTTGATGTCACCCAGCCACGTGCTCACACCTCATCACCCTGGGAGTCCAGCTGAAAGCCACCGTCACGCTGGCGCGGGCTGGCTTGGCGGCGTTCAGGCGCGTTCGCGCAAGCCGCGTCTGAGCACCTTGCCGACCGAACTGCGTGGCAGCTCTGTCAAAAATTCCACCACCCGCGGCCGCTTGTAGCCGGCCAG
>JAYVSX010000185.1:0-10354 GCA_043774975.1 Rubrivivax sp.
CATGTCGGCCTTGCCGCCACCCTTGCCACCAACCTGCTGGGCGACAAAGTTCACCAGCTCGCCGGCCTTGACCTTGCCGATCTGATCGGCTGTGACACCGGCCGCCAGCTGCACCTTGCCGCCATCCACCGCGGCCAGCACGATGGCTGCGCTCTTGAGCTTGTCCTTGAGCTTGTCCATGGTTTCGCGCAAGGCCTTGGCGTCGGCGCCTTGCAGCACCGCGGCCACCACCTTCACGCCCTTCACGTCCACCGCTTGCGACAGCAGCTCGTCACCCTGCGACGAAGCCAGCTTGCTCTTCAGCGACTCAACTTCCTTTTCCAGCGCACGAACGTGCTCCAGCACCGAAGCCACCCGGCCCGGCACTTCGGCTGGCGTGGCTTTCAGCGTGGCAGCCAAGCCGTTGACGCTGCCCTCCAGCTGCTGCAGATAGGCCAGCGCGTTGTCACCGGTGACGGCTTCGACGCGGCGAATACCGGCGGCCACGCCACCTTCGGCGACGATCTTGAACAGGCCAATGTCGCCGGTGCGCTGCACGTGTGTGCCACCGCACAGCTCGCGGCTGCTGCCAATGTCGAGCACGCGCACTTCGTCGCCGTACTTTTCGCCAAACAGCATTGTCGCGCCCAGCTTTTGCGCTTCGTCGATAGGCAGCACCTGCGCCTTCGTGGCCGCGTTGGCCAGGATCTCGGCGTTGACGATGGCTTCGATCTGTGCCACTTGCGCATCGCTCACCGGCGCGTTGTGCGCAAAGTCGAAGCGCGTGCGCTGTGCGTTGACGAGTGAACCCTTCTGCTGCACATGCGCGCCCAGCACCTCGCACAGCGCCTTGTGCATCAGGTGCGTGGCGCTGTGGTTGCGCACCGTGCGCGCGCGGTGCTCACCGTCCACACGCGCCACCAGCGTGTCGCCGACCTCGACTTCGCCTTCAACGATGCGCCCCTGGTGGCCATGCACTGCCGCCTGGACCTTGATGGTGTCTTCGACGAGGACGCGGCTGCGTGCATTGCGCAGCTCGCCGGTGTCGCCGACCTGGCCGCCACTCTCGGCATAGAACGGCGTGTGGTCGAGCACGACGGTCGCGTCGTCGCCAGCCTTGGCGCGCTGCACCGGGCTGCCGTCGATGTAGATCGCCGTCACCTTGCTGTGTTCACACACCAGGTGCTCATAACCGTGGAAAGTGGTGTCGCCGCCGCTGTAGGCCAGGCCCTGCGCTAGTCTGAACTTGCCGGCAGCGCGTGCCTGGTCACGCTGGCGGTTCATGGCCGCGTTGAAGCCGGCTTCATCCACCATCACGCCACGCTCCCTGCACACGTCCGCCGTCAGGTCCAGCGGAAATCCGAAGGTGTCGTGCAGCTTGAAGGCGATGTCGCCCCTGATCTCGATACCGCGAGTTTGCTCAATCACAAACTCGCCGGGCTTCACGTTGAGCTCCCCTTCCAGAATCTCCATGCCATTGGCAATGGTCTGGAAGAAGCGCTCTTCCTCCACCTTCAGAACCTCGGTCACGCGCAGCATCTCGCGCCGCAGTTCGGGATAGGCCTCACCCATCTCCAACGCCAACGGCGCCACCAGGGTGTAGAAAAACGGCTTCCTCGCGCCCAGTTTGTAGCCATGGCGGATGCCACGCCTTGCGATGCGGCGCAGCACATAACCCCGACCTTCGTTGCCCGGGATGACACCGTCCACCACCGTGAAGGTGCAGGCGCGGATGTGGTCGGCGATGACCTTCAACGACGGCGAAGTGGCATCCACCTCTGCGCCGCCCGCTGCCACCTGCACTGCAGTCTTCGCCGCCGCCAAGAGGCGCACGAACATGTCGATCTGGTAGTTGCTGTGCACGTGCTGCAGCACCGCGGCCAGGCGTTCCAGGCCCATGCCGGTGTCGACGCTGGGCTTGGGCAACTTGTGCATCACACCGTCTTCGGTGCGGTTGAACTGCATGAAGACGTTGTTCCAGATCTCGATGTAGCGGTCGCCGTCTTGTTCGGCGCTGCCCGGGGGCCCGCCGGCCACGTCAGACCCGTGGTCAAAGAAGATTTCGCTGCACGGGCCGCAGGGGCCGGTGTCGCCCATCATCCAGAAGTTGTCGGACATGTAGCGCGCGCCCTTGTTGTCGCCAATGCGCACGATGCGTTCGGCGGGCAGGCCGATGTCCTTCAACCAGATGTCGTAGGCCTCGTCGTCGTCGGCGTAAACGGTGGCCCACAGCTTGTCGGCCGGCAGCTTGAAGTGCACGGTCAGCAGCTCCCAGGCGTAGGCAATGGCCTCTTTCTTGAAGTAGTCGCCAAAGCTGAAGTTGCCCAGCATTTCGAAAAAGGTGTGGTGGCGCGCGGTGTAGCCCACGTTTTCCAGGTCGTTGTGCTTGCCGCCGGCACGGATGCACTTCTGGCTGGTGGTGGCCCGCGAATAGGGGCGCTTGTCAAAGCCCAGGAACACGTCCTTGAACTGGTTCATGCCGGCGTTGGTGAACAGCAGCGTGGGGTCGTCGCCCGGCACCACCGGCGAGCTGGCCACGATCTGGTGGCCCTTGGACTCGAAGTAGTTCAAGAACGTGGAGCGGATGTCAGAGGCTTTCATGGGCGGGCTGGGGCCAGTCTGTAGCGGTGGGCGCCTGAAGCGCAGTAGGGGGCGGTTCGCGTTTGAACACGGGCCTTCGATTCTATGCAGCCGGACCCCGGGGCAAGCCTATGGCTTTGACCCTGGGCGCCAAGTGCAACACAGAGCGCGGAACTGCGGCTCGGGTAGAGTGGCTGCAAACAGGAGAACCTTGCCCCATGGACACCCCCACTTCACCGCTTTTGACGCTGGCCGACCCTGGCCTGTTGAAGACCGACGCGCTGATCAACGGCAACTGGACCACCGGACAAGCCAGCAACGCCCGCTTTGCCGTCACCGACCCCGCCACCGGGCTGGAACTGGCCTTGGTGGCCAACCTGGGTGCCATCGACGCGGCTGCCGCCATTTCAGCAGCTGAAAAGGCCTGGCCCGCCTGGCGCGCCAAGACCGCCAAGGAGCGCGCGGCCATCATGATGAAGTGGTTTGCGCTGCTGCACGCCCACGCCGACGACCTGGCCCGCATCATGACCGCCGAACAAGGCAAACCGCTGGCGGAAGCGCGTGGCGAAGTGGTCTACGGCGCCAGCTTCATCGAGTGGTTTGCCGAAGAGGCCCGGCGTGTTTACGGCGAGACCATTCCCACCACCGACAACAACAAGCGCTACATCGCCATCAAGCAGCCCATTGGCGTGTGTGCAGCCATCACGCCGTGGAACTTTCCCATTGCAATGATCACGCGCAAGGTGGCGCCGGCGCTGGCCGCCGGCTGCCCGGTGGTCATCAAGCCGGCCGAACAAACGCCGCTGTCGGCGCTGGCCGTGGCTGAACTGGCGCAGCGCGCTGGCATGCCCGCCGGGGTGCTGAACGTGCTGACCGCCGACAGCGCCAACAGCATCGAAATCGGCAACGTGCTGTGCAGCTCTGACGTGGTGCGCCACCTGTCGTTCACCGGCAGTACCGAAGTGGGGCGCATCCTGGCGCGGCAGTGTGCCAACACCATCAAGAAGATCAGCCTGGAACTGGGCGGCAACGCGCCTTTCATCGTGTTTGACGACGACGACATCGACAGCGCGGTGGAAGGCGCCATGGTCAGCAAATACCGCAACGCCGGGCAGACCTGCGTCTGCGCCAATCGCTTTTATGTGCAGGCCGGCGTCTACGACAGCTTTGTTGAAAAGCTGGCGGCCAAGGCCGGTGGCATCAAGGTGGGCAACGGCTTTGAAGCCGGCGTCCACCAGGGCCCGCTGATCGACGACGCGGCCATCGCCAAGGTCGAAAACCATGTCGCAGATGCGCTGGCCAAGGGTGCCCGCGTGGTGGTGGGCGGCAGCCGACCGGCCAACCTGGCGGGTGAGCGTTTCTACACCCCCACCGTGCTGGCCGACGTGACGGCTGACATGCTGTGCGCCAAAGAAGAAACCTTCGGCCCCGTCGCACCGGTCTTCAAATTCGAAACCGAAGCGCAGGCCATCGAACAAGCCAACGCCACCGAGTTTGGCCTGGCCAGTTACTTCTACAGCCGCGACATTGGCCGCGTGTTCCGCGTGGGCGAAGCGCTGGAGTACGGCATGGTGGGCATCAACACCGGCCTGATCAGCACGGCCGAAGTGCCGTTTGGTGGCGTCAAGCAAAGCGGCCTGGGGCGTGAAGGCGCGCGCCAGGGCATGGACGACTATGTCGAGGTCAAGTACCTCTGCTTGGGCGACATCAGCCGCTGAAGAGCAAGGCTCGCCGCCGGGAAAGGCGAAAGGCTCGCCGCCAAGGCACGCAGCCTTTCGTTGCGTGAATCCAGCGGGCATCGGGTTTGCCGCAGTTCGCGCGGCGCATGGCCAGTGCTAACGTCCGCTACCGATTCTGTTAGCGCTAACAGAGCGACTCCAGTTTCGGCCCAAGTTTCACACCAGAGCCCCCGCCAAGCCGCCCACGACGGCCCCTGCCTGACCAGGAGACAACATGCAGCACACCACCCACATCCCCACCACCTTGCGCCGCCTGCCCTTGGCCGCCGCCCTGTTGGCCGCCCTGCCCTTGGCATTTCCGGCGCTGGCCCAGCAGGCCCCGGCCGCCGACAGCGGCAAGCTGGAAACCGTGACCATCACCGCCACCAAGCGCTTGCAGCCCTTGCAGTCCACACCCATCGCGGTTTCGGTGATTGGTGGCTCGGCGCTGGAAGAAAGCAACCTCAACAACCTGGAGGCCATCAGCGCACAGGTGCCCACGGTCAATTTCCGCACCAACGCGTCCAACAAGGACTCGTCCCTTTTCATTCGGGGCGTGGGCACCATCAGCACCTCGCCTGGTGTCGAGCCCACCGTCAGCACGGTGCTGGACGGCGTGGTCACCGCCCGCCCTGGCCAGGCCACGCTGGACCTGGTGGAGATCGACCGCATTGAAATCCTGCGCGGCCCACAAGGCACGCTGTTTGGCAAGAACGCTTCAGCCGGCGTCATCAACATCGTCACCCGCGCGCCCAGCAAGGCCTTCAGCGGCTACGCTGATCTGGGGCTGTTCCAGGGCGGTGAAAAGCGCGTTCGGCTGGGTGCGTCTGGTGAACTGGTTTCGGGTCTGGTGCGCGGCAGCATCTCGGCCATGGCCGGCAGCTACGACGGCAATGTCACCAACGTCTTTGATGGCAGCAAGGTCAATGGCTACGACCGCAAGGGTGTGCGCGCCCGCGTGGACATCACGCCCGGCAAGGACCTGAAGGTGGTGCTGATTGCCGACCGCACCGAGGCCAACGACACCCCGCCCACCGGCGTGCCCATCAGCAGCAACGTCACCGCCTTCCCGTCGGGCGCGGTCACCGCCAACCCCAACTACGCGCTGGCCGTGGCGCCGGTGGTGCTGTCGCCCAGCAACCGCCAGATCAACAGCGACATGAAGACCCGCGTCAACGACGTCAACAGCGGTCTTTCAGGGCAAGTGGACTGGACGGTGGGCAACCACCAGGTCACCAGCATCACCGCCTTGCGCAAGTGGACCAACGAGCAGTTCCAGGACGCCGACCGCATGGGCACGCTCTACCGCGGCTTCAACCGCTTGGCCGACAAGGGCACCGTGGACTTTGAGCAGACTTCGCAGGAACTGCGCATCGCGTCCACCCAAAAGGGCTTTGTCGACTACGTGGCCGGCCTGTTCTACCTGGCGGCCAAGGGCGACGAACGCTACGAGCGCACCACCACCCGTTGCGCAGCCTCTGCTGCAACGCCGCTGGCCAACGGCCTGGTGCCCTGCACCGTGCCCACCACCACGGCCGACAACGGTGTGGCGCTGTACGGCATCAAGAACAAGAGTGCTTCTTTCTTTGGCGAGAGCACCTTCAACCTCCAGCCCGACTTCCGTGCCCTGGCCGGCGTGCGCTACACCAGCGACGACCTGTCCTATTACCACGGCCGGGTCTTCACGCCGGACGTCAGCACGCCTGCGGCCACGTCTGCGCCCGCCATTGGCGCCACACGCGCACGCATCACCGGGTCGACCAGCGAAACCGCCTGGTCGGGCCGCTTTGGCCCGCAGTTCGACATCAACAAAGATGTGATGGGCTACTTCACCTTGTCACGCGGCTACAAGGGCCCGGCCTACAACGTCTTCTTCAACATGTCGCCCACGCAGGACAACGTGTTGGCACCGGAAAGGTCCAAGTCCTTGGAGGCCGGCCTGAAGACCACGCTGCTGGACGGTCGCATGCGGCTGAACCTGGCGCTGTTCAAGACCGACTACACCGGCTACCAGGCCAACGTGCCCGATCTGCTTAACGGCGTGATCGTGACCCGTCTGGTCAACGCCGGCAGCGTGACCACGTCGGGCCTGGAGGTCGACATGACGGTGCGGGTGACCTCGGCGCTCACCGTCTCGGCCGCGCTGGCCAACATCGAAGCGCGTGTGCTCAACTTCAATTGCCCACCCGGGGCCGCCGCCAGCTGCAACATCAACGGCCGCCCACTGCCCTTCTCGCCCGACTGGAAGGCCAGCGTGCGCGCCAAGTACGTGCAGTCACTGGGTGGCAAGATGACCCTGGAGTACGGCGTGGACGCCAACCGCCAAAGCGCCACCAACTTTGACCTGCAGCAGCAACCCGATTCGCTGCAACCGGGTTACACCATCATCAACGCATCGGTGGCCCTGGCCAGCACCGCCGGCTGGCGTGTGTCGCTGCTGGGCAAGAACCTGGGTGACAAGTCCTATGCCACGTTCATCCAGAATGGTGGCAACCACATCAACCGTTACGTGCCACGCGACGACCAGCGCTACTTTGGTGTGAACGCGCGCTACGACTTCTAGCAGTGGGTTGGGCTTGGGGCGCTGCGCAAGCGGCGTTCTCAGACCACGGCGGCCCTGTTGCGCAAGCAACCGGGCCGTTGACTTTTCAGGTGATGACCGACTGCTGCGCGATGCCCGCGTCCACCAGCACGTGCTGGCCGGTCATGCCGTTGCTGTCGTCGGCGGCCAGAAACAGCGTGGGCCGCGCCACGTGGCCGGGGTCGAGCCGAATCTTCAGGCATTGCGCGTCCAGGAACTGCTGGTCGGCAACGGGGTCGCGGTGCAGGGCGTTTTGCCGGTCGGTGACGATGGCTCCGGGCACCAGCGCATTGACGCGGATGAACCGTGGGCCCAGTTCGCGGGCCAGCGTGCGCGTCAGACCCAGGATGCCCGCCTTGGCCGTGGTGTAGCCCACCAGGTTGGGGCGGCCTCGCATCCAGCTGACGCTGCCCATGTTGATCACGCTGCCACTGCCGGCTGCGGCCATCGCCGGCGCCACCGCCTGGATGGCGAAAAAATAATGCTTGAGGTTGAGCGCCAAGCGCTCGTCCCACAACTCGGGTGTCACGTCTTCCATCGCGTGGCGGTCGTCACGCCCGGCGTTGTTGACCAGCACGCGGATCGGGCCCATTTCCTGGATCACCCGCTTGAGCAGCGCCTGGTAGGCGTGGGCGTCGCGCACGTCACAAGCGGCGTACCAAGGTGCAGGCAAGCCCTGCGCGGTGAGGGCTTCGATCAGCGCTTGCCCACCGTCCGACTTGGTGCCACAAAAGGCGACGCGCGAGCCCTGCTGCGCAAAGGCCCGCACCAGTTCGGCCCCAATGCCCGAGCTGCCGCCCGAGATGAAGACCACACGGTCATGCAGACTGGGGTAGCTGGCGTAGCTCATGTCGGCCTCACCACCCGGCTGGCAAAACTTCGGACAGGGCCACCACACGGCCTTCGTCAATGCTCTTGTGCGCCGCCAGTCCCGTGGCCACCGCGCGCAGGCCTTCTTCCAAAGAAATCTCGGCGGGCCGGCCTTCGCGGATGGCCGCAGCAAAGCGCTGGTGTTCGATGTAGCTGGCGCCAAAGTGAGCACCGGCGTACTTGATGCTGGTGTCCCACACCCGGCGCACGTTGACACCCTTGCCAGTGCCCGATGGTTGGCCCCAGGCGTTGCGCCGGCCCCAGTCTTCGCGGCGGCTGTGACGCAGGGTCAGGCTGGGCAGCAGGCTTTCCAGCTTGCCTTCGTCGCCGACGATGACCACATGTTCGTTGTCGGTGCTGCCTTCGGCAAACATGCACAGGTCGAGCATGGCGCGAGCGCCGCTGGGGTATTCAACGATGACGTAGGCGCTGTCCAGGATGTCGGGGGTCCGTGGCCCATCGGGCCCGACATAACGCTCGTCCAGGTGGTTGACACGCTGCCCACCGCTGGCAAACACACGCAGTGGCTTTTCGCGCAGGATCAGGTCCATCAGGTTGAAGTAGTGGCAGCACTTCTCCACCAGCGTGCCACCGGTGTTGGCGCTGAAGCGGTTCCAGTCGCCCACCTTGGGATAAAACGGCTCGCGGTGTTCTCGGATGGCGACCTGGTGCAACCGCCCCACCCCGCCTTCGTGCGCGATGCGGATCATCTCGGCCACCGGCGGCATGTAGCGGTATTCCTGCGCCACCCAGACGATGCCGCTGCGGTGGGCGGCGCGCTGGATCATCTCCAGCCCGTCGGCCATGCGCGTGACCAGCGGCTTTTCAACCAGGATGTGCAGGGTCGGCACGGCCAGCGCGTCACGCAGCATGTCCACGTGGGTGTGGTTGGGGGTGGCGATGACCACCGCGTCACACAGGCCACTGCGCAGCAACTCGCCGTGGTTTTCAAACACCTGTGGCCGGTTGCCGCGGCACGACGCCAGCGCCGCATCCAGGCTGCCCGCATCGGTGTCGGCCAAGGCCGTGACCTGCGCACCACCCATGGCCTGCAGGTTTTCAATGTGCTCGCGGCCCATGCTGCCGCAGCCGATGATGCCGTAACGAAGAATGCTCATGTCAAACTCATATCAAACGCCAGCTTTCGAGATCAGCCCTTGAGGCCACCTTGGGTCAGGCCGCCCACCACCCGCTCTTGAAACAGCGCGATGAGGACAGCAACAGGAACAATGGCCACGATGAGGGCCGCCGAGATGATCGGCCACGGGAAGGAAAATTCCCCTTGGTAGAGCGTGATGCCCACTGGCAGCGTGCGCATGCTGGCGCTGGAGTTCAGCGACAGCGCCAGCAGGAATTCGTCCCACGCATTCACAAACGCCAGGATGCCCGCCGTGAACACACCCGGCGCGGCCAGCGGCACCACCACGCGCCACAGCGCGCCCATCCGCGTGCACCCGTCAATCATGGCGGCGTTTTCCAGGTCCTTGGGAATGCTCTGGAAGAAGCTGACCAGCACCAGCGTGCACACCGGCAGGTTGAGCACCGTGTAGGGCAGGATCAGCGCGGTGTAGGTGTTGAGCAGGCCCGCGCTGCGCATGGTCTCGAAGATGGGCACCAGCAAGGTCACCAAGGGGAACATGGAGCTGGCCACGATGCAGGTCAGGATCAGCTGGCGGCGGCGCAGGTTCAGCCGTGCAATGGCGTAAGCCGCCAGCGCCGCCACGAACAGCGACACGATGGTCGAACCCATGGCCACCAGCGCGCTGTTGCCCATGTAGCTGAGCAGCGGCTGGTCAGCAAACGCGCTGACATAGTTTTGCAGCGTCAGGTGGTGCGGCCACCAGGTGATGGGTTTGGACACCAACTCGGCTTCGGTCTTCAGCGACGTGAGCAAGATCCACACGGCCGGGAAAAAGCCGTTGATCACCACGATGCCGGCCGCGATGACCCGCAAGGCTTGGGGGCTGAGCATTTGCAAGCCGCCGTTCATGTGGGAGCCTTCATGACGCTGCTTTCATGACATCCACTCATGACGCATTCGCGCCCACGCGGCGCAGGTAAAACGCGGTGATGCAAAGTGACATCACAAACATGCACACCGCCAGCGTGCTGCCGTAACCCACGTCCAGGTAGTCGATGGTGGTCTTGTGGATCAGCATGGCCAGCGTCTCGGTGCTGTTGCCCGGGCCGCCGCGCGTCATGGTGTAGGGAATGTCGAAGGTCTGCAGCGCGGTGATGGTGCGAAAGATCAGCGCCACGATGATGCTGGGCATGAGCATGGGGATGGTGATCTGCCAGAACTGCTGCCACTTGCTGGCGCCGTCGACCTCGGCCGCCTCGTACAGCGACTTCGGAATCATCTGCAGGCCGGCCAGCAGAATCAGCGCCATGAACGAAGAAGTCTTCCAGATGATGGCGCCGCAGATCGCCGCGAAGGCGAAGCGCGGGGTCAGCAGCCACATCGTCGGTTCGACACCGAACAGGCGGCGCATGACGTCGTTGACGACGCCGAACTCGGTGTGAAAGAACCACGCGAAGATCAGGCCGACAAACGCGAGGGGCAACGCCCACGGCAGTAGCAGCGCGAGCCGCACCGGCCAGCGCCGCTTGAACGGCAGGTTGGCGA
>JAYVSX010000186.1:0-8535 GCA_043774975.1 Rubrivivax sp.
CGGAGCCAAGCGCATTGCCTCGCAGCACGCCAAAGGCAAACTCACCGCGCGTGAACGGCTGGAGCTGCTGCTCGACGAAGGTACCTTCGAAGAGTGGGACATGTTCGTCGAACACCGCTGCACCGACTTCGGCATGCAGGACAACAAGATCCCGGGTGACGGCGTGGTCACTGGCTACGGCATGATCAACGGTCGCCTGGTCTTTGTTTACAGCCAGGACTTCACCGTCTTTGGTGGCGCGCTGAGCGAGTCGCACGCTGAAAAGATTTGCAAGGTGATGGACCAGGCCATGAAAGTCGGCGCACCGGTCATCGGCTTGAACGACAGCGGCGGCGCACGCATCCAGGAAGGGGTGGCTTCGCTGGGCGGTTACGCCGAGGTCTTCCAGCGCAACGTGATGGCCAGCGGCGTGATCCCGCAGATCAGTCTGATCATGGGCCCGTGTGCGGGTGGTGCGGTGTATTCGCCGGCCATCACCGATTTCATCTTCATGGTCAAGGACAGCAGCTACATGTTTGTCACCGGGCCCGAGGTGGTCAAGACGGTGACGCACGAAGAGGTCACCGCCGAAGAGCTGGGTGGCGCCACCACCCACACCAGCAAGAGCGGCGTGGCCGACCTGGCGTTTGAAAACGACGTTGAAGCCTTGATGATGCTGCGCCGCTTTTTCAACTACCTGCCGCTGAACAACCGCGACGGCGTGCCGGTGCGCCCCAGCGGCGACCCGGCCGAACGGTTGGACATGAGCCTGGACACGCTGGTCCCTGAAAACGCCAACAAGCCCTACGACATCAAGGAACTCATTCTCAAGACCGTGGACGACGGTGACTTCTTCGAGCTGCAGCCCGACTACGCCAAGAACATTGTCATTGGCATGGCTCGCATGGCTGGCCGCACGGTGGGCATCGTGGCCAACAACCCGCAGGTGCTGGCCGGTTGCCTGGACATCAAGAGCAGCATCAAGGCCGCGCGCTTTGTGCGCTTTTGCGACGCCTTTGGCATCCCGGTGATCACCTTTGTCGACGTGCCGGGTTTCATGCCGGGCACCAGCCAGGAGTACGGCGGCATCATCAAGCACGGCGCCAAGTTGTTGTATGCCTATGCCGAGTGCACCGTGCCCAAGGTCACCGTCATCACCCGCAAGGCCTATGGCGGCGCCTACGACGTGATGGCCTCCAAGCACCTGCGTGGCGACGTCAACTTTGCCTGGCCCCACGCCGAGATCGCGGTGATGGGCGCCAAAGGCGCGGTGGAGATCATCTTCCGTGAAGACAAGGGCGACCCGGCCAAGCTGGCCGCCAAGGAAGCTGAATACAAGGCGCGCTTCGCCAACCCCTTTGTGGCAGGCGCGCGTGGTTTCATCGACGACGTGATCCAGCCGCACGAAACCCGCAAGCGCATCTGCCGCTCGCTGGCCATGCTCAAGGACAAAAAGCTGGAAAACCCGTGGCGCAAGCACGGGAACATTCCCTTGTAGGGCAACGCAGCCATGGCGCACGAGCCAGACGCACGAGCCAGCACAATCCTTACAATGAGGTAAGGAAATCTGAAAGGCGATACCGATGTCCACTGCAACACTCACCAGCAAGGGTCAGATCACCATCCCGGCCGATGTACGCCGCGTTCTCAACGTCCAGTCAGGCGACCGTGTCGAATTTATCCAGGTCGAACCGGGTCGGTTTGAACTGGTCGCGGCCACGCAGTCCGTGCGGGACCTCAAAGGCCTGTTCGGCAAGGCAGCCAAGACCGTCTCCATCGCTGAAATGAACCGAACGATTGCCGAAAGTGCGGCGCGTGCAGGCCTGCGCAGGGGGCGTGCCAAGTGACTGGCCTGGACACCAACGTCCTGGTCCGGTATGTCATGCAGGACGATCCTCGACAGTCACCTCTGGCGACTCGGCTTTTGGAGTCGCTGAGTGCAGAAGATCCGGGCTTTGTCTCTGTGGTGGTTTTGATTGAACTGGTTTGGGTTTTGTCGGGCAGCTATGGGTTGGACCGAGTGCAAGTGGGGGCAGTTTTGGGGACCTTGCTGCGCAGTAAGGAATTGGTGGTCGACCGGGCGGAATTGGTTGCCCAGGCACTGAAGCGGTTCAGCGCCAATGGGGCTGACTTTGCCGACGCATTGATTGAGCGCCTGTCTGCAGCAGCAGGATGCGCGCTCACCATGACCTTCGATTCAGGTGCCGCGAAAGCGGCCGGTATGACCTTGGTGCGCTAAAAACATGACTGCACAAGCTGGAAACCACCGAGCAGTTGTTTCTGGTGACACCACTTGCGCGGCTGTGTGCCCTCGTTGACGGAGTCATTTAATGTTCAAGAAAATCCTCATGGCCAACCGCGGTGGCAACGAACGCCAGGCCGTTGCGGCGCAGCCAAATTGCATGGTGCGCGCAGCGCACGCAGGCGAGTTCCACGCGGAGCACCACCATGTTTAAGAAAATCCTCATTGCCAACCGCGGGGAAATCGCCTGTCGCGTGATCAAGACGGCCAGGAAGATGGGCATCGCCACCGTGGCGGTCTACTCCGAAGCCGACAAGGACGCACGCCACGTGGGCCTGGCCGACGAAGCGGTGCTGCTGGGCCCGGCCCCGTCGCGCGAGAGCTACCTGGTGGCCGACAAGATCATCGCTGCCTGCCAACAAACTGGCGCGCAGGCGGTGCACCCGGGCTACGGTTTCCTGAGCGAAAACGAAGACTTTGCCCGGCGTGTGGAAGAGGCCGGCATCGTCTTCATCGGCCCCAAGCACTACAGCATTGCGGCCATGGGCGACAAGATCGCGTCCAAGAAGCTGGCCCTTGCAGCCCAGGTCAACACCATCCCCGGTTGGAACGAAGCCATCCTGTCGCCCGAACAAGCGGTGCAGATTGCCAAGGACATCGGCTACCCGGTGATGATCAAGGCCAGTGCCGGCGGTGGTGGCAAGGGCTTGCGGGTGGCGTTCAACGACAAAGAGGCGTTTGAGGGCTTCAGCAGCTGCCGCAATGAAGCCAAGAACAGCTTCGGCGACGACCGCGTGTTCATCGAAAAGTTTGTCGAAAGCCCGCGCCACATCGAGATCCAGGTGATGGGTGACTCGCAGGGCAACGTCATCTTCCTCAACGAGCGCGAGTGCAGCATCCAGCGCCGTCACCAAAAGGTGATTGAAGAAGCGCCGTCGCCCTTCATCAGCGACGCCACCCGCCAGGCCATGGGCGAGCAGGCGGTGCAGCTGGCCAAGGCGGTGAAGTACCAGAGCGCCGGCACGGTGGAATTTGTGGTCGGCCAGGACCAAAGCTTCTACTTTCTGGAGATGAACACGCGGCTGCAGGTGGAGCACCCGGTCACCGAGTGCATCACCGGGCTCGACCTGGTGGAGCTGATGATCCGCGTGGCCGCCGGTGAACCGTTGCCGCTGACGCAGGCTGAAGTCAAGCGCGAAGGCTGGGCCATCGAGTGCCGCATCAACGCCGAAGATCCGTTCCGCAACTTTCTGCCGTCAACCGGCCGCTTGGTGCGTTATGCACCACCGGTCACGACCATGGAAGCCGCCATGCCGATGCCTGAAAGCGGCGGTGTGCGGGTCGACACCGGCGTTGACGAAGGTGGCGAGATCCCGATGTTTTATGACTCGATGATCGCCAAGCTCATCGTGCACGGGCGTGACCGGGCCGACGCCATCGCCAAGATGCGGGAGGCGCTGAATGGCTTTGTCATTCGTGGCATCAGCAGCAACATCCCTTTTCAAGCCGCGTTGCTGGCCCACCCGCGCTTTGCCAGCGGCGACTTCAACACCGGTTTCATCGCCGAGAACTACGGCAAGGGCTTCAGCACCAACGACGTGGCCCACGACGACCCGCTGTTCCTGGTGGCCCTGGCCGCCTTTGTGCGGCGCAAGGCGCGTGAGCGCTCGGCCGGCATCAGCGGGCAACTGCCGGGGCACGGTGTGGTGTCCCTGCCGGACCTGGTGGTGGTGGTCTTAAGTTCGGCGGGGCAGCATCAGCATCACCCCGTCACCATCGACGCCTTCGAGCCCGTGTCAGGCAAGGCCGACGTGGTGATCGCCGGGCGCCACTTTGCCATCCAGAGCACCACCAAGCTGGGTGAACTGCTGATGGTGGGCACCTGCAATGGCAGGGCCTTCACGGCGCAGGTGGAGCGCAGTGGCGTCAAGAACCCCTTGGGCATTCGCGTCTTGCACAACGGGGCGCAGATTGAAACGCTGGTGCTGCTGCCGCGTGCGGCCGAGCTCTTCAGGCTGATGCCGCACAAGGCACCGCCCGACCTGAGCAAGTTCTTGCTGTCACCGATGCCGGGCCTGTTGGCCGACGTCAGTGTGCAGCCCGGTCAAAAAGTGCTGGCCGGTGAACGCCTGGCCGTCATAGAGGCCATGAAGATGGAAAACATCCTGGTGGCCACACAAGACGGCACCGTGGGCGAGGTGATGGCCAAAAAGGGTGAAAGCCTGAGTGTGGATCAACCCATCTTGAGTTTTGCCTGATGGACAGCAAGCCTTTTCGCATTCTCGGCATCCAGCAGATCGCCATCGGCGGGCCCGACAAGCAGCGTTTGAAATCGCTGTGGGTGGACGTGCTGGGCCTCACCGTCAAGAGCACCTTTGTCAGCGAACGCGAGAACGTCGACGAGGACATCTGCGCGCTGGGCCAGGGACCTTTTGCGGTGGAAGTCGACCTGATGCAGCCGCTGGACCCCGACAAAAAGCCTGCGGTTCACACCACGCCGCTCAACCACGTGGGCTTGTGGGTGGACGACCTGCAGCAGGCGGTGTTCTGGATGACCGCGCACGGCGTGCGCTTTGCACCCGGTGGCATTCGCAAGGGTGCGGCTGGCCACGACATTTGTTTCATCCACCCCAAGGGCAACGAAGAGTTTCCCCTGGGCGGCGAGGGTGTCCTGATCGAGTTGGTGCAGGCCCCGCCCGACGTGGTGACGGCGCTGGGCTGACGGGTAAAGCCAATCGCCTGAGCCCGGCTTTGCGGAGAGTTTTCAACCCGTTGCTTTGCGGTACTGCGCGCAGACCGGCCGCCGGCGCCAAGAAAGGCCACCTTTGAGTCTTTGCGTGCAAGGCCCGAGCGAGCGTGAGGGTTCCAGCCGGGCGCTAGAGTCGGGTTTTGATCACCGCAAGGGACAACACCGATGAGTGCGCAATCACTGCTCGACCAGCTGCTGAAGACGGGCCTTTCCGCCGTCAATGACGCGCGCGGTTCGGTTCAACAGGCGCGTCAGCGTGGCGACCTGGACAAATACGCCAAAGGTGCAGCCGCCGGCGGCGTGTTGGCGCTGTTGCTGGGCACCCGCAGCGGCCGACGCATCGGCGGTTCGGCGCTTAAGGTGGGCAGCGTGGCGGCCTTGGGCATGTTGGCCTGGAAGACCTACAACGACTGGCAAGCGTCACAGCAGGCTGCGGCGCCGGCGGCCGCGACCGGCTCGCCTGCGGGCAGCAACCCGGGTGTTGCGGTCGCCCCGTCACTTACCCCGCCACTCGCGCTGCCAGCACCGCAAGCCGAAGCGCACGGTCGTGTGCTGCTCAAGGCCATGATCGCCGCCGCCAAGTCCGACGGCCATCTGGACGAACGCGAGCGGCAGTTGGTGGAAGCCGAGCTGACCCGCTCTGAAGCCGACCCTGCCGTGCGGGCCTGGGTTGAGGCCGAGTTGCGCCGCCCCGTCGAACCCGCCGACGTGGCCGCCGGGGCCACCACGCCCGAGCTGGCGGCCGAGGTCTATCTGGCCAGTGTGCTGGTGGTGGACGAAACCGGCACCATGGAGCGCGCCTACCTGGATGCGTTGGCGCGTGAGCTGCGTCTGGACGACGGGCTGCGGCGGCAGTTGGAAGCGCGGGCCCAGCAGGGCTGATCGGACCTGCGGCGCGTGCAGGGCGGTGCTGCGTCGGAACCGGCGGTGAGGCCGCTCCTGCGATTCATCGAAATTTCCAGCCCAGCACTTTGTTGTGCAGATTCTGGAAGTAGAGCCGGTCAGGCGTTTCGGTGACGCCCGTGCTCTCGGGGTACTTGCCTTGCGGATCTTGCATGTCGACGTGCACCCGGCCGTCTTCCGTGAACGCGAAGACATGCCCATAGGGCTTGGGCAGCGGCCACAGGAAACGTGGCAGGCGCAAGGTCACCGCACGCAAAAAGGGTTGCTCCGCCAAGCGGTCGACGACCGGGCTGCGCGGACCGGACAGGCCGACCCAGATCAAGCCGTACTGGCCCCGCATCAGGTTGTCGGGATAACCGGGCAGGTTGTCCAGCAGCACGCTGGCTTGACTTGAAGGCTGACGCACGTCCAGCGCTCTGGCGCTGACGTCGACCTTCCAGATTCGGTAGCGACCGGTCTCGGCCACCAGCAGTGTTTTTTGGTCTTCGCTCAGGGCCACGCCGTTGGCAAAGCTCAGGCCCTGGGCCACCACCCGGGTGCGCTGGTTGGCGGGGTTGTATTCCAGGATGCGACCGGTGGCCTGCTGCTCCAGGATGTCCAGCACTGCGGCCTCGAAAGTGCCGCCCCACTCGCGCGGTGCAAAACGCCTGGAGGCGTCGCTGAAATAGATCTTGCCGTTCTGGGCCACCACCACCGCGTCGGCGTAGCGGATGGGGTCGCCGGCCACCTGGTTGCTCAGCAGGCTGGCCTTGCCGTTTTTGTCGATGGCCAGCAAGCCCAGCATGGCGTCGGCTGCAATCAATTGGCCGCTGGCATCAAAGTCAAAACCCAACACGCGGCCGCCGGTGCGCGAAAAGACGATCTGCTCTGAGCCGTCCGGGTTCATGCGCAGGATGCTGCCGCTGGCCACGGCGGCGTAGAGCTTGCCGTCCGGCCCCAGCGCCACGTGCTCGGGGCCGGATTCCTGGCCCAGGGGGATCAGCGTCAGGTTGCCCAGCCAGGAGTTGACGGCGTGCACGCCCGCATAGCCCGGCGCTGGCGGCGCTTTCCACGCCACGGGTTGCACGGGCACTGGCCACAGGCTGAGGTAGGCGGCAAGGGTCAACGCAGCAGCCAAAAGGCCCAGGGCCCATGCAACGGGTGCAGCCGGAGTTTTCATGCAGCATGCAGCGTACTGCAGGAAGAACAAGCGAATCTGTCTAACTGCGCGATGGGTACGGTTCAGATACAGCGACCAGAACCTTCTTAAAATGCGAAGGCTTGATTGATGATTGACGCACCACAACCCTCTCGGCGAAGGCTATGGTTGGCAGCGCGAGGTGACCTTCAGGTCTGGGCTGACTGGCCCTGACCCACCGCGACGGCTTCCACGCTCACTGGCGTGAGGGCCTGCTGCCGGGCCGGGTGCCTTGCATTTCCACCGGCTTGGCCTGTGCCGCAGGCAGCCCACCATGCGATTCGACCTGACCACTTTGAACCTTGTGCTGGCCATCGCCGACACCCACAGCATCACGCGCGGCGCCGAACGTGAGCACCTGGCCTTGGCCGCCGCCAGCAAACGTTTGTCCGACCTGGAAGCGCGCCTGGGCGTGCCCCTGTTCGTGCGCCGCGCGCGTGGTGTGGAGCCCACCGAGGCCGGTCGGGCCCTGGTGCGCCACGTGCGGGGCCTGCAAACCAGCCTGCATGCGCTGGAGAGCGAAGTGGTGGAGTTTTCGCGCGGCATCAAGGGCCACCTGCGGGTGGTGGCCAACGCCGGTGCGATCAGCGAGTGCCTGCCGCCCGACTTGGCCGCGTTCTCGCAGGCCCACCCGCAGATTCGCATCAGCCTGGAAGACTTGACCAGCGCCGAGATCCAGTCCGCCGTTGCCGAAGGCCGCGCCGACGTCGGCATCTGCGTGCCGCCCCTGCTGGACAACCGGCTCACCACGTGGCGCTACCGCCACGGCGCGCTGGCCGCCATCGTGCCTGCTGTTCACCCCTTGGCGCGGCGAAAAAAGGTTCGCTTCGATGCGCTGCTGGCCTACGACATCGTTGGCCTGCACCAAGGCGCAGCCGTGCATGAGCTGATGCGGGCAGAAGCAGAGGGCCGGGGCCTGGTGCTGAAGGCCCGGCTGCAGGTGCGCGGCTTTGACGCCATCGCCCAGTTGGTGGAGGCAGGCCTGGGCGTGGCGGTGATGCCGGCCACGGTGGCGCAACGTTTTGCCCAGCTCTTTCGCATTCAGGTGATTGCGCTGGACGAGCCCTGGGCCGAGCGCGACTACCTGCTGGCGGTGCGCACCCAAGCGGTCTTGCCCACCGTGGTGCAGCGCTTTGTCGAAGCCCTGTGCCCTGCGCACGGTTCACAAGCCAGCCCACCCGATGCCAGACAATGGCCCACAGGAGAAACCCCACCATGACCGCCCGAACCCTGTACGACAAGCTGTGGGACGAACACGTCGTCCACACTGAAGAAGACGGCACCGCCACGCTCTACATCGACCGGCACCTGGTGCACGAGGTGACCAGCCCGCAGGCCTTCGAGGGCCTGCGGCTGGCCGGCCGCAAGGTCTGGCGGGTCAGCTCCATCGTCGCCACCGCCGACCACAACACCCCCACCACCGGCTGGAACCAGGGCTACGACGGCATTGCCGACCCGATCAGCAAGCTGCAGATCACCACGCTG
>JAYVSX010000187.1:0-16738 GCA_043774975.1 Rubrivivax sp.
TCGTTGTCGTTGTCGTTGTCGTTGTCGTTGTCGTTGTCGTTGTCGTTGTCGTTGTCGTTGTCGTTGTCGTTGTCGTTGTCGTCGGCCATGGTGGTTTGGCCCTGCTCTTCAACGAGCACCCCCTTGCGGGTAAGCAGCTTCATCGACCGGGTGATGATCTTGAGCAGCACTGTTTGCAGCACTGTTTGCAGCACCTCGTCGGTTGGCGATGGCACTTCCACGAAAACCGGCGCGCTGTCGGCGCTGCGCCGGTACACCCCGGCTGGCCGGCCTGGGTGTGCTGCTGCCGCTGGGCCGAAGGGGGCTTTCAGGGCGTCAGGTGCTGAGCCTTTGGCCCGCGGCCGGCGCCGAGGGACGTGCCGACAGCGTGTCCTGACGGCAGTTTTCACCGAACAGCAGCCGCGCCAGCTCATCCTTGACCACGGCATAACATTCGCAGGTATGCGCCTGCAGCCCTTCGGGGTCGAGCACAGTGATGTGGCCGCGGCGGTAGCGGATGTAGCCCTGCTGCTTCAGCGTGCCGGCGGCCGCGGTCACGCTTTCGCGGCGCACGCCCAGCATGCCGGCCACCAGTTCCTGCGTGATGGCCATCTCGCGCCCGGGGCCGCGGTCCTGGGTCAGCAGCAGCCAGCGGCTGAGCTGCTGTTCCACCGAGTGGTGGCGGTTGCAGGCCGCGGTCTGCGCCATCTGCGTGAGCAGCGCCTGTGTGTAGCGCAGCAGCAGGCCCTGCAGCAGGCGGGTGTGCGCAAAGGCCTGCTGCAGTTGCTGGCGTTCCAGCCGGTAGGCGTGGCCGCCGATCTGCACCACGGCCGAGCTGGGCGTGGAGCCGCCGCCCAGAATGAGCGGCAGGCCCACCATGCCCTCGTTGCCCACGCCGGCCGATTCGGCCGCTGCGCCGCTTTCGGTGACGTAGTACAGCGAGACCACGGCGGTGGTGGGAAAGTAGGCGTGCTGCAGCCGCTGGCCGGGTTCGTAGACCATCTCGCCCACGGGCAGCGACACCAGCTCCAGTTGCGGCTCGAGCAGTTCGAACTCGGCCTGCGGCAGCGCGGCCAGCAGGTGGTTCTGCTTCGGGCTGTGGTGAGTGAAGGGCATGGCGGTCCGATCTAGTTCCGGCCCGCCGGCCGCGGCGTGGTCTCGACGCCGATGCCGCGGTAGCCGATGAAGCGGCAGGCCTGCGTGAACATCGGCTCGCCGCTGACCCGGTAGCTCTGGACCGTGCCATCGGGGTTGACGCGGCTGAACGGGAAGTCCAAAAAGGGCTGGCGCGCGGCGATGGCGGCTCGCAGGGCGCTGCGCTCTTCCTCGTTCCAACCGCCGGTATCGCCCTCGGGCAAGGGGTCGGCAGCCCCGGGCAGCGGGTCGACACGCAGCCCCAGCATGTCCAGAACCGGCCCCGAGACGCGGGTGAAGACGCCGTTCTCGTCTTGCTCCCAGTACCAGTCAGACGCCAGGTTGGTCAGGCTGCGAAAGCGCGCCTCGCTCTCGCGCAACTCGGCCGTGCGCTCGCGCACCTTCTCTTCCAGTTTCAGGTTGTGCGCCTCCAGTTGGCGGTACAGCAGCCGCACCTCGAGCATGTTGCGGATGCGCGTCTTCACCTCCAGCAGTTCGAAGGGCTTGCTGATGAAGTCCCTGGCGCCGGACTGCAGCGCGCGCAGCTTGTGCCCTGGCTGGGCGGTGATCACGATCACCGGCAGGTAGCTGTCCACGGCGCCGGCGCGCAGCGCGGCCATCACCTGAAAGCCGTCCATGCGCGGTAGCTGCAGGTCCAGCAGGATCAGGTCGTAGTCGTGCTTGCGGTGCATCGCGCACACCTGCAGCGGGTCCATGGTGGAGCTGATGGCGGTGTAGCTGGCTTCTTCCAGCAGGCGCTGCAGCAGGCGAACGTTGGCCTCTTGATCGTCGACGATCAGGATGCGCGCGGCCAGGATGTCGGTCTCGGGCAGTGTCATGGTCTTTGTCCCTGTTCTCGCTGCGGTGTGGCCTGGGCGAAGGCGAGCGCCGCGTCCAGGGTGTGCATGAACTCGGCCAGCTTGATGGGCTTGGTCAGGTAGCGGAAGAATCCGGCCTGCAGGCCCTTTTCTATGTCGTGTGGCATGGCGTTGGCGCTGAGTGCGATCACCGGGATGCCAGCGGTAGCCGGATCACCGGCCAGCAGGCGCAACGCGGTCAGGCCGTTGATGCCGGGCAGGTTGATGTCCATCAGGATCAGGTCGGGCTGGTGCTCGCGCGCCATCTCCACACCGCGCCGGCCGTCGCGCGCGCTGAGCAGACGCAGGTCGGGCCGGCGCGCCAGCAGCCGCTCCACCAGCAGCAGGTTGGCCGGGTTGTCTTCCACGCACAGCAGCGTGCGCTTGCGCTGCTCGCCGGGCACCGGCTCTGGCGCGGCCGGGGGCGGCCCGTCCGGCTCGGGGTGCAGCTGCGACGCGGCGCAGGTTTCCAGCTCGATCCAGAACACGCTGCCCACGCCCGCGGTGCTCTCGACGCCGATGCTGCCGCCCATCAACTGCACCAGCTGCTTGCTCACCACCAGGCCGATGCCTGTGCCCTCTTGCAAGCCGGCCTCCTGGCCCAGGCGGTTGAAGGGCTGGAACAGCTGCGCCAGCTTGTCGGGCGTCAGGCCTTCGCCGGTGTCCTGCAGGCTGACGCGCACGCGGCCCTCGGCCGGCACGCTGCAGCGCAGGTCCACCCGGCCGCCGACGCGGTTGTACTTGATGGCGTTGGACAGCAGGTTCACCAGCACCTGCTTGACGCGCGTGCGGTCGGCGCGCACCAGCCAGGGCCCATCGAGCACCGGAAAGCACAGGCGTATGCCGCCGGGCTGCGCCTGCGGTTCGATCATCGCCTGGCAGTCGGCCAGCACTTCGGTCAGCGACACCGGCTCGAGCGACAGCGACAGCTTGCCCGATTCGATCTGCGCCAGGTCCAGGATCTCGTTGATCAGCTCCAGCAGGTACCAGCCGGCCTGCAGGATCTGCTCGATGCTGTCGCGCTGCCCCGGCGTGGGCGGCGGCGTGCCGCTTTCCATCAGCTGGGCGAAGCCGAGGATGGCGTTGAGCGGCGAGCGCAGCTCGTGGCTCATGGACGAGAGAAAGTCCGACTTGGCCTGGTTGGCGCGCTCGGCCTCGACCTTGGCCCGTTGCAGCTCGAGATGGCTTTCCTGCAGCACGTCGTCCAGGCGCTTGCGTTCGGCCTCGACCAGCAGGCGGGCGGTGTTGTCCGTGCCGATCAGCAGGTAGCCGATGATGGCGCCGTCAGCGTCCTGCAGCGCAGTCACCGACACCACCGCGGGCTGGCGGCTGCCGTCCTTGCGGATGTAGGTCAGCTCGTAGACGTCTTCTATGCCGCGCCGCGCCTTGAACACCAGTGCCTCGAAGCCGGGCGCGATGGCGGTGGCGAGCTCGGCGCTCAGCGCCTGCGCGCGCAGCAGCAGCTCCTGCGGGTCGGAGATATCAGCTGGCGTGACGCGGTTGATGACCTCGGCGGCGGCATAACCCAGCATGCGCTCGGCGCCGACGTTGAAGATCTGGATCACGCCGCGCTCGTCGGTGGCGATGCTGGAGAAATTGGCGCTGTTCAGGATCGCGGTTTGCAGTGCGCCCGCCTTGAACAGCGTGCGCTGGCGCCGGTCCTCGGCGTCGACGCCGGGCGCGGCCTTGTCATTCATGGGAAACCTTCTTTCAGCAATCTGGCGGACACGACGCTCGTGGCCGCGGGCCGTGCCGGTATTCGCAAACTCGACCACGATGAGGGCACCGCCTGCCACCGCGTGCACGGTATCACGCCGCCCGGTTCATGGCGTAGGACAAGGCCGACAAGCAATGCCGCGCGCCCCCGATGGCGGCGCCTGCGCTGCGGTTCGGATGGCCATGGCCACGATGGCTGCAGCGGGCAGCGCGCCCGACTGACGCTGGCTTTCCACCCCCCGTTGCAGCCGCACCAAGGTGGGAATGCTGCGGATGCCAAAGCGTTGGCTCAGCTGCGGGTTGTCGTCGCTGTTGACCTTGACCAACAAAGCCTGGCCCTGCAGCTGCGCCGCTGCCTGCTTGAACGCGGGCGCCATGGACTGAGAGCTTGTGAAGCATTCCGCCACATCCGCTCGTGCGCCCAGAAGTCCACCAGCACGGGGCGCTGGGTGGCGCCCACCACCGCGTCAAAGTTGGCATCGGGGCGGCGAAAGGGCCTGGTTCAAGCCCCCGCTTTGCGAAGGCTGCGAGCCGCTGAAAGTCAATTGCGAAGCTCGATGGCCAAGGTCTTCACAGCCAGCAGGCTGAATGCCGCACCGCCCAGGGTGGCGCAGGTGCAGCGTCATCAGTTCACGGCTTCGACTTTCAGCAAGGCGGCACCAAAAGCGTCAGAACAACTGGCGGCGCCCGTCTTGCCGCAGTCCTTGGCGGGTGTGCCGTTGGACAGGATCCACTGCAGCCGGGCGCGGCCTTCGCCGTCGAGCAGTGTCTTCATGAAGGGGCCACTCTTTTCCTGGGCCAGGCCTTGCAAGTCCCGCGGCGCGTCGGCAACCATCACCAGCAAGGTCTCGACGCCGGCCGGGCCAGCGGCCACCACGTCCCAGCCGGGGCCGGGCAGGCTCATGCGCTGACCCGCTTTCACCCGGTTGTCAGTGGCCAGGTCGTTGGGGTAGAGCAGGTAAAGGCTCTTGCCGTCGCTGCCGGCCAGGGCAACGTACAAATGGCCGTCGCGGGCGGGGGTGATGTCCATCTCAAGTGCGTCGCTGCCGATCTTCAGGCGCTGCTTGCGCACCGTGGCCACCACGCGGCGGCTGCCGTCGCGCTGTTGGTGCAGTTCGTGCAAGACTTCAGCAGGCGTGGCCACGCGTGCGGGCTGCGCGCCGGGCGAATGCGACGGGGCGGGAGCGGCGGCCACCGCAGGCACCAGCACCGGTGCCACCGTGGCAACAGCCGCAGCAGGCAGCGTGGTCGCGGCGCCGACCGCCACCGCCGGCGCCGCAAACGCGGCGCCCATCCAGGCCGGCACAAAGTTGCCGTTGCCCACCACCGTCATCTGCTGACCCAGGATGCCCGGTTGCCCGGCCAAGCCCGCGGTGACCTTGGCCTGCGCACAACGGGTCACTTCGTCAACCGTGATGGCGCCGCTGCCGTCCAGGTCCTTGGCCTGGCCCAACAGGCAGTCGCGCCAGCCCACGGTGGCAAAGCCGCCTTGGGTGCTGCTGTCGAAACTGACTTCGTCGGGGCGGCTGGCGGCCACGTGCACCACGTTTTGTGGCAGGGCCTGCTCTTGCTGCATGACCAGCGCCAGGCTGCGTGTGCGGAAGTTGCTGGGCTGCGAACACACGGCTGGCGCGCCGGCCCGGGTGAACTTGGGCGTGATGGTCGCGCCGGCGACGTTGAGCGAACGGGTGCGAAACGGCGCACCCGCCACGCCGCCCGAAAAGCAGGCGTCGTAAAAGACCAGCATCTTGTCAGCGCGCTTGGCCAACGGCGCCAGGCGTTGGCCCATTTCCACGTTGGTCAGCACCTGGCCGTCGGTGGCCAGCAGGCCCTCGGTGCAGCCGTCTTGCTTGACCTGTTCGTCAAAAGTGCGCGTGCCGTGGCCAGAGTAGTAGACAAAGACCCGGTCGCCGTCGGCCACCCGGGCATTCAGGGCGGTGATCTCGGCGCGGATGCGGTCGGCCGTGGCGTCTTGGTCGCGCAGCACGCGGATGTTGCCCGCCGGTATGGCCATGGCGGCGGCCATGCGCTGGGCGCTGACCATGTCATGCGCAATGCCCTTGAGCGCCGGCACGGCCGGGTCCAGGTACTCGCCAATGCCGATGACCAGCGCGTGACGGGTGTTGCGCACCGCCGGTGTGGATTGCGCCAGGGCCGTGGCCGCCAGCAGGCAGGTACAGGCCAAGCCCGCCATGGGCAGCAAGCGCCCCAGCCGCTTGGCCGTGGTGTGGTGACGCGGGTGCATCTTTAGTTGCATGTGCATGCGCATCACTCCAGGGTGACCACACGAACGCGGCGGTTGTCGGCAGACAAAGGGTCGCGCGAATTGGCCAGGTCGCTGGAGCCTTTGCCGACCGCCCGCAGACGCGCCGGGTGCACGCCTAACGCCACCAGATAGAGGCGAACTTCGTCGGCGCGATGCTGCGAAAGCTGCTGGTTGGTAGCCGGGTTGCCGCGCGCGTCGGTGTGGCCCTCAATCACAAAGCGGTGGCCCTTGAGGTCGGGTGACGTCATGGCTGCCACCAGGTTTCCCAAAACGGGGCCGCTCTGGGGCCGAACACGGGCCGAGTTCAGTTCGAACTGGATGGCCAGCGACAAACTGGGCGGTGACTCGGCGGCCGCCTGGCCGCTGGCTGACGAATGGGGCACGGGCTGTGGTGGCGCGGAAACCGAGGCAGGTACTGGGGAAGATGTAAAGCCAAATGCAGGTGTAGGGGCCGGTGTAGCGGCAGCTGTAGGGGCAGGCGCAGGGTTAGGCACAACAACGGGCGGCGCCACCGGCACGGCGGCTGCGCTGCTGGCTGCTGGCGCGGTGGCGCTGGGTGTCTGACGCACCAGCAGGTTGCGGTTGCGAGATGGCTTCAGCGCTTCGATCATGTCGCGCGTCTCGGGCACCGCTGCTGCGCTGCTCTGGGCAGTCGCTGGCGTCGTGTGCAGCAGCGCCATCCAAGCCAGCAGCAACAGCGAGCTGCCAAGCAAAGCCAGGTGACGGACAACTTGACGGGCCACTTGACGGGCAACATCAGCGCGCATGGGTTTTTCCTTCGTGCCGGATCTGCGCTTCCATCAGGGTGACTTCTCCGGGTTGGTATTCGTTGCTGCCTGCAAAGGCCAGGTGGATGTCGGGCTGGCTCAGGTTGACCAAGGCGCGTGGGGCCACCACGCCCAATGCGCGCGACAGCGTGGTCTGTTGCACGGGGCCTGCGGCGCAGGCCGGCAGCCGGCCTTGAAATTCAGCCGCCCAGCGTTTGCCTGCCGCCTCCACCGGTAGACAAGGGTAGAAGTAAAAACGCAAACGTTCCAGCCCGGGTTGGCCCTGCAACTGGATGCCTTTGTCACGCGGCAAGCGGTTGAGTTGATCGACCAGCACGGTGTAGGTGCCCAGGTCGGCCACGCGGCCCTTGGGGTCGACGTTTTCCAGCCGCACCTGGCCGGGCAGGTTGGTGGAAAACTGCAGCACGAAGACGTCGCCGGTGCGCAGCAGCGCGCCACTGCCGCCCACGGCCACCGGGCGCAGCACGGCAAAGCTGCCAGGGTCCAGTTGTTCCATGGCATAGCCCAGGGCTGGCACCAGGGCGGTTAACTTCTGGCCGTCTGCGGGCGGCAGCGCGGCTTTGTGTTGCAGCGCCAGGCGCCTGAACAGGCCGGCTTCGGCGGTGGGGCTGGTTGGGGCGGCTGGCCCGGTCTGGCTGGCCACCCGGCCCAGCACCTGCCCCAGCAGCGGCGAGAGCTTGGCGGCGGGTTCGGCGGCCGCCGAAGCTGGGGCGGAAGGCGTGGGCGCGTTTTGGGCCAGGGCGGGCCAGGCGACCGTCAAGCCCGTCAGCCACAGCGCATGCGCCGGGCTGGGCAACTTCATGACGCGGCTCCAACCCGGATGCGCAGTTCCTGCTCGGCGGTGTTGCCTTGGTCATCTGCCACCTGCAGGATCAGACGGTGCTGGCCGTCGGGCACCACGGCGCGGTCAACCACCACCCCGCTTTCGGTGATCGTGGCGTTTTTGCGCAGGCGCTCGGTGAGGTCGATCTTCAACAGACCGTACAGCACGCGAAAACTCGACGGCACGATGCGGCTGCCCGGTGTCGGCGTGAAGGCCAATTCAATGCGCAAGGGTGCTGCCACCGGCGCCGTGCCGCTGGTCGGGCTGAGCACGCGGATGCCCGGCACATTGCCCTTGGGAACTGGCATGTTGCGCGAGCGGATCTCGGGCGGCGCGTTGCGCTCAGCGGTGGCCGTTTGCTGGGCTTCGGCTGCGGTGATGAGTTCAAACCCACCCGCGGCCTGCGCCTGTGCAGAGCCGCTGTACCACAGGGCCACCGTCAGGGCAGCCAAAGCGAGACAGCGTGTGGATGTGGACATGGTGGGTTCCTTCTTCGGTGGGTTCAGCGACCGGTCGTGCCGACCAGGTGGCGCCTTGCAATCATTGGACAACGACGCCCGAGTGTGCCCAATGATCCCGAGGGATACCGCGGATGGTTCACGGTTGAGGCCCGGCTGGAAATTCAGGTGCAGGTGCAGGTGCAGAGGCGGAGGCAGAGGCGGAAGCCGACGCATCCGCGGCCAGTGCCGCGCCGGGAAGGGCGGTTGCAACCCCCGCCGGCGCCAGCTGCCGCAGGGTGCCCACCAAGGTGGCCAGCGCCACCGGTTTACCCAACAAGACGCAACGTTTGGGCATCGGCATGGTACTCAAGGCGGCGACCCGGCCGGTGACGATGACGGCCGGCACCAGCAGCTCCCACTCGGCGCGCAGCTCGGAAATGGCGGCCACACCGTCGGGCTTGCCGCTGCCCAGGTCCAGATCAAACACCAAGGCGTCGGGGAAACGCGGCTCGTGATCCAGTTGCAGCTTCAGCTGCTCCAAAGAGCCGGCGTCCACCAGGGTTGCACCAGCCCCTTCGAGAGCTGCACGAAGGGCCGCACGGGGGCCGATTTCGTCGTCCAACAGCGCCAACAGCCAGCCGTCCAAACGACTGGCGTCGCTGGCCTGGCTGGCCCATGCGCCGGGCGCGGTGGCCCGTGGCCCGTGGCGTCGCAGCGCAGCCGGCACCACCACCCGAAACCGCGTGCCGCGCCCCAGCGTGCTGCGCAAGGGCGCCAGCTGCAGGCCCAGTTGCGCACTCAAGCCTCGCACGATGGCCAGGCCCAGACCGCGCCCTCCGCGCGAAGCGCCGTCGGGGTCACCCAGCTGCACATACGGTTCGAACACGGCCTGCAGTTTGTCCGCCGGGATGCCGCGCCCGTTGTCCACCACGTCGATCACCAGTGCCTGCTCGCCCTGCCCGCCCTGTTCCCCCTGCTGCCCCTGCGCGCTGCGGTGCGGGCGCACCGCCAGCACCACCCGTGCGGGCCCCTCGGGTTGCACGCCCAGGCTGTAGCGCACCGCGTTGCCGGCCAGGTTTTGCACCAGGCGGGCCAGTTGGGTGCGGTCGGTGTGCAGCCACTGGTGTTGGCCGTGGACGCTGACGCGCAGCAGGCTGAGCGGGTGGGTGGCTTGCAGGCTGGTGGCCACGCCGTCGAGCACGTCGCGCAGGTCCACCAGTTCAGGGTGTGACTGCAAGGCCCCTTGCTCGATGGCGCTGAACTCGCTGAACTGGTCCAGCATGGCCACCGCGTCGTCGGCCGCCCTCATCTGCTGGCGCAGCAGGTCGGCGCGGCGGGCCGTGCCGCTGGCTGCATCGCCCGGCGCCGCGTCACTGCCACGCAGGGCCTCGGCGTACAGGCGCACCGCCTGCAGCGGCTGGCGCAGGTCGTGGCTGATGCTGGCCAGCAGTTGGGTGCGCGCGCCTTGCAGCGCGGTGAGCTCGGCGGTGCGCTGGTCCAGCCTGGTGATGAGGGTGTCGCGTTCGGCCAGGGCGCCGTACAGACGCCGGTCGCTGGCGCGCATGTGCATCAGGTCGATCCAGACAAACATGCCCACCAACACGGGTGTGACCAGCCACAAGCTGGGAAAGTCGGACAACGACAGTTCCCACCCGACCATGGCGGCGCCGGCCGCCAACAGCAGAGCCAGGCCGCCCTCGCGCCAGGCGTGCCAGCCCAGGGTGGCCACGCCCACCAGCAGCAGCAGCGCCAAGGACGACGCACCACCGCCCACCGCAGCGTGCGCCGACCCCAGCGCACCGCCGCAGGCCAGGGCCAGCGCCGCGCCGGGCTGGGCCCGCCGCGCCAGCTCGGCCAACAGGGCCAGGCACAGCAGGGCCCAGCCCCAGGCCAGTTGGGCTTCGCTGAGAAGGGGCCACTGTGTCAGGCGGCGCACCGCCTGCAGCGAGGCCACGTCATAGGGCAGCAGCCAGGTGCCCCAGGTTTGCATGGCCAGGGCCACGACCCCCACCGCCACCAGCGCCAGGCCCAAGCGCCGCCGCCGCAGTGGCAACTGCTCGTGGATGGCAGTCGCGCTCATTCTGCGGAGCTGGCGCGCATGGACGGCACGCGATAGCCACGTTGGCTCAGCAGCACCAGCAGCTTGGTGCGGTTGGGCGCGCCCAAGGCCTGCAGCGTGGCGGTGACGTGTTTCTTGACCACCACTTCCGAGCGGTCCAGCAAACGGGCAATTTCCTTGTTGCGCAGCCCTTGCACGACATAGCCCAACACCTCAATTTGGCGTTCGGTCAGCCCCAGTGCCGACAACTCCGACAGTTCACGGCCGCCGCTGCCGTCAGCGCCCAAGGAAGGCACCGCGGCCATGCCGCCCGACACCGACTGCGGCAGGTGGATGCGGTGTTCCACCAAAACGTGCACCAGCGCATCTTTCAGTTCGGCCGGCGACGCGGCCTTGCTGATGAAGCCCATGGCGCCGGAGTCCAATGCGGCCAGCACGGTGTCGCGGTCGTCCTGCGCGCTGAGGATGACCACCGGCACATAGGGAAAGTCTTCGCGCAAGCGGCGCAGACCGGCCATGCCGTGCACGTCTGACAGCGTCAGGTCCAGCAGCACCAGGTCAAAGCGCCCGGCGGTCTTGAGCAAGTGCACGGTCTCGCCCAGCGAGCCCGCCAACTGCACCCGCAAGTGGGGCAAGACCTCGGCCAGCAGCAGCTGCAGGCCATGGCGCACCAGGCCGTGGTCGTCGGCCAAGAGCAAGGAGCCGTGCGGGTTCATGGGCGTGTTCATCAGGTGGGGAGGGGCTGGATGTTGAAGAGTTCACGAACCGGGGCACACGGTACCAAGGTATACCGCCAAAGCGCCCGCAGGTATACCTTGGTGTCCTGTTCTGGCAGGGGGTGCGGTGGCGAAATAGCACCCATGCCAAGCGCCGCTGGGCAGCACCCACAGGAGACCAGCATCATGATCCGCAACGCCAAATCCTTCGCCCCGCTCGCCCCGCTGGTGGCCTCGGTGGCCGCTGCCGTGGCCGCCGCCGCGATCTCGGTGGCCCTGCTGGGCGCCGCCCCTGCCCAGGCCCAGAGCACCGATCAGGTCAAGGCCGACTTTGCCCGTGCCGTCTACCTGAGTTCGGCTGCCCAAGTCCACAACGACCGCCCTCAACCCATGCTGCGCGCCGTGGTGGTGCTGCGCATCAAGCTCGGCGACAACGACCAGTGGCAAGCCGAAGTGTTTCGCGACAACCCGGAGCAACCCGAGATGACCCGCGCGGCGCTGGAATCGGTGGCCCGCTTGCCGGCCCCGGTGGGCTTGAGCCCCAAGGCCCGCCAGCTGTTGCGCAGCGACGGCCTGATCGAAGTCTGGCTGTTTGAAAACGACGGCCGCTTTGCCCTGAAGACGCTGGCCAAGCCGCAACGCACGGCCTGAGAGCCTGTGAATAAACCCGACCCGCCCCCCAAGATGCCGCAAGGCCGCAAGGCGTAGCATCTGGCCTATCACCGTTTCACCGAAAGACCATCATGAAACTCTGCAGCAAGTTCCCGCCCTTGGTTCTGAACGTGGCTCTCTTGGCGCTGTCTGCCGCACTGTCGGTGGGCGCTGCTCACGCCCAGGAAAAAGTCTTGCGTGAAGGTCAAGTCACACAGCAAGCGCTGATCGACGCCCTCAGCCCCGCGGCCAGAGCGCCGGACGGTGCAGCCTCCGGCGCCGATGACGGCGTTCGCACCCGCAGCTGGAAGCCCGGCGTGCGCCCGGCCGCTGCGGCGGCTGCGGGCACGGCTGCTGCCGCCGCCCAGCCAGCTCGCGCGTCCATCCTGGTCACCTTTGTCACCAACTCGGCCGATCTGACGGGCGGTGCCAAAAAAGCGCTCGACGTTTTGGCCAGCGCCATGAAGTCAGAAAAACTGGCGGCGGTGCGCTTCACGATCGAAGGCCACGCCGACCCGCGTGGCAGTGAAGACCTGAACCTCAAGCTCAGCCAAGCCCGCGCCGAAAGTGTGCGGGGTTATCTGATGGGTTCACACGGCCTGGCGGCTGAACGGGTGAACGCGGTGGGCAAGGGCTCCAGCGCGCTGATGAAGCCCAGCGAGCCGGCCGCGCCCGAGAACCGCCGCGTGACTATCGTGGCTCAGCCCAGCTGAGTCACCCGGGCCGCGCTGGCCGCGGCCCGCTCTGACTTCCTTGCTTTCTTTGCGTCCTTGGCGTTCTGGGCATTCGCGGCCCACGGGCCTAAGGTGCTGAGGCCGCCGCCCGCTGTCGGGCCAGCTCCACAAACCAGTCGACGCAGTGGGCATTGGCCATCGCATCGCGGTTCAGCACCTGGGCTGCGTTTGCGCCCATCAGCAACTTCTTGACGGGCAGCTCCATCTTCTTGCCCGACAGGGTGCGCGGCACGGCCGGCACCTGGAAGATGTCGCTCGGCACATGGCGCGGTGACAACGCCACCTTGATGGCCTGGCGCAAGCGCTGCTGCAGCGCGGCGTCCAGCGTCAGCCCGTCGCGCAGCACCACAAACAGCGGCATCCAGCTCTGGCGGCCCAGGTACTCCAGGTCCACCACCAGGCTGTCCAGCACCTCGGGTTGCGCTTCCACCGCGCGGTACAGCTCCGACGTGCCCATGCGCACGCCGTGGCGGTTGATGGTGGCGTCGCTGCGGCCGTAGATCACGGCGCCACCGCTGGGCGTGATGCGGATCCAGTCGCCGTGGCGCCAGACGCCGGGGTACATGTCGAAGTAGCTGTCGATGTAGCGGCGGTTGTCGGCGTCGTCCCAGAAACACAGCGGCATCGACGGCATGGGCTGCGTGCACACCAGCTCACCCACTTCGTCGGTCAGCTCGCGGCCGTCTTCGCTGAACGCGGCCACCGCCGCGCCCAGGCAGCGGGCCTGCATTTCGCCGCGTTTGACGGGCAGGGTGCGCACACCGGCCACAAACGCGCCAGCAAAGTCGGTACCGCCACTGATCGGGTTGAGCCAGATGTCCTGGCCCATGACCTTGGGGCACTGGTCCCAGATCCACTGGTAGCACTCGTCGGACAAAGGGCTGCCGGTGCTGCCAATGGCCTGCAGTTTGGACAGATCGCCATGCGCTTGGGGCACCACGCCGGCCTTCAAGCAACTGGCAAAGAAGGCCGCACCGGCGCCAAACCAGGTCACCCCGGCCTTGGCCGCAAAGCGCCACAGCGTGCCCCAGTCGGGGGCCTTGGCCGGCCCGCCGGGGTTGCCGTCGTAGATGCAGATCGTGGTGCCGCCCAGCAGGCCGCTGACCTGGCCGTTCCACATGATCCAGCCGGTGCTGCTGAACCAGTGAAAGCGCTCACCCGTGCCCACGCTGGGCGCGATGTCGTTGTGCAGTGCGCCGCCCTTCAGGGCCTCGATCACCACGCCGCCATGCCCGTGCACGATGGGCTTGGGCAGGCCGGTGGTGCCGCTGCTGTAGACCACCCACAGTGGGTGGTCAAACGGCAGCCAGCGGGGGTGCCAGTCGCCGGGGTCAGCGCGGGTCCAGTCGGCAAATTCGTGGGTCTGCAGGCCCTCACGCGCGAAGTCGGTGGCCCGGGCCGAGGTGTCCACATCGGCCAGCAGCACCAGGTGCTGCACGCTGGGCAACTGCGCCAGCACTTCGCGCAGCACGGGTCGGCGGTCGTGTGTCACACCGCCCCACACCTGGCCGTCCACGGCCACCAGCACCTTGGGTGCAATCTGGCGAAAGCGGTCCAGCACCGCCACCGGCCCCATGTCGGGGCTGCACACGCTCCAGATCGCACCCACGCTGGCGCAGGCCAGGAAGGCGACGATGGTCTGCGGGATGTTGGGCAGGTAGGCGCAGACCCGGTCGCCCGGCTGCACGCCAGCCGCTTCCAGCTGGGCTGCAAAGGCGCCGACCTGGCGTTTCAGTTCGGGCCAGCTGATCTGCACCGGCTCTGCCAGGCGTTCGTTCTGAAACACGATGGCCGGGTGGCCCGCCGCGTGGGCGGCGTCAGCGTGGCGCAGCGCCTGGCGCGCGTAGTTGAGCTGGGCGCCCGCAAACCAGCGTGCGCCGGGCATGACCGCGTTTTCCAACACCGCTCGGTGCGCTGTCGGGGACTCGATGTCAAAGAAGTCCCACATGCTTTGCCAGAAAGCGTTCAGGTCGGTGACGCTCCAACGCCACAGCGCGTCATAGCCGTCAAAGTGCAAGCCGCGTTCGCGGGCCAGCCATTCGGTGTAGACGCTGATGCGCGCGGGGCGGACCTGACCGTGGTTCAAGGGTGAGCTCATCCCACCACGGTACGCGGCGCCAGCGAAGGTGCCAATCCGGGTTCAGCCGATGTGTGGGCCGGCCTGCGGGGCCGGTTGGGTCCACGCCGCGCTTCCCACCCAATCTGGCCTCGATTTCACGTCTTGAGGCCGTCATGCCCCACATGCCGTTCATCGTTGAACCCCTTGGCCAGCGCGAAGAGCGGGGCCTGGAAGGCGGCCAAGTGGCTTACCAGCAGATGCTCGACGACACCAACGCGCTGCGGTTGGCAGCCGCGCGGGTTGACGCGCAGGGCCGCGCGGTGCTGCTGCTGGACCAGGACCGCCGGCGCTGGGACCGCCTGTTGATCCGGCGCGGTTTGGCCGCCCTGGCGCAGGCGCAGGCGCTGTGTCACGCCGCTGCGCAACCGCTGGGGCCTTACGCGCTGCAAGCGGGCATTGCCGCTTGCCATGCGCGCGCTTTGCAGCCCGCTCAGACCGACGGGTTGTGCATCTGCGAACACGACGACGCCCTGTTGCTGCAGCAGCCGTCGCCCGTGGTGGCGCTCAACCGTGCGGTGGCCATCGGCCATCGGCCATTGGCCAGTCCCACGGCCCGGCGGCGGCGCTGCCCTTGGTGCAGGCCCTGCTTGCGCAATCGGCGCTGGCGCAGTATCACTGGCTGCCCAGCGTGTTGGCTGACTTGCTGGGCCGCATGGGCCGCATGGGCCGCAAGGACAAGGTGGCCGATTACCGGCGTCTGGCGCGCAAGTTTGGCGCCCTGTGGATTTAATTCGTCAATTCGTCAATTCGTCAATCAGTCAAGGAATGACCATGACCCGAACCCAACCCGCTAACGCAGCCGGGGCCAAGCCAAGCGCGCGCAGCAAGCCCAACACCGCCAAACGCCTGGTCATCCTGGTGGCCACCCGCAAGGGCGCCTGGATCTTCCACGGCGACAGCAAGCGCAAGAGCTGGACAGCCGACGGACCGCACTTCCTGGGTCACACCATCAGCCACCTGCAGCTCGACCCACGCGACGGCCGCACGCTGCTGGCGGCGGCCAAGACCGGCCACCTGGGACCGACCATCTTTCGCTCCACCAACCTGGGCCGCACTTGGAAGGAAGCGCAACAACCGCCCGCGTTTGCCAAGCCCTTGAATGCGCTGCCGGCGCGTTCGGTGGACCACACGTTTTGGCTGACGCCGGGGCACGCCAGCGAGCAAGGCACCTGGTACGCCGGCACCTCGCCTCAGGGTTTGTTCCGCTCGGAAGATGGCGGTGTGAGCTGGGCGCCTTTGCCTTCGGTAAACGACGACGCGCAGTTTCGCGGCTGGATGGGCACGGTGCAGGACGGCACACCCGACGGACCCAAGCTGCACTCGATCATCGTCGACCCGCGTGACCCGAAGCACTTGGTCTTTGGCATGTCGGGCGGCGGCGTGCACGAGTCGCGCGACGCCGGTCGCAGCTGGACGACGTTGATCCAGGGCATGGAGGTCATCGAAGGTGTCCCCCCCACCGAAATCGCTGCCCATGACCCACATTGCGTCCGCCTGTGCCCAAGCCTTCCCGACCGGCTTTATCAACAGAACCACTGCGGCGTGTACCGCATCGACCGATCCCGTGAAGACACCTGGCAGCGCATCGGCCGCAAGCTGCCCAAGCGCGTGGGCGACATCGGTTTCCCGATGGTCGTGCACCCGCACCACGCCGACACCGCCTGGGTCTTTCCGATGGACGGCACGTCGGTGTGGCCACGCACCAGCCCCGACGGCCGACCGGCGGCTTACGTCACGCGCAACGCCGGGCGCACCTGGCAGCGGCAGGACCAGGGGCTGCCGCAGAGCCAAGCGTGGTGGACCCTGAAACGCCAGGCCATGACCGCGGACGCGCAGGCCGTTCCAGCGCTGTACCTGGGCACCACCAGCGGCGAACTCTGGATCGGTCGTGATGAAGGCCAGCGCTGGTCCAACATCGCGCGTCATCTGCCTGAGATCTATGCGGTGGAAGTGGCCGAGCTCGCATGAGGCCGGTTGTTGCACACGTCGCGCTGGGGCCAGCCCCGTGAAGGTTCTGATCCCCGGCGCGCTGCGCTCCTACACGCGCGAATCGCATGTGGACGCACTGGGCCACACGCTGAACGAACTGTTTGACGACCTGGACCGGCGCTACCCCGGTTTGCGCTTTCGGGTGGTTGACGAACAAGGCCTGCTGCGGGCCAACATGCGCATCTTTGTCAACGGCGTTGGCGTGCGCAACCTGCAACACGCGCTGCAGCCAGAAGATTTTGTGGCGGTGGTGCTGGCGCTCAGCGGCGGGTGACTGAGCATGCGTTGCCCACTGCAGTCAGTCAGCCTGCAGCCCTGGTGTCCGCCGCGGCGGCACGGGTGGCCAAGCCGCTGCGGCCAACCGCTGTAAAGCTCAGGTGGCGGACTTGCCCGGGTCCACAAAACGCCAGGTGTCACGCATGAAGGGGTGGCGCCAGTAGCCCTCGGTCCAGGGCTGCACCAGGTCC
>JAYVSX010000188.1:0-14207 GCA_043774975.1 Rubrivivax sp.
TGCAGCGCGCGGCCAACCAGTTGTCAGCCGAAGTGCAGCGCCGGGCCATGGCCGCGGCCACCATCCTGGAGCCCTTGCTGATCGTCGGCATGGGCATCGTGGTGGTGTTGATCATGTTGGCGGTGCTGCTGCCGATCATTCAGCTCAACACCTGGGTCAAGTAAGGCAGCAAGCGCTTACGACGCTTGTTTGCCCGGCTCGCTGTCTTCTGCCGGCGCTTGGGTCTGCTTGATGAAGACCTGCGCGGCCAGGATGCCAATTTCGTACAGGATGCACATGGGCACAGCCAGCGCCAGCTGCGAAATCACGTCAGGCGGCGTGGCCACGGCGGAGACCACAAAGGCGCTGACGATGAAGTAGCCGCGCCACTGCTTGAGCTGCGCGATGGTGACGATGCCCATGCGGGCCAGCACAATGACGGCAATTGGCACTTCAAAGGCAATGCCGAAGACCAGAAAGAGCGTCAGCACGAAGCCGAAATACTGTTCGATGTCGGGCGCGGCGGTGATGCTGGCGGGCGCAAAGGCCTGGATGAACTGGCTCATGCCCGGGATGACCAGGAAGTAGCAGAAGGCCACGCCGGCCACAAACAGCAGCGTGCTCGACACCACCAGCGGCAGCACCAGCCTCTTCTCGTGCGAATAGAGCCCCGGCGCGACAAAAGCCCAAACCTGGAACAGCACCACCGGCAGGGCCAACATGAACGCTGCCATCAAGGTGATCTTCAGAGGCACCAAGATGGGCGAAATCACGTTGGTGGCAATCAGCGTGGCCCCTTTGGGCAAATGGGCCACCAGCGGCGCAGCGAGCAGGTCATACAGGCCCGAAGGGCCCGGCCAGATGGCCAGCGCCGCAAACGCAATGGCGATGGCGATGGTGGCGCGGATCAGGCGGTCGCGCAGCTCGACCAGGTGTGACACGAAAGGCGCTTCGGTGCCCTCCAGTTCGTCCTTCTTGTCGCCTTCGCTCATCGTGGTGCTTTCAAGCCCTGCGGCCTGAACCGGGCCACCCGCGCCGCGCCCGACATGGCCTTGGTGCGGATGCCCTGGCGCTGCTTGTACCACTGCGGCGTGGCACCCTTTTTCAAGCGCCAATTCTTTTTGGGCCGGCTGTAGGTGGGCGGTGGCGGCGCCAGCGCTTCCATGCTGCTGCTGTCGCCCAGGCCCGCGGTGGCGCTGTTCCAGTCGGTGTCGAAGGCCGACTTGGCTTCATTGACCTCGGTGCGCACACTCTGTTCAACGTCACGCGCCGCGTCTTCAAACTGCGTGCGCATTTTTTTCAACTCGTCGAGCTCGATCGAGCGGTTGACCTCGGCCTTGACGTCGGCCACGTAGCGCTGCGCCTTGCCAAACATATGGCCCACGGTGCGGGCCAATTTGGGCAATTTTTCGGGCCCGATGACGATCAGCGCCACAGCGCCGATGAGGGCAAGCTTGTCAAAACCAAAGTCGATCATGCGGCGGCAAGGATGGCAGGGCGCCCGGCCTTCTCAGGCTGGCAGCCCCGCATCAGCTCTTGGTCTTGGCTTCGACGTCGACGGTGTTGCCGTCGGCGCGTTTGGCGGTGCTGACCTGCTGGGTTGGGGCGGCCGCAGCCGCGTCGGCCTCGGGTGTTTCACCGCCACTCTTGATGCCGTCCTTGAAACCCTTGACGGCGCCGCCCAGGTCGGAACCGATGTTGCGAAGCTTCTTGGTGCCGAAGATGACCACGACGACCAGCAAAACGATCAGCCAATGCCAGATGCTGAACGAACCCATGATCTATCTCCTAGAGAGAAAAGCGAAAGATGCAGATTCTACGAGGCGCAGGTGACAAAGCCCCTGCGCAGTGCCGGTTCAACCCACCGGGTCTTGTTGCCCACTCACCCTTTGACCCAGGGCCGGGGGCCACCCATGACGTGCATGTGCAGGTGGTAAACCTCTTGGCGGCCGTCGGGTCCGGTGTTGATCAGGGTGCGAAAACCGTTGGTCACGCCCAGCTCAGCCATCAGTTGAGGCGCCAAACCCAGCATGCGGCCCAGCAGGGCCTGGTGCTCGGGACCGGTGTCCGACAAGGTTGCCAGGTGTAGCTTTGGAATGATCAGCACGTGCACCGGCGCCCACGGGTGGATGTCGTGAAAGGCCAGCAGCTGATCGTCTTCGAAGACCTTCTTTGCTGGGATCTTGCAGGCAATGATCTTGCAGAAAATGCAGTCGGAGTTGGAGTCGGGGGCCGGGGCGGATGCTGGCGCGGGGGCTTCAGTCATGCGGGCATGCTCTTGCGGCTGTTGAGGTTCATCCAACCCCGCACCACGCGGTACAAGAACCAGATCGAAACCCCAACCCAGGCGACCCAGCCGGGGGCAATGAGCAAGAACCACAGCGGCGCCGTCACCGCATAAAGAATGGCCGCCCAGACCACGCTGCGGATGCGCCAGGAAAAATGGCTTTCCTGCCAGGTGCCTTGGGCATCACCCTTTTTCACGAGGTCCAGCACAAAGGCCACCAACAGCAGCAGCACACTGCCCTGCATGCCCGGTAGAACGGCACCCAGCGCCACCACGGTGTGCAGCAGGTAGCTGATGTGGCCCACGGTCATCAAAGAACTCTCTTGTTGCGGCGACAGCACCACTTCAGAAACCGATGTGTTCACGGCTCACCCCTTTCACGCAGCACCGCCTTGCGCGCGGCAAATTCTTCCAAGCCTGACAGCCCTTCACGCCTGTCCAGTTCAGCCAGCACATCGGCGGGCTTCAGGTCAAAGGCAGACAGCGCCACCAGGCAGTGGAACCACAGATCGGCACTCTCAGCCACGATGCGCGCCTTGTCGCCGTCTTTGGCGGCCATGACGAGTTCGGTGGCTTCTTCGCCGATTTTTTTCAAGATGGCGTCGGTGCCCTTGGAAAACAAGCCGGCGACGTAACTTTTCTCGGGGTCGCCGCCCGCGCCAGGCTTGCGCGACTCGATGATGGCGGCCAGGCGCGCCAGGCTGTCGTTGCTGCTCATGGGTTGCGGCTCACAGGTCAAGGCCTACTTGTAGATGCGCTCAGGGTCCATCAGCACCGGCTCAACGGCCTGCCAGGCCTGGCCCTGCCGCTGCTGATAAAAGCAGCTGTGGCGCCCGGTGTGGCAGGCAATGCCGGGTTCGTGGCCGACCTGGGTTACCTTGAGCAAGAGCACGTCGTTGTCACAGTCCATGCGCATGTCGTGCACGGTTTGAAAGTGGCCCGACTCTTCGCCCTTGTGCCACAGCTTCTGCCGTGAACGGCTCCAATACACCGCCTGGCCGTGCTCGGCCGTGGTCTGTGCAGCTTCGCGGTTCATCCAGGCCAGCATCAGCACATCGCCGGTGCTGGCTTCCTGGGCGATGACGGGCACCAGACCGTCGCTGTTCCATTGAATGTGGTCAAGCCAGTTCATGCGGTCAGTCTAGTGGCTCGGATCGGGTTCATGGGTGGTGGGGCCAGCAAAGCCGCGCTCTGCCGCAAACCAGGCCAGTACCGGCAGCGTGCCCGGCAGCACCGGCGTCACCTGCACTGGCAGCGTCTGCCAGGCCATGCGCTGGCCTTCGCGCATTTCAAAGTCGCCCTGCCAGGCAAAGACCTTGCAGAAGTGCAGGCGGACCCGGGCGTGCGGGTAGTCCATGACTTCGACTTGCCAGGGCGTGGCTGGGCCGATGGTGATGCCCAGTTCTTCCTGCAATTCACGGCGCAGGGCTTGTTCCACCGTCTCGCCGGCCTCGAGCTTGCCGCCCGGAAACTCCCAGAAGCCGGCGTAGACCTTGCCGCTGGGCCGGCTGGTCAGCAGGAAGCGGCCGTGGCCGTCCACCAGCACGCCCACGGCCACGTCGACGGGCGTGCGCTGCGCCAGCGCAACGCTGACCGTGGCTGTCGCCGTAGCTTCAGCCACCGTGGCTTCCTGCATAGTCTTTGGCGAACTGCTGCGCCACGCGGCCCGAGCGCGAGCCGCGCTCCAGCGCCCACACCAAGCTTTCTTGGCGGGCCGCCGCGATGGCGGCTTCTGACACGCCAAAAGCGCGCAGCCATTGCGCCACGATGGTCAGGTATTCCGCCTGCGTGAAAGGGTAGAAGCTGAGCCACAGGCCAAAGCGTTCGCTGAGCGAGATTTTTTCCTCGACCACTTCACCGGGGTGCACTTCACCATCTTCGGTGTGCTGGTAGGTGAGGTTCTCTTTCATGTACTCGGGCATTAAGTGGCGCCGGTTGCTGGTGGCGTAGATCAGCAGGTTGTCACTGGCCTGGGACACGCTGCCGTCGAGCACACTCTTGAGCGCCTTGTAGCCGGCCTCGCCTTCGTCAAAGCTGAGGTCATCGCAAAAGACGATGAATTTTTCAGGCCGTTCGGCCACCAGGTCGACGATGTCTTGCAGGTCCACCAGGTCGCTCTTGTCGATTTCGATCAAGCGCAGCCCCTGGCCGCTGAATTCATTCAAGCAGGCCTTGACCAGGCTGCTTTTTCCGGTGCCGCGGGCGCCAGTCAGCAGCACGTTGTTGGCGCCGCGCCCGGCCACAAACTGCTCGGTGTTGCGCAACAGGCGTTCTTTTTGGGCCTCCACCTCTTTCAGGCTGGACAGCCGGATGGTGGCCACATGGCGCACTGGCTCCAGCACCCCGGCGCTGCCGCGGCGCCGGTAGCGCCAGGCCACCGAGGCCGACCAGTCGGGCGCGGTGGCGGCGTGCGGCAGGATGAGTTCCAGGCGGGCCAGCAGCGATTCGGCACGTACCAGCAGGTGTTCAAAGGCGGCGTTCATGCGCATAAGTGTAGAGGGGTGTTCGGAGCCTGCGCTGGCGTGCCAGGGTGGCCTGCCAGCGCCAGCGCCAGTGCAGCCAGCGGCGCGCCACGCTGCAAACCAAAAACCGGACCGGCCAGGCCCTTTGCCTGGCTCCGAAGATTCAGCTGGTCAAGCGGCGCAGGGCCAGTTCGATGTGCTCGGTGGGCATGCGCTTGAAGCCCGAACGGGCGTAACGCTGCAAGCGGCCGACGATCAGCGACGTGATGGCCGACGCCAGCGCTTGGGCGTCCACCGTGGGTGTGCTTGAGCCCGCTGCTTCAGCCGCAGCGCGCAGGCTTTGGCGCAACTGCGACTCCACCCGGTCAAAAAACTGGTTCATGCGGGCATTCAGCCGCTCGTGTTCAAACACCAGCGCGTCACCCACCATCACGCGGGTCATGCCGGGGTTTTTCTCGGCAAACTGCAGCAACACCGCAGCGATTTTTTGCGCCTGCACCGAAGCGGTGGCCTCGCGCTCCAGAATTTGGTTGATCAGTGTGAAGACGCTGGTTTCGATGAACTCGATCAGCCCTTCAAACATCTGCGCCTTGCTGGCGAAGTGCCGGTACAGCGCTGCTTCGCTGACGTCGAGTTTGGCCGCCAACGCAGCGGTGGTCACGCGTTCGGCGCCGGGTTGTTCCAGCATGCCGGCCAGGGTCTGCAGAATCTGCACCCGCCGTTCACCGGGTTTGGGGCGCTTGCGCGTGCGGGCGGCCGGTTCCATGGCGCTGTCAGCGGCACCGTCCGGGGGCAGATCTTCGGGCAGTGCGGACATGGGTTTGAGGGCGGTGGCGGCTGAAAGGCGGCAGGTCGAAAAAGGCGCGAAGACCGGGGCAAGACGGGAGGGCGCGGCGATTCTGGCACACGGCCCCTGGTGCTTCTCTTGCAGGTAAACACTGACCTACCGCAGGCTAAACCCTGGTTCGATCCGGTGTCGACGGGCTCCGGGCCTCTGTCTTTTGGGCCATGCCCGGTGGTGGTCAGCCAAGGCCCCTGGCCCATTCACAATGATCGCCACGCTTTGGAGGGCAGGGCAGTTGGCAGCAGCAGACATTTGGGCTGGCATCGCGGCGGGCGCTTTGGTGTCGCTCGGCTTGGTCCTGGCTTTCATGGGCTGGCGCCTGCGCCGGGCTGCCTTGCTGGCCGTCGGCATGGCGGTGCAGCTGGCGGCCGGCCTGGCCTTGGCGGCAGACGGTTTGGCACCCTGGGCTGGCCTGCTGTGGCTGTGTTCGTTGGCTTTCACCCTGTGGTTGGTGCACCGCGCCTTGCGGGCCCTGGCGGTGGGACGAACGCAGCAGCAGCAACTGAAAGACGCGCTGCTCGCGCGCGACGCCCAGCTGAACGAGGCCCAGGCTCAATTGCAACGCGCCCAGGCCCAAGCCGAGGCGGCGGACCAGGCCAAAGCCCGCTTTTTGGCGGCTGCCAGCCACGATCTGCGTCAACCGGCGCACGCCTTGGGTCTGTACACGGCGGCACTGCGGGCCGGCCCGCTGACGCCGCCGCAGCTGGAGCTGGCCGAACGCATGCAAGGCTCGCTGGCCGCCCTGGACCTGCTCTTTGCCGCTTTGCTGGACGTTTCGCGCGTGGACAGTGGCTCGGTGGTGCCGCAATGGAACACGGTGGCCTTGGCGCCGCTGCTGAGCCGCCTGGCCGATGAGTGGGCGCCGCAGGCTGAAGCGCGGGGCCTGCGCCTGGCCTTGCATGTCAGCGACCCGCAGGCTCAAACGGTCACCGACCCGATGTTGCTGGAGCGCGTGTTGCGCAACCTGCTGGCCAATGCGGTGAAGTACACGCCCAAGGGTGGTGTGCTGTTGGCCTGCCGACTGCGCAGCGGACCTGAAGGACAGCAGCATCACCGCGTCGAGGTCTGGGACAGCGGTGTGGGCATCTCCAGTGCCGACCACGAACGGGTGTTCGAGGAGTTCTACCAGGCGGCAGGCGTGGCTGCGGTGGGCGACGCCGAGCAGCCGCGTGGTCTGGGGCTGGGCCTGGCCATCGTGCAGCGCTTGGCGCGCCTGTTGCAGTTGAACGTGCGACTGCATTCGCGGCCAGGCCGCGGCAGCGTGTTTTGGGTCGAAGGTTTGGCAAGCGCCGGGCGGGCGCCCTTGGCAGCCGCGGCTGCGCGGCTGCAGATGCGGCGCCTGGCGGGCCTGCTGGTGGTGGTGCTCGAAGCCGACGCCGAGTTGCGCGACGCCATGCGCCGCCTGTTGCAACTGTGGGACTGCCGTGTGGTCGACGGCCACAGCGCCAGCGACCTGCTGCAGCGCTTGACGGTCAAACCCGACGCGGTGATTGCCAGCCTGCGCTTGGGCGCGGCGCGGACCGGTGCGCAAGAGATGCAAGACCTGCAGCGGGCCTGGGGCGGCGATGCGCCGGTGCTTTGGATCGAAGGCGAGCCTTCACCCGTGCTGGCGGCCGAGCGCCTGGCACTGCCCAGCTCGGCTCAGGTGTTGAGCAAACCCGTCTCACCCGCCCGCCTGCGCGCCTGGCTTGAACACTGTTTGCCGTCTACCGACCCAGCGCAGTCACCGCGCGTGACCGCCCTGCCTTCAAGCCCCACCTGAGCCCGCCGTGTCCGACCCACCGATGCCCTGCCCAGCGAGGACTGCCATGAACGTTTTGATTGCCGATGACCACCCGATGGTGCGCGACGCGCTCAAGCGCACCTTGCTGTTGGTGGAGCCCAGCGCGCAGGTGCTGGAGGCCGCCGACTTTGCCGGTGCGCATCAACACCTGCTGAGCGGCGCCGTGGGCTGGGCGCTGCTGGACCTGCACATGCCTGGCATGGACCGCGTGGACGGCCTGCGCCGCTTGCGGCTGCAGTTTCCTGCCGTGAGCATGGTGGTGGCTTCGGGCGAAGACGACCCGGCCGTCATCCGCGCTTCGCTGACGGCCGGCGCGGTGGGTTTTCTGCCCAAGAGCGAGTCGCCCGAAGTCCTGCAGCAGGCCTTGCGCCTGGTGCTGGGTGGCGGCACCTACATGCCGGCGCAGGCCTTGGCCGACTTGCGCCACGGTGCCCCACTGGCGCGGCCCGACGCCAGCGGTTTGACGCCGCGCCAGACCGACGTCTTGCGTTGCCTGATGCGCGGGCAACCCAACAAGCTGATTGCGCGTGAATTGGGCCTGACCGAAGGCACCGTGAAGATCCACATCGCTGCCATCCTGCGGGTGCTGCAGGCGCGTAACCGCACCGAAGCGGTGGTGGTGGCGCGCAACCTGGGTTTGCAGGCCTGATGGTCAGGACGGCAAAGCAGCAAAGCAGCACAGCAGCCGAGTGACCGGCCTGCGCACCCAATCTCAGATCAGGTCGGCCAAGCGGGTGACCCGCCGGTCCACATAGGCAGGCTTGCGCTGCGGCCGGTGCCGCCCGGCGGGCAGCCAGCGCCGCATCCACACCGTGCCCATGCCCACGCGCCGTGCGGCCTTTTGGTGCACCAGGGTGTCTTCCACCAGCACGCAGCGGCTGGGGTGCACGTTCAGCCGCGCGGCCACCCAACGCAGCATGCGGGCGTCGGGTTTGGGGCGCAGGTCGCCAAACATGTGCATGTCCTCGATCGACAGCACGCCGTCAAACAGGTGCGTGATGCCCAGCACACCCAACACCCGTTGCGCGTAGACCTGGGGCGCGTTGGTCAGGATGTACTTGCGGCCACGCAGGCGCTGCAGCGCCGCGATGTCGGGGCCGTGCCCGCGCACCCGCGTTTCCAGGCCCGGCAGCAGGTGCGTGTGGTGCAGGAAGTGGGCTGGCTTCACGCCATGGTGCTTGACCAGACCCAGCAACGTGGCGCCGTAACGCAGCCAGTAGCGGCGGCGCAGCGCGTCGGATTCCGGCTTGCTGAGCCCCAAGTTGTCTTCGATGTAGCGGCCCATCGAGACATGCAGTTCGCCCATCGACGCGCGGGACGCGTCGTGCAAGGTGTCGTCCAGGTCAAACAGCCAGACCGGCGCGGCCGCCCGCATCGAAGCCCGGCTCTCAAGCAAGTGTGGCTTTGCCACTTTGCTTGAACCCCCGCGGGGGGCGGGCTGGGCGCAGCCCGGACCTGGGGGCGCTCATCAGTAGGAGCGGATCATGGTGCCGTAGGCCTGGTCGGTCAGGATTTCCAGCAGCATGGCGTGCGGCACTCGGCCGTCGACCACGTGCACGGCGTTGACGCCACTCTTGGCCGCGTCGATGGCGCCCGCCAGCTTGGGCAGCATGCCGCCGCTGATGGTGCCGTCCGCCACCAGGTCGTCGATCTGGCGCGGTGTGAGCTCGGTGATCAGCTCACCGGCCTTGTTCAGCACACCTTTGATGTTGGTCAGCATGACCAGCTTCTCGGCCTTCAGAACGATGGCCAGCTTGGCCGCCACCAGGTCGGCGTTGATGTTGTAGGACTCGTTGTTTTCGCCAAAGCCGATCGGGCTGATGACCGGGATGAACTGGTCGTCCTGCAACGCCTTGACCACGCTGGGGTCGATCGACGTGATCTCGCCCACCTGGCCCACGTCGTGTTCGTTGCCGTCCTTGTCCACCACCTTCATCTTGTGGGCCCGGATCAGGCCACCGTCGCGCCCGGTCAGGCCCACCGCCTTGCCGCCGGCGGCGTTGATCAGGCCGACGATGTCCTGCTGCACTTCACCGCCCAGCACCCACTCCACCACTTCCATGGTTTCTTCGTCGGTGACGCGCATGCCCTGGACAAAAGTGCCTTTCTTGCCGATCTTGGCCAGCGCCTCGTCGATTTGCGGCCCGCCACCGTGCACCACGATGGGGTTCATGCCCACCAGCTTGAGCAGCACCACGTCTTCGGCAAAGTCTTGCTGCAGCGCGGGGTCGGTCATGGCGTTGCCGCCGTACTTGATGACCAGCGTCTTGCCGTGAAACTTGCGGATGTAGGGCAGCGCTTGGGCCAGGATCTCGGCCTGGTCGCGCGGGGTGATGTGGGACAGGTCGAAGTCGTGAGAGGGTGGATTCAAGCTGCCCATGGTCGCGCTCCGGCGTCTGAGGTATGGTGATGGCCATTGTAGAAAGCGCAGGACGCCCCCATTTCGTGGTCAATTGCGAACCCTTTTGATCAACCGACGCCAGGAGAACTTTGATGCATCGACTTGTCGTCTTTTTCGTCAGCGCCTTGCTGGCCACCTTGACCTGGGCCCAGACACCGGCAGCCACGGGCGAAGTCACCAAGCTGGACAAAGCCGGCGGCCGCGTGACGCTGAAACACGGCGAAATCAAGAACCTGGACATGCCACCGATGACCATGGTGTTCCGGGTCGCCGATCCCACCTTGCTGGACAACCTGGCGGTGGGCAACCGCATTCGCTTCACGGCGGAGCGGCTCAATGGCCAGTACACGTTGACCTCGGTGCTGAAAACGCCTTGATGGGCCCGACTTCAGCGCCCGGCCGTCAAAGGGTGTGAACCACCTGAACAGCCACACCCACGACCTGCGGCCCTTCCGGCACGGCCACGCCTTTGCCGACCCGGGCCAGGCACGCCGCGAACGGGCGTTGACGTGGGTGACCTTGCTCACGCTGGCCACCATGGCGGTGGAACTGTTGGCCGGCTGGTGGACCGGCTCGCTGGCGCTCACAGCCGATGGCTGGCACATGGGCACCCACGCCTTGGCGCTGGGCGGGGCGGTGTTGGCTTATCGCTTGTCGCTGCGGGCGGCCAGCCACCGCGCCTTGCCGGGTGGTGCAGCGGGTTACGCCTTTGGCGGCTGGAAGATCGAAGTCCTGGCCGCCTACACCAGCGGTCTGGTGCTCTTGGGCGTGGCGCTGTGGCTGGTTTGGGAAGGTGTGGCAACGCTGCTGCAGCCGCGCTCGGTGAACTATGCCGACGCGCTGGTGGTGGCGGTGGTGGGCCTGGTGGTCAACCTGGTCAGCATCTGGCTGCTGGCGCCCGCTGCGGATGGACCCAAGGCCGCAGACGCGCATCGCCAAGACGGCAGCGCTGCGCCTGAGCAGCCGGGGCAGGTGGATGAGCACCACGGTGTCGGGTTTGGAGATCATGGCAGTCATCAGCAGGGTCATCAACACAGTCATCACCGCGGTCACCAACACGGTCACCACCACGGTCATCACCGAGGTCATCACCACGATCACAACTTCAATGCGGCCTATCTGCACGTGTTGGCCGACGCCTTCACGTCGGTGCTGGCCATCGTGGCCCTGGCCGGCGGCGCCTGGTATGGCCTGAACTGGCTGGACCCGGCGGTGGCGCTGCTGGGTGCGGCCGTCATCGGCCAATGGGCGTGGCGCATGCTGGGAAGCACCGCCACCGCGCTGGTCGACGCCACCGAAGACCCGGCCATCACCCAGCGCATCCGCGACCTGATTGAATCCGACGGCGACGCCAAGCTGGCCGACCTGCACGTGTGGCAGGTCGGCGCACAGGCCTGGAGTGCGGCCCTGGCGGTGGTGGCCGACGCGCCGCTGCCGGCGGCCGACTACCGTTTGCGTCTGGCGGCGGTGCAACAGCTCAAGCATGTCACGGTGGAAGTGCACGCCTGCTCCGGGGCCGCCCCAGCGCACGACTGATCGCGGCGGCTGAAGGGCTGCGCAGGCGAAAGACGGGGGGTGTCGCTGGGCAGCCAGATCGCAGTTGTCCGCGCTGACGCGCAGGTGACGTTGCCGCTGACCCCGCCCCGCTACGATCTCGGCCCTCACCCGACCCAGGAGACACCATGTCCGCCACGCTTGCCGCCGTCACCAACCACCAGGTCCGTCTGGCCGCTCGCCCCGTAGGCCTGCCGACCGACGCCAACTGGCAGCACACCCAAGAGGCCGTGGCCGAGCCACTGGACGGCGGCGTGGTGGTCAAGGTGCTGGCCCTCAGCCTGGACCCGGCCATGCGCGGCTGGATGAACGAAGGCAAGAGCTACATCCCGCCAGTGGGCATTGGTGAAGTGATGCGCGCTGGGGGCATTGGCGTGGTGGTGGCGTCCAAGAACGACGCCTTTCCGCTGGGCGCCCATGTCACTGGCGGCCCCGGCGTGCAGGAATACTGGAGCGTGCCGGCCGACCAGATCAAGCGCAGCGGCATGGCCAGGATTGACCTGCAGGTGGGCAGCGTCACCCAATGGCTCAACGTGCTGGGCATGCCCGGCATGACGGGCTACTTCGGCCTGATGGACGTGGGCCTGCCGCAGGCCGGTGAAACGGTGGTCATCAGCGGCGCGGCCGGCGCGGTGGGCCAAACCGTGGGCCAGATCGCCAAGCTCAAGGGCTGCCGCGTGGTGGGCATTGCCGGTGGCCCGGCCAAGTGCGACTGGGTGGTCAAGGAACTGGGCTTCGATGCCTGCATCGACTACAAGGCACCGGCGCCCTCAGGCGCTGTTTCGAAGTCGTTGCCCGAGGGCGTGAGCAAGTGGGATCCGGTCAAGGAAGGCCTGAAGCAGCACTGCCCCAAGGGCGTGGACATCTACTTCGACAACGTCGGCGGTGAAATCCTGGACACCGTGCTGACCCGCATCAACCGCAAGGCCCGCATCATCATCTGCGGGGCCATCAGCCAATACAACAACACCAGCGCGGTGCAAGGCCCCAAGAACTACTTGAGCCTGCTGGTCAACCGCGCACGCATGGAAGGTATCGTGGTCTTCGACTACGCCGACCGCTACCACCTGGCGATTGCCGAGATGGCCGGCTACCTGAAAGACGGACGCATGAAGAGCAAGGAAGATGTGGTCAAGGGTGGTGTGGCGGTGTTTCCGGGCACGCTGACCAAGCTGTTCAGTGGCGAGAATTTTGGCAAGTTGGTGCTGGAGGTGGCGCCAGGGTGAAGAGCAGCCCGCCCGGCCAGGGCGCTGCCCGATTCAGCCCAGTGGCCTCAAAAGTGAATGCCGCGCATCAGTTGCTGCATGGCCACCGCTTCTGCGCTGAGCTGGGCATGGGTGCCTTTGCCACCACCTTTGCCGCCGTCTTTGTCGCCTTCTTTGGCGCCCTTCGCGGCTGAAGAGTCGGGGAACATGCGGAAGGCGGTGTTCATGCCGATCTGCGCCACCCGCGGCATCAGCGCGTGCAGCACCTGGCCGGTGATGCCCAGCCGGGTGGCCATGCGCACCGGTTTGCTGATGCAGGCCTGGGCCACCATCTCGGCCGCTTCTTCGGGGCTCAGCGTGGGCACGTTGTTGTAGATGTTGGTCGGCGCAATCATGGGCGTGCGCACCAGGGGCATGTTGATGGTGGTGAAGCTCACGCCCTGGTCGGCAAACTCGCTGCTGGCGCAGCGGGTCCAGGCGTCCAGCGCGGCCTTGCTGGCCACGTAGGCGCTGAAGCGCGGTGCGTTGGTCAGCACGCCGATGCTGCTGATGTTGACCACGTGCCCCTTTTTCTTGGCAACCATGCCGGGCAACAAGCCCATCGTCACACGCAGGCAGCCAAAGTAGTTGAGCTGCATCGTGCGCTCGAAGTCATGAAAGCGGTCGTAGCTGCTTTCAATGGCGCGGCGGATGCTGCGGCCGGCGTTGTTGATCAGGAAGTCGACACCGCCATGGTGGTCGATCAAGAGCTTTGTGAACCGATCACAGCCGGCCATGTCGGCAATGTCGGCCGGGTAGGCCACGAAGGCATAGCCCTTGGCTTTGGCTTCGGCGCAGGCTTCATCCAGCTTGCCTTGGTCGCGGCCGCAGATGATGGTGGTGGCGCCGGCCTGGGCAAACTTGTGCGCCGCCGCCAGGCCAATGCCCGAGCTGCCGCCGGTCACCAGCACCACCTTGCCGCCCACCGTGCCCTTCAGGCTGCGGTCGATGAACAGGTCGGGGTCGAGGTGGCGCTCCCAGTAGTCCCACAACACCCAGGCATAACTGTTCAGGTTGGGGCACTCGATGCCACTGCCCTTGAGCACCGCGTCCAGCTCGCGCCGGTCGTAGCGGGTGGGGAAGTTGATGAAGGTGAACATGTCGTCGGGCAAGCCCAGGTCACCCATCACCGCGTTGCGGATGCGACGCACCGGGGCCAGCGCCATCAGCCCCTTCTTGACGCTGTTGGGGATGAAGCCCAGCAGAGCCGCGTTGACAAAAACGTTCATCTTGGGCGCGTGCGCGGCCTTGCTGAAGATGTCCAGCACGTCACCGACGCGGTAGCCCTCCGGGTCCACCAGGTGGAAAGCCTTGCCCCGGATGCCGAGCTTGGGGTCTGGGCTGGTGATGTGGCTGATGTGGTCGATGCAGGCCACCACAAAGTCCACCGGCACGATGTTGATGCGGCCGCCGTCGATGCCCATGCTGGGCATCCACGGCGGCAGGATCTGGCGCATGCGCTGGATCAGCTTGAAGAAGTAATAGGGGCCGTCGATCTTGTCCATCTCGCCGGTCTGGCTGTCGCCCACCACCAGCGCTGGGCGGTACACCGTCCATGGCACCTTGCATTCGCGGCGCACGATCTTTTCGCTTTCGTGCTTGGTCATGAAGTAGGGGTGGTCCAGCCCTTCGGCTTCTTCAAACATGTCTTCG
>JAYVSX010000189.1:0-4152 GCA_043774975.1 Rubrivivax sp.
TACGGGCCACTGATGGCGGGCATGGCCACCATCATGTACGAAGGCTTGCCGACCCGACCTGATGCGGCGGTGTGGTGGAGCTTGGTTGAAAAGTACAAGGTCACCGTGATGTTCAGCGCGCCAACGGCCGTGCGCGTGCTGAAGAAGCAGGACCCTGGTGCGCTGAAGAAGCACGACCTGTCGTCGCTGCGTGCTTTGTTCCTGGCTGGAGAACCACTGGATGAGCCCACCGCCAAGTGGATCAGCGAAAGCCTTGGCCGGCCCATCATCGACAACTACTGGCAAACCGAAACCGGCTGGCCGGTCCTGACCATCTGCAACGGCGTGGAGCCCGCGCCCAGCAAGTTTGGCAGCCCCGGCAAGGCGGTCTACGGCTACGACGTCAAGCTCCTGGATGAGAACACTGGCGAAGAGCTCAAGGGCGCCAACCAGAAAGGGGTGGTCGCGATCGAAGGTCCGTTGCCACCGGGTTGCATGCAAACCATCTGGCGCGACGATGCGCGATTTGTGAAGACCTACTGGGAAAGTGTGCCTGGACGCATGGTCTACAGCACCTTTGACTGGGGCATCAAAGACCAAGACGGCTACCTCTTCATCCTGGGCCGCACGGACGATGTGATCAACGTCGCCGGCCACCGCCTGGGCACGCGGGAAATTGAAGAGAGCATCTCCAGCCACCCGGCGGTGGCTGAAGTGGCTGTGGTGGGGGTGGCCGACCCGCTCAAAGGCCAGGTGGCGATGGCCTTCGTGGTGCTCAAAGACAACGCTGCCGGTGAGAGCCCCGAGGCGGCGCTGAAACTCGAAGGCGCGATCATGAAGGTCGTGGACGAACAATTGGGCGCCGTGGCGCGGCCCTCCCGGGTGCGGTTTGTCACGGGCCTGCCCAAGACCCGTTCCGGCAAGATGCTTCGCCGCGCGATCCAGGCGGTGGCTGAAGGTCGCGACGCTGGTGACCTGACGACCATGGACGATCCAGGCGCGCTGCTGCAAATCAAGGCACTTTTTCCGGGCTAATGGGGCCCCAGCGGCCCCCATCGGCTTGCATCAGCCCCCATCGTTCCAGCGGCCTGCGAAGCCCCCCAGCGGCATGTTGGGCTGGCCTGGGATGTGGACCCCATCGGTTGGCGTCGGGCAGCTGTTGCTTCGCGCACGAAAGGCGTGTCTTGGTAGTGGCCCCTAGTCAAGGGAACTTGGAGTGCGGCCTGGTCGCGGGATAATGCCTGTCCCTTGATGCGGTCGTCGTCTCGCCAGCTCTTGCTGGCTGAGGTGGGTCGCTTGGCTACATCCGTATGAGCAGCACTGAACAGATTATTTTTGACATCATTGCCAAGACATGTTCGATTGAGCGCGACCGCATCACGTTGGATGCCACGCTCAAGGACCTGGACGTGCATTCGCTGGATGCCGTGCAGGTGCTGTTCGAGATCGAGGATCGATTTGACGTGGCGGTTCCCGAGCGCCAAGACCAGTATTCGGCCGGCACCGTGCGCGACTTGATCGAAGGCGTCGACCAGCTGCTGGCAGCCAAGGCCCCTGCGGCCTGAGTTCGCGGCGTACCTTGCTGATGCGGCGGGTTGTCATCACCGGCATGGGGTGCGTCAGCGCGCTAGGCCCCAGCGCCACGGCCACCTGGTCCGCCATGCGCGAAGGCCGCCCGGGAATCGGCCCCTTGTCGGGCCTCAACGACACTACCCTTCGCACCTTGATCGCCGCCCAGGTCCAAGGTTTTGTGGCTGCCGAGCACTTCGACGACAAGCGCCTGGTCCTGTTGGACCCCGTTTCGCAGTACGCGTTGGTGGCTGCGCGCGAAGCGGTCTCGCAGTCCGGGGTGACCTTTGAAGGCGAGCGGGGTGAACGCACCGCCGTCGTCATTGGCACCGGCATTGGCGGCGCCAGCACCCAAGACCAGATGGCCCGGCGCCTCTACGGCGAAGGCAATCCTCGGGTGCACCCCATGGCCATCGTGCGGGTGATGCCCAATGCGCCAGCCTCGCAGATTTCGCTTGAATTTGGTTTGCGCGGGCCGGCGTTTGCAGTGGCCAGCGCCTGTGCTTCCAGCAACCATGCGCTGGGTCAGGCGCTGATGTTGCTGCAGACGGGGATGGCGGACGTGGCCCTGGCCGGTGGTGTCGAAGCCTGCATCACGGTGAGCACCGTGAAAGCCTGGGAAGCCATGCGCGTGATGGCCGACGACACCTGCCGGCCCTTCAGCAAAGGCCGCCGCGGCTTGGTTCTGGGCGAAGGCGCAGGGGTTTTCGTGCTCGAGGCGCTCGAACACGCACAAGCCCGTGGCGCTGAAATCCTGGCCGAGTTTGTAGGCGCTGGCATGACGGCCGACGCGGCAGACATCGTGATGCCCGACGCCAGCGGCGCGGCCCGGGCCATGCGTCTGGCCCTGGCCCAGGGTGGCCTGGCGCTGCATGACGTGGACTACATCAATGCCCACGGCACCGGCACCTCGGCCAACGACGCCACCGAGACGCGAGCCATTCGCGCCTTGTTTGGGGCCCATGCCGACGACTTGGCGGTGTCCTCCACCAAGTCCATGCATGGCCATGCTCTGGGTGGCGGTGGGGCCATCGAGTTGGTGGCGGTGATCGGCGCGCTGCGCGAAGGGGTTCTGGCGCCCACCATCAACTACCGAGAAGTCGATCCCGAGTGTGACTTGAACGTGGTACCCAACACCGCGCAAGAGCGGGCAGTTCGTGCGGCGCTGTCCAATAGCTTTGCCTTCGGTGGCTTGAACGCTGTGTTGGCGCTGCGGCGCTGGGGCTGATTCCAGCCTGAATCCCGGCTTTTGGGGGCCCTCCAAACAGGGTTGATGACGCCACCGTCCAGGTGATGGCCAGGTTGCGTCACCGCGACCAAACTGCAGGTCATGTTGAACCTGACCCTGCGAGACGACATGACCCTAGCCAGGCGGCTTTTTCTGGCCAGCGGCTTTCTGCTGCCAGCCATCGTCCAGGCCAAGGCTGGGCAGACACTGGCACCGTTGACGCTTGCCTTGGATGCGCCCGATCAGCTTGATCCAATGGCTTACCTGGTGAGCGAAAAGTACGACGGTGTCCGCGCATGGTGGGACGGTCGTCAAATGCACTTTCGCAGTGGCAACCCCCTGGCAGCACCCGCCTGGTTCCTGGCACGATTGCCAACCCAGCCCTTGGATGGTGAGTTGTGGCTGGGTCGCGGCACCTTTCAAAAACTGGTCAGCGCGGTACGTCGCACACAGCCCGTAGAGCATGAGTGGCGGCAGATTCGCTACATGGTTTTCGACCTGCCTGCCGCAGAAGGCACTTTTGCCCAGCGTTCGGTGCGCTTGACGGACTTGGTCGCGCGGGCCCACTTTGCCCCGCTGAAGGCGGTGGAGCAATTGCAGATGTCCAGCCGATTGAGTCTGATGCGACATCTGCAAACCGTGGTGAGTCTGGGCGGCGAGGGCTTGATGCTGCACCGCGCCGATGCGTTGCACACCGTGGGCCGAAGCTCAACGCTGCTCAAGCTCAAGCCCCTGGACGATGCTGAAGCCACCGTGGTGGGGCACCAAGCCGGGCGCGGAAAACACCTCGGTCGACTTGGTGCTTTGTGGGTGCGCAACGACCAAGGCACCCTGTTTCTGTTGGGCACCGGGATGAGCGATGCCGTGCGCCTGGATCCGCCGCCCATCGGCGCGCGGGTCACCTACACCTACCGGGGGCTGACTGATGCGGGTGTGCCCCGTTTTGCCAGTTACTGGCGAAGGCGCGATGCCTGAACGCAAGCCGGCGCTTGCGCCGGCTTGGTCAGAGCACTTCGGAAGCGTAGTCCGCCAGGCGAGACCGCTCACCGCGGGCTAAGGTCACGTGGCCCCCGTGTGGCCAGCCCTTGAAGCGGTCGACGGCGTAGGTCAAACCCGAGCTGCCCTCGGTGAGGTAGGGGGTGTCGATCTGCGCCAAATTGCCCAGGCAGACGATCTTGGTCCCTGGCCCCGCCCGCGTGATCAAGGTCTTCATCTGCTTGGGCGTTAGGTTTTGGGCCTCATCGATCAAGACAAACTTGTTCAAGAAGGTGCGCCCACGCATGAAGTTCAGGCTCTTGATCTTGATCTTGCTGCGCACCAGGTCTTGGGTGGCGGCGCGGCCCCATTCACCGGCACTGCCATCACCCTTGGCCAGC
>JAYVSX010000190.1:0-3912 GCA_043774975.1 Rubrivivax sp.
CCAGGCCCTTCAACGAAGACACCGGGTTGGCGCGGCGCCAGTCGAAGGCCCGCCGCTGCTCCGGCGGCAAGGACTCGGGCAGCACAAAAAAGCCGTAGAACCAGTTGACCACCGCCAGGCTGCCGGCCACCACAAAGGGCAGGCGCACGTCGATATCACCCAACACACCGCCAATGACGGGGCCCAGGATGAAACCGATGCCGAACATCGCCCCCAGCTGACCAAAACGACGCGCGCGGTCTTCAGCGGTCGTGATGTCGGCCACATAGGCATTGGCGATCGAAATGTTGCTTTGCATCGCGCCCGAGAACAGGCGCACCGCCACCAACATCCACAGCGCTGTGGCCGCGGCGGTGACAAAAAAGCTGATGGCCATGCCGGCAAAACCGATCAGCAAAACAGGACGGCGGCCAAAACGATCCGACAGCGCACCCAAGATGGGGGAGCTGATAAAATTGGCCACACCAAAGGCCAGCGCCACCGCCAAAAAGGCCAGCGTCTGCTCGTCATTGCTGGTGGTGAAAGAACCGGCGATGTGCGGCAGCACAGGCACCATCAGCCCAATCGAGATCATGTCGATCAAGACCGTGATCAGGATGAAAGACATGGCCGCTTTGCGGCGGCCATGCACGGCAACGATGGCGTCGGACAACGTCACTCCATTCGATAGTTAGGCGCTTCTTTGGTGATCTGCACGTCGTGCACGTGGCTTTCGCGAATGCCGGCGGTGGTGATCTCGACAAACTCGGCCCGTTCCTGCATCTGGGCGATGCTGTCGCACCCGCAGTAGTGCATGGAAGCGCGCAGGCCGCCGGCCATCTGGAAGATGATGGACACCACCGAACCCTTGTACGGCACCTGGCCCTCAATGCCTTCGGGCACCAGCTTGGCGGTGTTGGGGTTGTTGCCGGCCCCCTGGTCGGTTTCCTGGAGGTAGCGGTCGGCGCTGCCCTGCTGCATGGCGCCCATGCTGCCCATGCCGCGGTAGCTCTTGTAGGTGCGACCCTGGAACAGGATGGTCTCGCCAGGAGCCTCTTCGGTGCCAGCAAACATGCTGCCCATCATCACGCTGCTGGCACCTGCGGCGACGGCCTTGGCGATGTCACCGGAATAACGAATGCCGCCGTCGGCGATCAAGGGCACACCGCTGCCTCGCAGGGCTTGCGCCACATGGGCAATGGCCATGATCTGCGGCACGCCCACACCGGCCACGATGCGCGTGGTGCAGATGCTGCCCGGGCCGATGCCGACTTTCACGGCGTCGGCACCGGCTTCGGCCAGTGCCAGCGCGGCGGCTGCGGTGGCGATGTTGCCGCCAATCACGTCCACCTGGGGAAAGTTGCGCTTGACCCAACGCACGCGGTCAATCACACCCGCGCTGTGGCCGTGGGCGGTGTCAACCACCAACACGTCCACACCGGCCTTGACCAGCAGTTCCACCCGTTCTTCGGTGCCCTCAGCCACGCCCACGGCGGCGCCAACGCGCAGCTTGCCCTGTGCGTCACGCGCGGCGTTGGGGAAGTCGGTCTGCTTGGTGATGTCCTTGACGGTCATCAGGCCCCGCAGCTCGAAACTGTCGCTGACCACCAGCACACGCTCCAGGCGGTGCTTGTGCATCAGCGACTTGCCTTCTTCGGGCGACGCGCCTTCACGCACCCAGACCAGACGCTCACGCGGGGTCATGATCTCGCGCACCGCAATGTCCAGGCGGGTTTCAAAGCGCAGATCTCGGTTGGTGACGATGCCCACCACCGTCTTGCCGTCCACCACCGGGAAACCCGACACGCCATGCTGGCGCGACAGCGCGATCACCTGGCGCACCGTGGCGGTTGGGCTCACAGTGATGGGGTCGCGCAGCAGGCCCGATTCGTAGCGCTTGACGCGCGCCACTTCGGCCGCCTGCTGTTTGGGCGTCAGGTTCTTGTGCACGATGCCAATGCCGCCTTCCTGGGCGATGGCGATGGCCAAGCGCGCTTCGGTCACCGTATCCATGGCCGCTGACACCAGCGGCAGGTTCAAGGTGATGTTGCGGGACAGGGGGGTGGACAGACTGGTGTCGCGTGGCAACACCGTAGAGAACGCCGGCACCAACAACACATCGTCGAAGGTGAGCGCTTTGCCGAGTAGGCGCATGAAAGGCTCCAGTCGCAAAAGCAGATTATAGGTAGCCTGTGCAGGCTCAGCCGGGCTGGCGGTCACGCCCTGACACACAGCGCCTGGCTGGCAGGCGTGTTGTGCGCGCTCCAGCGGCATAAACTCAGTCGATGTCGAGCGCAATGGGCACAACCATGGACAAAAACCGCACCGCCTACCTGCACCGCAGCGCCACTTGGCTGATGGGCCTGGCGCTGCTGGCGGCGACACTGGCGTCCCAAGAAGCACAGGCGCAGTGGACCTGGCGCGACAAGTCGGGCCAAGTCAACGCCAGCGACCGCCCCCCGCCGCGCGACGTGCCGGACAAAGACATCCTCAGTCGCCCCACCCCTGAGGCCCGCCGAACTGCAGCACCAGCTGCTGCTTCTCCGGTTGCGCCAGCTGCGCCAGGCAATGCCGCCAGCGCGCCCACCGCGCTGGAAAAGGAAGTTCAAGCCCGCAAGCGCACCGCCGAGCAAGAACAGGCCACCAAGTCCAAGGCTGAAGAAGAACGTACAGCGGCACTGCGCGCAGAAAACTGCCGCTCGGCCCGCAGCCATCTGGCTTCATTGGAGTCAGGCCAGCGCATCGCCCGCACCAACGACAAGGGCGAACGTGAAATCCTGGACGACGCTGGCACAGCGACCGAGCTGCGCAGGGCCCGCGATGTGATCGCCAGCGACTGCCGCTGAGGCGCGCGGCGCTTGACTTGGGTGCAGGCTGTCCGCAGTCTTGGGCGGCTGCCGGCGGCGGGCCACAGCCACCTGGGTTGACTGGCTGGCGCGCCTAGCCGTCTAGCCGCGCGCCTTGCCTGGCGCTCATGCCGCTCATGCCGCTTACGCCACTCGTGGCGGCTTGAGTTTTCGATGCCGTTTGTAGCGCAGCCGCCTGGACTCTTTCGGGTCGACCAACAAGCCACGGTACAGCTCGACACGGTCAAGGTCTCGCAGGGGCGTCTTGGAATCCTGAACCCGGCCCCAGATGCCCAACCGCCACCCGCCCGCCGGCTCAGGGTGGGCACCCAGGATGCCACTGACCTGCAAGGCATCGGCCAGCAGCGCGCCCGGACTGAGCTGAACCTGCCGAAGGTCAACTTGACCCGGCTCTGGGCAGTAGATCACCTCGATGTTCAACAGGTCAGCGCGCGCCATAGACCTCTTCGGCACGCCGTACAAACGACTCGACAAAGGTGTTGGCAACCCGGTCAAAAACCGGGCTGACCACCGATTCCAGCGCCGGGCTGGCAAAGGCGTAGCGCAAGTCAAACTCGATCTTGCACGCGGGCTGCTCGCTGCCCGGCCGACCCAGGGTCTTGAAAAGCCAAGTTCCGTCCAGCAAGGAAAACGGGCCGTCCACCAATTGCACTGTCACGGACTGCGCCGCCACGTGCTGGTTGCGGGTGGTGAAGGCGTGTTTGACGCCCATGTAGGCCAGGCCCAACTTGGCGGTGACGCCGTCCGCGTGGGCTTCCAACACCTCGGCGCGGTCGCACCAGGGCAGAAATTGCGGGTAGGCATCGATGGCGGTGACCAAGTCGTACATCTCGCGGGGCGAGTACCACAACAGAACAGACTTTCGCACGTGCTTCACAATGCCGACATTGTAGGAGTCGCTGTTCTGGGCGCTTCTGAAACCCCAATCCGATCCTCTTGCCGCACACCGCCTCCCGCATGGCCCTCATCGCCGAAAACCGCCGCGCCCGTTTCGAGTACGCCATCGACGAACAGTTCGAGGCCGGCATGGTGCTGCAAGGGTGGGAGGTCAAGGCCATCCGCGCCG
>JAYVSX010000191.1:0-4329 GCA_043774975.1 Rubrivivax sp.
ACTGGACCGCTACCGCGACACCGGGCTCAAACCCGCAACCTTCCTCGCCATGGCCGTGGGGGCATGAGGCCATCACTACTCAACGAGAACTGAGCCCAATAGAGAGCTCAGCATCATGCAGAATCGCCAGGCTTTGCTGAATCTGGAGCCCTCATGGTGTACCGGTGGAACCTGACCGGGTCTGGACTGGAGTTCCCGACCCCGTATCGGGTTGAAAACCGATTTCTCACGCTTCGCGGCTATGCGCTGCTGGCTTTGGCATTAATCGCCTTCGTCGTTGCCACCTTTGTCTCACCTGGCGAGGCGGCCGACCCCGTGGCCAGCGTGGACAAATTGCCCGAATACGGTGAGGCTTGGCCCCACCTGCTGGGCGCCTTTTTCATGGCCGGTTTGGGCATCTTGAATCTGGTTCAGGCTTCCCGGCAGCAGGTCTTGGTCATGATTCCCGGGCAACCGGCCTCATTGATGAGCGAAGTGGCCCACGAAGCCACCGGCGCCAGCCCCAGCGCCCAGAGTTTGATGCAGGCCATGAACAAGGGCAGGCTGGCGCTGCGCAACACCGTGGGCGCCTACGCTTCCTGGTTGGCCCGCTTGGGCCCGGGCACGGGCGGCGCGGGAACAACCGTTCAAAACTACCTTCGTGCGCGTTTTTCGCATGTGTTGATGCTGCTGGGCATGGGCCTGATCCTGGCCTTGGGTGTTGTCTTCGCCAAACTGTTGGCGCGGCCCGAGGGCATTCATTGGTGGTCGCTGATGGTGGGCCTGGTCACGGGCGGTGTCTTGATACGCCATCTGCTGGACCTGGAGAGTCCGGGCTGGGTGCCCTGGAAGGTGGCGCTGGCCTGGGCGCTGGCGCTGACGCTTGCGCTGCCCTTGGCTTGGTTTGCTGCCCATCTGCCCGGTGTCGAGCGCTGGCCCCGTTTGGGCCTGCCGGTCAGCGTGGCGTTTTTGCTGGCCCTGGGTTTGGTGCTGGAACTGCTGGCCCTGCTGGCCGCGCGCAGCCAGATCAGCACACCGCAGGCTGCCAAGCTGGCGCACGAGACCGCCAGCGTCAACTTTGAAGTTGAATTGAGCAAGTTCTTTACCGAGGTGGACCGCGAACTCTTTCGGCGTTGGGCCGAGGGCATTCCCAACCGCCGCTATGTGCGCCGGCCGCCCGTGGTGGCGGCCGGCACCGATGAAGGCGCCTTCACCGCTGTCGTTCTGGAAGAGTCGCAGCCGTTGGTGCCGCCGCCCTTTGGGCCGACCGGTGCCGAGCGCACCTCCAGCATCTGGCTGCTGGCCTTGGGTGGGTTGGGTGTGTTGTTGACCGTGGTAGGCGGTGGCCTGTGGATCTGGTCGGCGGTGGCTCATCTGCTGGACGGCAGCGCGAGCTGGGCGAGCACGCCGCTCGGCTTGGTCTGCCTACTGGGTGGCGGCTATGCGATCAGCATTGGTCATCTCTTGTGGAGCCGGGTCGAGTCGGGCTCCAACCTGATCTGGCTTGAACTCAAGGGCACCTACTTTCGCCTGGCGCCAACGCCGACTGCGGCCACCGGCAGCGGTCGGCAAAAGGTGGACAACACCGCAGGGGTTGAAGACTTGAGCCTGAGGGCTTGCGTGGTGCATGCGCGCTCAGCCTTTTATGCGGCGGCCCGACACACCATGGGCAGCAGGGTGCTGATCTCGTTGGAGGCCGATCATCAAGGCACCCAGCATTGGACCGGCGCCATCCAGACCCTGGCCCGCAGCGCGGGTCTGAGCGCGGCAGCGGTCCCGCCTGACTTGCTGGCCGCCCGAATCAAAGCTCGAGAACGTCGTGCGGGCGACCTGACGGCGCCGTCCGCGCCCAAGCGACCCGCGCGATTTTGCTCGTCCTGCGGCACACCGCTGCTGGCCGGCGCGCGCTTTTGCCAACAATGCGGCACCACGGTTGCCACTGACTAAAGGGTTCGATCCCGCCATGAACAGCCACCTCTTTTCCCTCGTCGGTCGCACCGCACTCATCACCGGGGGCTCGCGCGGCATCGGCCGCATGATCGCCGCCGGTTTTTTGAAGGCGGGCGCCAAGGTCTACATCTCGTCGCGCAAGGCGGCGGCCTGTGATGGCACGGCCGCTGAGCTCAGTGCCTTGGGCACTTGTGTGTCCTTGCCGGCCGATGTGTCCAGCGAGGCCGGCATGCGCGGCTTGGTGACGGCCTACCAGGCCCGCGAGTCGCACCTGGACATCCTGGTCAACAACGCGGGCGCGGCCTGGGGCGCGCCGTTTGACGAGTTCCCCGAATCGGGTTGGGACAAGGTGGTCGACCTCAACCTCAAGAGCCCCTTCTTCCTGACCCAGGCCCTGCACACCTTGTTGCGGGCCGGTGCTGCGCGGGGCCACTGCGCCAAGGTCATCAACATCGCTTCGATCGATGGGGTCTCGGTCAACCCGCAAGAGACCTACAGCTACGCCGCCAGCAAGGCCGGCCTGATCCACCTGACGCGCCGCATGGCGCTGCGGCTGGCACCCGAAGGCATCGTGGTCAGCGCCATTGCGCCCGGCGCCTTTGCCTCCGACATGAACAAGGTGGCGCGTGACCACGGCGACGAGATTGCGCAACAGATCCCGGCGCGGCGCATCGGCAACGATGACGACATGGCCGGTGCTGCCATCTACCTGGCCTCGCGCGCCGGTGACTACGTGGTGGGCTCGACACTGGTGGTGGACGGCGGTGTCACCCACGCGCGCGGGTGAGTCTTGAAGATCGACACCAAGGCGCTGCACCAGGCCGTGGCGCAGATGCTGCAAAATCTGGCGCTTAAGCCCACCGGAGAAACATCATGAACCACGCCACGTTTGCCGAATTCGAGCGCGCCGCCCGGGCCGAAGGTTTTGATGAAGTGCTGGAGCGGGTCTGGGCGCCGGGCCAGGTGCTGCAGACGCACAGCCACCCGTTTGCCGTGCGCGCGCAGGTGGTGCAAGGCGAATTGCAGCTGACCTGTGGCGAGCAAACCCGCCAACTGCGTGCTGGCGAGGGCTTTGAGCTGGCCCACGGTGTGCCGCACGCTGAACACTACGGCGCGCAGGGCGCGACGTTTTGGGTGGCCCGCCGTCATCAGCCAGCCAGCCTGAGCTGAGCTGAGCTGAGCTGAGTCTGACTGCGTCTGGCGCACGCGCTGGCGGCGCCTGGGTTGCGACGGCCGACGGGGCGACTGGCGACTGCGCAGCGCCGCCAAACTCAGATCGCAACCACGCCGTCGGCACGCAGTTTGTCGATCTCACCGGTGGTGTAGCCCAGTTCGCGCAGCAAGGCCGTGCCGTGCTGGCCCAGCGACGGTGGGCCATGCCGCACGGGCAGGCGCTGCCCGTCCAAAGTCAGTGGCAGCAGCGGTGCCCGGGTTTGCACCGCGTGGCCGGCACCGCTGGCGTCGGCAGGCACGCTCAACGGCGCCAGCCCGCCCGTGGCCAGCAGGTGGGGGTCGTCATACAGGTCTTGTGGGCGGGTGATGGGCGCGTAGGGCAAGCCGATGCGCTCAAAACGCTGGCTCAATTCGGTGGCGGTGAAGGCCTTGAAACGCTCACGCAACAGCGGCATCAGCCAGCTGCGCGCCCGCACACGCTGGTTGTTGCTGGACAGGCGTTCGTCCTGTGCCAGGTCGGTGTAGCCAAACTCGGTGCACAGCAATGCAAACTGGGTGTCGCTGACAGCGGCCAGGAAGATCTGTTCGTCATCGGCAACGCTGAACACGTCGTAGACGCCCCAGGCGCTGATGCGGCTGGGCATGGGGGCAGCGGGTTGGCCGGTCACCGCGAACTGCAGCATGTGCTGGGCCACCAAAAACACGTTGTTCTCGAACAGCGCGCTGCTGACCTGGTGCCCGCGCCCGGTGCCGCCCACGGCGCGGTCGCGCTGCTGCAGCGCCGCCAGCGCACCGATGGCGCCAAACATGCCGCCCATGATGTCGTTGACGCTGGTGCCGGCGCGCAAGGGGCGGCCCTCGGGGCCGGTCATGTAGGCCAGGCCGCCCATCATCTGCACCACTTCGTCCAGCGCGGTGCGGTGTTCGTAGGGGCCGGGCAAGAAGCCTTTGTGCGAGACGTGGATCAAGCGCGGGTTCAGCTTGCTCAACGCCGCCGCCCCCAGGCCCCATGTGTCCATCGTGCCGGCCTTGAAGTTTTCACTGAAGATGTCGGCGCCTGCTATCAGCTTAAGCACGATTTCCAGGCCGCGCGGGTTCTTCACGTCCACCGCCAGGCTCTGCTTGTTGCGGTTGAACATGGCAAAAAATCCGGCGCCGCTGCCCAGCAGCCGGCGCGTGCTGTCGCCCGCAATGGGCTCAACCTTGATCACCTCGGCGCCCAGGTCG
>JAYVSX010000192.1:0-5449 GCA_043774975.1 Rubrivivax sp.
TGATGCTGCCGCTCCTCAAGGTGCCAGCCGTCACTTGCGACCCTGCAGCTTGGAAAAAGCCGCTGCCATGGCGCTGGGTGCCCCTGCCTCGGGCCCCCGCCGCGCCTGCTCTTGCCGCGCTGCTGGCCGAAACTTGTTGTCAGCGCCCGGCTGACGCGCAGCGCCAATCGGCGCGTCGAGCTTCATCGTCAGCGAGATGCGTTTGCGCGCCAGATCAACCTCCAGCACGCGCACCTTCACCACCTGTCCGGTCTTGACCACCTCACGCGCGTCGCTGACAAACTTGTTGGCCAGTTGGCTGACGTGGATCAGCCCGTCCTGGTGCACACCCAAGTCAACAAAGGCACCAAACTGCGCCACGTTGCTGACGGTGCCTTCGAGTGTCATGCCCGGTTGCAGGTCCTTGAGGTCGGTGACACCTTCGTTGAAGCGGGCCACGACAAAGTCGGGGCGCGGATCACGGCCGGGTTTTTCCAGCTCAGTCAGGATGTCCTTGATGGTGATGGCACCAAAACGTTGGTCGGCAAAGAGCTCGGGCTTGAGGCTGCGAATGACGTCGCTGCGGCCCATGAATTCACTGACCGGGCGCTGCAGGCTGTCCAGCATGCGCTGCACCACGGGGTAGGTCTCGGGGTGTACGCCGGTCATGTCCAGCGGGTTGTCGCCGTCGCGGATGCGCAGAAAACCTGCAGCCTGCTCAAAGGTCTTGGGGCCCAGGCCCGCCACGTCCAGCAGTTGGCGGCGGTTCTTGAAGGCACCGTGGGCATCGCGCCAACGCACGATGCTGGCCGCCACCGCCGGGCTCAGCCCCGACACCCGTGACAACAAAGGCGCAGACGCTGTGTTGAGGTCCACGCCGACGCCGTTGACGCAGTCTTCCACCACCGCGTCCAGGCAACGCGCCAGGCCGCTTTGGTTGACGTCGTGCTGGTACTGCCCCACCCCAATGCTCTTGGGGTCGATCTTCACCAGCTCGGCCAGCGGGTCTTGCAGCCGCCGCGCAATGCTCACCGCGCCGCGCAGGCTCACGTCCAGGTCGGGCAGTTCCTTGCTGGCAAATTCGCTGGCGCTGTAGACCGACGCGCCGGCCTCGCTGACCACCACTTTGTCCAGCTTGACGTCGGGCGCAAGACTCGCAATGCGCTTCATCAGATCACCCGCCAGCTTGTCGGTCTCGCGGCTGGCGGTGCCGTTGCCGATGGCAATCAGGTTGACGCCATGCGTGGCCACCAAGCGGCCCAAGGTGTGCAAGGAGCCTTCCCAGTCCTGCCGTGGTTCATGCGGGTAGACGGTGTGGGTGTCCAGCACCTTGCCGGTGTCGCTGACCACCGCCACCTTGACACCCGTGCGAATGCCCGGGTCCAGACCCATCACCACGCGCTTGCCCGCGGGCGCGGCCAGCAGCAGGTCGCGCAGGTTGTCGGCAAAGACCTTGATGGCCACCGTTTCGGCTTCTTCACGCAAGCGGCTGAAAAGGTCGCGCTCCAGGCTCAGGCTGAGCTTGACCTTCCAGGTCCAGGCAATGGTTTTGCGGATCAAGTCGTCGGCCTTGCGGGCCGCGTGGCTCCAGCCCAGATGGCGGGCGATGCGGCCCTCGGCCAAGCTGGGTTTGCCGGGCACCAACGCCTCGTCCAACAGCAGCTTGGCGTCCAGCCATTCCAGCGTGCGGCCGCGAAACACCGCCAGCGCGCGGTGGCTGGGAACCGTGCGGATGGGCTCGGCGTAGTCGAAGTAATCGCGAAACTTGGCGGCGTCAGCGTGATTGCCGTCCTTGCCATCGACCAGCTTGCTTTGAAACAGCGCCTCGGCCCACAGCCATTCGCGCAACTTGCCCACCAGCGGCGCGTCTTCGGCCCAACGCTCGCTGAGCAGGTCGCGTACACCGTCCAGCACGGCTGCGGCGTCGGCAAATCCACCTTCAAGGTTGATGAAGGCAGCGGCCTCGTGCAGCGGGTCCAGCAGGGGGTTGGCAAACAGCTGATCGGCCAGCGGCTCCAGGCCTGCCTCGCGAGCGATCATGCCCTTGGTGCGGCGTTTGGGCTTGAAAGGCAGGTACAGGTCTTCCAGCTCTTGCTTGGTGGGGGCCGCGGTCAATGCAGCGCGCAACTCGGGCGTCAGCTTGCCTTGCTCATCAATGCTCTTGATGACAGCCGTGCGCCGCTCTTCCAGCTCACGCAGGTAGCCCAGCCGCGTTTCCAGCTCACGCAACTGGATGTCGTCCAGGCCCTCGGTGGCTTCTTTGCGGTAGCGCGCGATGAAGGGCACGGTGGATCCACCGTCCAACAACTCGACGGTGGTGTTGACTTGCGCCGGCCGAACACCCAGTTCGGCGGCAATCTGCAAAACGATCTTGTCCAAGAAATTCACAGGTCGGATGACGAAGCGGCGCAGTTTAAGGGTGGGCGCTACGCCCCCGTCCTGGCGTTCCCATCCACGCTGCGCGCGTCAGCCACCGCACCACTTCAGGGCGCCAATTCACCTGATGGCGGCGTTGGCGATGCAGTTTGCCCCAACGAGGTGCGATTTTGCGCACCAGACGAGGCACGTCATTTGCTTACCTTGGTGCAGTTTGGGCCTTCAGCGGTGCCCGCGCACCAACCCGGCCATCAGCAGCCAACCAGGAGCTTCCCGTGGATCAAGTCAAGCAAGGCACCGACGCCTTGTTCATTTTGTTGGGCGCCATCATGGTGCTGGCCATGCATTCAGGGTTTGCCTTCCTGGAACTGGGCACCGTGCGTAAGAAGAACCAGGTCAATGCGCTGGTCAAGATCCTGGTGGACTTTTCAGTCTCGACCTTGGCCTACTTTTTTGTCGGCTACTTGGTGGCCTATGGCGTCAGCTTCTACAGCGGGGCCGAAACGCTGGCCCAGCGCAACGGCTACGACCTGGTGAAGTTCTTCTTTCTGCTGACCTTTGCAGCGGCCATTCCGGCCATCGTGTCAGGCGGCATTGCCGAGCGCGCACGCTTTGGCCCGCAGCTGATCGCCACGGCCGTGTTGGTGGGCATCTTTTACCCGCTGTTTGAGGGCGTGGTCTGGAATCAGAACGGCGGCATCCAGGCCTGGATCAAGGGCCTGACGGGCTTTGAGTTTCACGACTTTGCCGGCAGCGTGGTGGTGCACGCGGTGGGCGGTTGGATCGGTTTGGTGGCGGTGATGCTGCTGGGGCCGCGGGCCAACCGCTACCGCAAGGACGGCGCCATCAGTGCCCACCCGCCTTCCAGCATTCCGTTTCTGGCGCTCGGCGCCTGGGTGCTGGCGGTGGGCTGGTTCGGTTTCAACGTGATGAGCGCGCAGACCATCGACAAGATCTCGGGCCTGGTGGCTGTGAATTCCTTGATGGCGATGGCCGGTGGCACCCTGGTGGCCACGGTGATGGGCAAAAACGACCCTGGCTTTGCCTACAACGGCCCCTTGGCCGGCCTGGTTGCGGTGTGCGCGGGCTCCGATGTGATGCACCCCGCCGGCGCGCTGGTGGTGGGTGGCGTGGCGGGCGCGGTGTTTGTCTTCATGTTCACGCTGACGCAAAACCGCTGGAAGATTGACGACGTGTTGGGCGTCTGGCCGCTGCACGGCCTGTGTGGCGCCTGGGGCGGCATCGCCTGCGGCATCTTCGGCCTGCCCGCCCTGGGTGGCATGGGCGGGGTGTCTTTCACCGCGCAACTGATCGGCACGGTGGGCGGGGTGGTCTGGGCGCTGCTGTCGGGTCTGATCGTTTACGGTGGGCTCAAAGCCGTGACCTCGCTGCGGCTGACGGCCGAAGAAGAGCACGACGGTGCGGACCTGTCCATTCACAAGATTGGCTCCACGCCGGACCGCGAAGTCAGCTGGTGAGCAGCCGCGCCACGGGCGCAGCACAACTCAGGTCAAGTGGCGGCCCTCTTTCACCCACTGTGCGGCGCCCTGCCCGGCTACCCAACCGGTGCTGAAGCAAGCGGTCAACAGGTAGCCGCCGGTGGGTGCTTCCCAGTCCAGCATTTCGCCGGCCACAAAAACGCCCGGCAGCGCCTGCAGCATCAACTGCGGTCTCAAGCCCTCAAAGCGCACACCGCCAGCCGTGCTGATGGCTTCGGCGATGGGCCGAGTGGCCGTCACCGTGATGGGCAGGGCCTTGATGAAGGCGGCCAGGCTTGCAGGGTTGTTCTGGTCTGACTTGGGCACCCGTTCCCACAGCAGGCCGGCCTTCACCCCCGCCAGACTCAGGCGCGATTTGAGGTGGGTGGACAAGGACCTGGGGCCACGCGGATGCGCCAGCTCGGCGGTCACCCAATCGATCGAACGGTCGGGCAAGAGGTCGAGGCAAAAGCTGGCCTGGCCCTGCGCAGCCAGCGCGTCGCGCAGAGGCGCTGAAGCGGCATAGATCAGGCTGCCCTCCACACCGCTGGCCGTCACCACAAACTCGCCGCGTTGCGCAAAGCCGGGCAGCGTGACTGGCAGCGTGAGCGGCAGCGTGAGCGCCACCGACTTCAAGGCCTGGCCGGCATAGCGGGTGCTGAAGTGTTCGCTCCAGTCCACGTCAAAGCCACAGTTGCTGGGCTTGAGCGCGGCCAGGTCGGCACCCTTGGCTTGCAGCCAGGGCCACCAAGCGCCGTCAGACCCCAGTTGCGGCCAGCTGGCACCCCCCAGCGCCAGCACGGTGGCGGCCGGCTGGCTGATCACGCGGCCGTGCGGGCCGTGCAACACCAGCGCGCCTTGTTCGTCCCAACCTTGCCAGCGGTGGCGCATGTGAAAACGCACACCGCTTTCGCGCAGGCGGTGCAGCCAGGCGCGCAACAAGGGCGCGGCCTTCATGTCCACCGGGAAGACCCGGTTCGAACTGCCGACGAACGTGGTCACGCCCAGGCTGGCCGCCCAGTCCCGCAACTGCTGCGGACCGAAGGCCCGTAACCAGGGCGCCATGACGTCGGTGCGCTGGCTGTAGCGGGTGACAAAGCGGTCCAGTGCTTCGGCGTGGGTCAAGTTCAGGCCGCCAATGCCGGCCAACAAGAACTTGCGCCCCACCGAGGGCATGGCGTCAAACAGGTCGACCTGCACGCCCTGCTCTGACAGCGTTTGCGCGGCCATCAAGCCGGCGGGCCCGCCGCCAATGACGGCGACGTGGGTGGTGTTATCTGAAAGTATGGGGGTGCTGGGCATCGCGGCGGACTGTACGGGATGCCGCTGGTCAACCGGCTTGAACCCAACCCAAACAAAAGGCGGGCCCTTCGAACAAGCGCTATCAAAGACTGCAGCCCGGATTGATCTGCGATCCGACCCCGCCGTTGCTGTCGACTGAGCTCTGCCTGCTCGACGGCTCGTAGCGGACGAGTGCCCCAGTGGGCCGGCGATGAAAGACGGGAAGGCTTCAGGTTACCGGCAGGCTTACAAGAAGAAGCCGCTGTGCAGGTAGGTCTATCGAGGACCCGGAACCGACCCGGTCCAGTCATGGGTTCCGAGCGTTGCCGCGGGCC
>JAYVSX010000193.1:0-3895 GCA_043774975.1 Rubrivivax sp.
GTGGATGTTGTGTGGGGGGCTTCAGTCTTTTTTGGGCACGAGTGCCATGGTGGCGCTGGCTTTCATGACCAGTGTGCGTTGGTCGCCGTTCATGGCATAGACCTCGGCTTCGGTGAAGCTCAGCGTGCGGCCCGCCTTGATGACCACGGCATCACACACCAGGCGTTCGCCCTTGGCCGGGCGCAGCTGTGCGGTCTTGAGCTCTGCGGTGATGGCCCAGACTCCTTCGCGGGCCAAGGTCTGCGCGGCCGAGCCCATGCTGTGGTCGGCCATGGCGGCCATCACGCCGGCATGCACCTGGCCGGTGTGCTGATGGTGGCGCGGGGCCACGTTCAAGACGGTGCTGACCGTGCCCTCACCCACGGCCACGGGCTCCACACCCAGGTCGGCCATGTAGGGCGACATCGCGAAAAATTGGCGCAGGGTTTCGAGGTCCATGGTCAGCTGTTTCGACGGGTTTTAATGGCGGGTGCGGAGCGACGGATGAGGGACGGCGGGTGCGCAACGGCGGGTGCAGGCCGACGGGTGTGGACCGCTGACGCGCCACTCAGCTTCATCAGGCCAACTTGAAGTGAGCCAGCGCGGCCTGGGCAATCGGCCCGCCCCACTCCTGCACAAAGTGCCCACCCTCAGCGACTTCCAGCGGTGGCGGGCAGTTGCGGATCTGCCGCTGCAAGCTGTTCATGGCCGCTGGCCCCAGCACCGGGTCTTGCATGCCGATGGCCATGAAACTGTCGCCCGCCCACTGGTCGCGCCAAAAGGCCAGGGCCTGCCGGCTGACGGCGGCGCCGGGTGCGTCTTCGCCGTCGGGCACCAGGTTGGGGAAGGCACGCAGCGCGGCCTTGTAGCTGGCATCTGGAAAGGGTGCGTCATAGGCCGCGACCTCGGCCGCGCTGAGGTCGCGTTTGCCACGCTGGAGCAGCTTGCCCACGGCCAGGTCAGGCTGGCTGTTGGAGAAAGCGCGCCACTGGCGAAAGCCTTCGGTCAACTGCCCCGTGCCCAGGCCGGTGTTCATCACCAACAGCCGGGTGAAGCGCTGCGGCATGGCCATCGGCAGGGTCAAGCCGAAGATGCCACCCCAGTCCTGGCAGACCAGCATGATGTTCTTCAGGTCCAGGCGCTCGACAAAGTCGAGCAGCATGTTGCGGTGAAGCTCAAAGCTGTGATCAACTTCCAGCACCGGCTTGTCCGACCGCCCGAAGCCCAGCAGATCAGGCACCACCACCCGCAAACCCGCCTGCGTGAAGACCGGGATCATGTGGCGGTACAAGTAACCCCAGCTCGGGTTGCCGTGCAGGCACAACACCGTGACGGGCGCGTCAGCCGGGCCTTCGTCGACGTGGTGAACGCGCAATCCCGCAAACTCGCTGTAGTGCGCCGCGTGGTCGAAGCCCGGCAGACCGACAAAGCGGTTGTCGGGGGTGCGCAAGGCTTGCATGGCGAGCCCGCGTCAGAGCACTTCGAACACGCCGGCCGCGCCCATGCCGCCGCCAATGCACATGGTGACCACCACCCGCTTGGCGCCGCGGCGCTTGCCTTCGATGAGCGCATGGCCCGTCAAGCGCTGGCCGCTGACGCCGTAGGGGTGGCCCACGGCGATGGCACCGCCGTTGACGTTGAGGCGGTCCATCGGGATGCCCAGCGTGTCGGCGCAGTACAGCACTTGCACCGCAAAGGCCTCGTTCAGTTCCCACAGGTCGATGTCGGCCACCGTCAGGCCCAGGCGCTTGAGCACCTTGGGCACCGCAAACACCGGGCCGATGCCCATCTCATCGGGCTCACAACCCGCCACGGCAAAGCCCAGGAAGCGGCCCAACGGCTTCAGGCCTTTGCGCTGGGCGACCGTTTCGTTCATCACCACGCAGGCACCGGCGCCGTCGCTGAACTGGCTGGCGTTGCCAGCGCTGATGAGTCCGCCGGGCAATGCTGAGCGCAGGTTGCAGATGCCCTCAAAGGTGGTGCCGGCACGAATGCCTTCGTCGTGCGCCACGGTCACTTCTTTGCTGCGCAGGCCCATGACAGGGTCGGCCACGCCAGCCGTCACGGTGATCGGCGCGATCTCGTCCTTGAACAGCCCGGCTTCCAGTGCGGCGGCGGCTCTTTGCTGGCTGCCGGCGCCGTAGTGGTCCATGCGTTCGCGGCTGATGTGGTAGCGCTTGGCCACCTGCTCGGCGGTCTGCAGCATGTTCCAGTAGATCTCGGGCTTGTTCTTCTGCAGCCAGGGGTCGGCCAGCATGTGCTTGTTGGCCTCTTGCTGCACGCAACTGATGCTTTCTACGCCGCCACCGATGTAGATGTCACCCTCACCAGCGATCACGCGCTGGGCTGCCAACGCAATGGTCTGCAAACCGCTGCTGCAAAAACGGTTGACGGTGACGCCGCTGGTGGTGACGGGCAGCCCGGCGCGCAACAGGGCCTGGCGGGCGATGTTGCTGCCGGTGGCGCCTTCGGGTGTGGCACAGCCCATGATCACGTCGTCCACTTCGGCACCTTCGATGCCGGCGCGGGCCACCGCCGCCTGGATGGCGTGGCCACCCAGCGTGGCACCGTGCGTCATGTTGAAGGCGCCTTTCCAGCTCTTGCAAAGGGGCGTGCGGGCGGAGGAGACGATGACGGCGTTGCTCATGGCAGGTGTCCTGAGGTGAGGTTCACTGGGTGGCCTGCGTGAGCAGGCGGTGATAGAAGCGGACCATGTGTGCCAGCTGATCAGGTGAAGCTTTTGCCTTCAGCCGCCAGCTTGGCCAGCAAGGGCGCGGGCTGCCAGAAGCTGGCGTCATCAAACGGGTTGGCCGCAAAGCGCTTCATGGTTTGCACCACGTTGAACAGGCCCTGGCTGTCGGCGTAGCACATGGGCCCGCCGCGGTGCAGCGGGAAGCCGTAGCCGGTGAGGTAGACCATGTCGATGTCACTTGCTTTGCTCGCTATCCCTTCTTCCAGGATCTTGGCGGCTTCGTTGACCAGCGCGTAGACCAGGCGCTGCACGATTTCTTCGTCGGCAATCTTGCGCGGCGCAACACCCAGGCTGGCGCTGTGCTTGGCGATCATCTGCTCCACCAGCTTGGAAGGAATGGCGTCGCGCTTGCCCGGCAGATAGTCGTACCAACCGGCGCCGGTCTTCTGGCCATAGCGGCCCAGCTCGCACAACAGGTCGGCGGTCTTGCTGTAGCGCATGTGCGGCTTTTCCTGGTAGCGGCGCTTGCGGATGGCCCAGCCGATGTCGTTGCCTGCCAAGTCGCCCATGCGGAACGGGCCCATCGCAAAGCCAAACTTCTCAACCGCCTTGTCGACCTGTGCCGGCGTGCAGCCCTCTTCCAGCAGGAAGCCAGCTTGGCGGCTGTACTGCTCGATCATGCGGTTGCCGATGAAACCGTCGCAGACACCACTGACCACACTGGTCTTGCGGATCTTCTTGCCCAGCGCCATCACCGTGGCCAGCACGTCCTTGGCCGTCTTCTCGCCGCGCACCACTTCCAGCAGTTTCATCACGTTGGCGGGGCTGAAGAAGTGCGTGCCGATCACGTCCTGCGGGCGCTTCGTGAAGTTGGCGATCTGGTTCACATCCAGCGTGCTGGTGTTGCTGGCCAGGATGGCGCCGGCCTTCATCACTTCGTCCAGTTTCTTGAAGACCTTTTCCTTGACGCCCATTTCTTCGAACACGGCTTCGATGACCATGTCGGCGTCGGCAATGTCGCTGTAGTTCAGCGTGGTGCTGAGCAGCGCCATGCGGGCGTCGAACTTGTCCTGCTTGAGCTTGCCCTTTTTCAGCTGCGACTCGTAGTTCTTGCGGATGGTGGCCACGCCGCGGTCCAGCGCTTCCTGCTTCATCTCCAGCATCACCACCGGGATGCCGGCGTTGAGGAAGTTCATGCTGATGCCACCACCCATGGTGCCCGCG
>JAYVSX010000194.1:0-6053 GCA_043774975.1 Rubrivivax sp.
CGGCGTTCGCGACAGCGGCGCCCAGGATCAGGCCGGCCATTGGAAGCAGGGTCAACAAGCGGTGGATCATGGCAATGCTCGCTGGCGTTTGAGGTGTCCGCGGTGCAACCAGTCCGCTCGGGACCGCAGCAGGTCAGGTGCCACAGGGTGCGCAGACGGTAGGCCCAGCAGCGTCACGAAAACGTCACGAAAACGTCACGCGTGGCCTCGGCTTCAGGGCCGTGTGCGCGTCTCTTTGGGCAGGTTTTTCCAGGGCAAGTCGCCAGGGTCCGCCGCCATCGGCCCGGCTGCCTTGGCCACCAGCACGTGGCTGGCGTTGGGCTGGAAGTCGGCGCGGAAGTGCACCGAGCTCTTCACCACCACCAGCCGCATCTGCTCGGTGTGGATGCCCACCATGCGCAGCAGCTGGCGGTCCAGCAGTTGTTTTTTGCCGCTGGTCACCGCGACACGGATGCCATCGATTTCCAGGCATGCGCTCAGGCCCAGGCGCACCGTCAGGCCGCGCATCATCGGGCCGGTGAGGGTGCACACGCCGTCGCTCAGGGCCAGCACCTTGAAACGGCCGGTGACGGGGGCGTCGCTGGGCTGGCCGGTGAAGGTGGGCACCGCGGTGCCCAGGCTGATGTGGAGGTCGGCGCCCACGCCCGCGTCATGTGCAGCGCGGGCGGCGGCGGGGTCGAACAGCAGGCCCAGCGCCACTTGGCCCGGGAAGCGCTGGCCTGCGCCTTGGGCGCGCAGGGCGTGCAGCATGCCGGTGGTGTTGCTGTCGCCGCCGGCGCCGGGGTTGTCTTGCGTGTCGGCCACCACCACCGGCAGCGCAGCGGTTTGGGCCAGGGCCAGGGCTTGCACCACACATTCGCGCGCGGGCAACACCGTCATGCGCCACTGGGCCGGGTCGGCCGCGCGGGCGTGCAGGCGTTGCACGGCGGCTTGGGCCCGTTCGCCGTGGGCCCAGATCATGGGTGCGCACTCGGCAAAGTCGGCGGCGGGAAAGCCGGGGCAAAAGCTCAGCACGGTGCCCAGCTCGCGGTCGATGGCCAGCAGTTCTTCGTACAGGCCTTGCGCCGGTTGCAGCAGTGTGCTTTGGGCGTTGAGGGGGATCAGGTAGGGCAGGCGTTGCATGTGCATCGGTTCGCGCTGGCTGGCCTTGAAGCGGCGGGCCATCAGCTCGGTCGCCAGCTCGCCAGTGTCGGCCATGTCGACGTGCGGGTAGGTGCGGTACGACACCAGCGCATCGGCTTCACGCAGCATGCGCTGGGTGACGTTGGCGTGCAGGTCCAGGCTGGCGCAGATGGGGATGTTGGGGCCCACCAGCGCGCGCACGCGGGCCAGCAGTTCGCCTTCGCTGTCTGCCGCGTTCTGGGCCACGGCGGCGCCGTGCAGGTCCAGGTAAACGCCGTCCAGGCCGCCGTTTTGCTGGGCCGCTTTCACATCGTCGCAGATGGCTTTGCAAATGCGCTCAAACGCGTCTTCGGTGACGTAGGAAGAAGGAATGGCGCCCGCCCAGGCCGACGGGACCAAGGTCCACCCCTTGCGTTTTGCCGCAGCGATGAAGCCAGCGACCGGGATGTTGATGCCGCTCAACTGGTCTTGCATGGCCTGGCCGCGCACAAAGGCGGGGAAGGAGTCGCCACGGGTGAAGGCAGCCCAGTCGGCCAGGCTGGGTGCGAAGGTGTTGGTCTCGTGTTGGTAGCCAGCGATCAGGATGCGGGTCATGGCGGTGGTGACAGAGGGGGTGAAGTGAGTCAGGCCTTGCGCGGCTGCAGCAACACGGCGCCGGCCCCGACAAAGACCAAGGCAAAGCCACCCCAGTCCAACAGGCTGGGCCGTTCGCCCACCAATGCCATGGCGCCCAACACACCGACCAGGGGCACCAGCAGCGTGGTCATGGCCGCCACGCCGGCGTCAGACTGGGTCAAGAGTTTGAACCACAGCAGGTAAGCCAATGAGGTGGCCAGCAGCACGTGAAAGGTGAAAGCCAAGGCCACGGTTGGGCTGACACGCTGCGGCAAGACTTCGCCCGCCAACTGTGCGCCCAGCAGGCACACCACACCGCCCAGCAGCAGCTGCCAGGCCAGGCTGCGGGCGGGGTTGCTTTGCACCACCCAGCGTTTGGACACGGCGGTGCCCAAGGCCCAGAAAAAAGCCGCCAGCAGCGGGAAGATCAAACCCCAGCCGTTACCGGCCTGACCGGCCTGGGTCAGCGCCGGCCAGGCCAGCAGCAGGATGCCCAGGCTGCCCAAGGCCAGTGCCCAGGCACCGCGTTTGGAGATGCGTTCGCCCAGCAAGGCCCAAGCCAGCAGCACGGCCATCATCGGCATCGTGAAGGTCAGCACCGTGGCGCGCGAGGTGGTGGTGTGCAACTGGGCAAAGGCCGAGCACAGGTTGAAGCCCACCACATTGAGCAGGCCGCTGGCGACCAAGGGCAGCCACTCTGAACGTGGCGGAACCAGGGCTGCGCGTTGCCAAAGCACCACCGCCACCAGCACGACGGCCGCGGCCGTGAAGGCCAGGCCGCGCATGTAAAACGGCGGCAGGCCGGTGAGCATGATTTTCACGACCGGCCAGTTCAAGCCCCAAAACAGGCCCAACAGTGGCGGTATCCACCACAGGCTGCGCAGGCCGTTGTGGGTATCTGGGGCTGGTTTGCTCAAGGGCTGCCTCGGGTGCGGTTCTCAGCGGCCAAAGGAGAAACTCTGGCCGGGCGCAGCTGCAAACAAGGCCCGGGTGTAAGCGTGCTGCGGGTTGCCAAAGACCTGGTGCGCCGGGCCGTACTCCACCACTTCGCCTTGGCTCATGACGGCCAGCGTGTCGCACACCTGCGATGCCACGCGCAGGTCGTGCGTGATGAACAGCATGGCAATCTGCAGCCGCTCGCGGATTTCTTCAAACAGGCGCAGCACCTGGGCCTGCACCGACACGTCCAGCGCGCTGACGGCTTCGTCGGCCACCAGCAGTTCGGGTTCCATCATCAGCGCGCGTGCAATGCAGATGCGCTGGCGCTGGCCGCCGCTGAACTGGTGCGGGTAGCGGCTCATCGCACTGGCGTCCATGCGCACCAGGCCCAGCAGTTCGTGGGCCTTGGCCATGGCGTCCCCCAGCGCCATGCCGTAGTTCATCGGCCCTTCGATCAGCGCCTGGCCCACGGTGCGGCGCGGGTTGAGCGATCGGTAAGGGTCTTGAAAAACGATCTGCACACGCCGGCGCAAAGGCCGCAGGGCCGATGCCGACAGCGTGGCGATCTCGTCGCGGCCCAGCATCACCGAGCCCGCGGTGGGGTCGACCAGCCGCACCACGCAGCGCGCCACCGTGCTTTTGCCCGAGCCCGACTCGCCCACGATGCCCAGCGTCTGGCCACGGCGGATGCTCAGGTTGACGTCCTTGGCCGCGTGCACGGTGCGCTGTTTGCCAAACCAGCTTTTGTCCTGGTAGGTCTTGGCCAGGCCTTTGATCTGCAAGACCAGTGGCGCGGCGGTGTCGACCGGCCGTTCGGTGGTGTTGAGCGTGGGCACGGCGGCCATCAGCATGCGCGTGTAGTCGTGCTGCGGCCGTTGCAGCACGTCCACCTTGGGGCCCAGTTCCACCAGGTCGCCCAGGCGCAAGACGGCCACCCGGTGTGCGATGTCGGCCACCACGCCAAAGTCGTGGGTGATGAAGAGCACGCCGGTGCCGTGGCGTTGCTGCAGCTCGAGCACCAGCTTCAGGATCTGCGCCTGCGTGGTGACGTCCAGCGCGGTGGTGGGTTCGTCGGCGATCAGCAGCACCGGGTCGAGCACCAGCGCCATGGCAATCATGATGCGCTGGCGCTGGCCGCCCGAGAGTTGGTGCGGGTAGCTGGCGACCATGCGCTCGGGGTCGGGCAACAGCACCTCGCGCACGATGGACAGCACTTTGTCGCGCCGCTGCGCGGCGCTGAGCGCAGTGTGTTCGCGCAGCACCTCGTCGATCTGGTCGCCGCAGCTCATGACCGGGTTCAGGGCCGTCATCGGCTCCTGAAAAATCATGCCCATGCGGGTGGCCCGCAGTTCACGCAAGCGCGACAGCGGGGCGTGGGTGATGTCTTCGCCCTGCAGCAGGATCTGGCCAGCGCGCACCGGCAGCGACTTGGGCAACAAGCCCATCACGCTTTGTGCGATGACGCTCTTGCCCGAGCCGGACTCCCCCACCAGGCACAGCGTTTCGCCGCGGCCCACGCTGAAGCTGACCTTCTGCACGGCCGTGGCGCGGTCGCTGCCGGGCGGCAGCGCGATCGTCAAATCGCGAATCTCCAGGATCGGGGCGGCCGTGTTCATCGAAGCTTCACCCACGCTTGGCCATCTTGGGGTCGAGTGTGTCGCGCAGGCCGTCGCCCAGGATGTTGACCGCCAGCACGGTGACAGCCAGGAAGATGCCCGGAAAAAAAATGTTGTGTGGGTAGTCGTTGAACTGCGCGCGGCCTTCGGCCATCACGTTGCCCCAGGTCGGGATGTCGGGTGGCAGGCCCACGCCCAGAAAGGAAAGAATGGCTTCGGTCAGGATGCCTGCCGCGCAGATGAAGGTGCCTTGCACCACCAGCGGCGCCACCGTGTTGGGCAGGATGTGGCGCAACATGATCTTCCAGGTGGCGGTGCCCATGGCCACGGCCGCTTCCACATAGGGCTCTTCGCGGATGCTGAGCACCAGCGAGCGCACCAGCCGTGTCACGCGGGGGATTTCGGGGATCGCGATGGCGATGATCACGGTGGTCAGGCTGCCGCGCCACATGGCCACCAGGGCGATCGCGATCAGGATGGCTGGAATGGCCATCAGGCCGTCCATGACCCGCATCAAAGGGCCGTCGAGCCAGCGAAAGAAGCCCGAGCACAGACCCAGCACGATGCCGATGCTCATGGCCAGGATGGCCGTGGAAATGCCGACGATCAGCGACACCCGGGTGCCGTAGATCACGCGGCTGTAGACATCGCGGCCAAAGCTGTCAGAGCCCATCAGGAACCGGTGCTTCAGCGTGTCGCCTTCCAGCGTGGTGATCTCGCCCATCTGGCCGGGCTTGAGGTCGCGGCTGGCGGGGTCAAACAGCGACGGGTCCACCGTGCCCAGCCAGGGCGCCGCCAAAGACAGCAGCACCAGCAGCACAAGAGCCGTGCCACCGATGCGCACCGACAGGTTTTGGCGCACCCGCGCCCAGGCGCTGGCGGTGTGCACGATGGTGGCCGATTCGACGGACAGGGCGTCAAAGGCGGCGTCGGGTCCAGCTTGGGCCATGGATGATCAGTGGGTGCTTGGCAAGGGGGGTCAGTAGCGAATGCGGGGATCGAAGAAGACGTAGCTCACGTCGACCAGCAGGTTGACCAGCACGTAGACAAACGAAAACAGCAGGATCACACCCTGGATGGTGGGGAAGTCGCGCGCCAGCACGGCGTCCACCGTCAACCGCCCCAGCCCTGGAATGGCGTAGACCGACTCGGTCACCACCACGCCACCAATCAGCAGCGCAATGCCGATGCCGATGACCGTGACAATCGGCACCGCCGCGTTGGCCAGTGCGTGGCGCATCAGCACCTGCTTTTCTGGCAGGCCCTTGGCGCGGGCGGTGCGGATGTAGTCCTCGCCCAAGGTCTCCAGCACCGAAGCCCGGGTGACGCGGGCGATCAGCGCCACGTAGATGAAGCTGAGCGTGATGGCGGGCAATGCCAGGTGGTAAAGCCACGGCCCCAGGCCGTCGGCGATGCGTTTGTAGCCCTGCACTGGAAACCAGCCCAGCTTGAGTGACACCAGCCAGATCAGCACATAGGCCACCACAAACACCGGCACCGAAAAGCCCAGTACCGAAAAGGCCATCAGGCCGCGGTCCAGCCAGCCACCAAAGCGCCAGGCTGCCAGCACGCCCAAGGGCACGGCCACCAGCACCGCCAGCGTGATGGTGATGACCGCCAGCGACAGCGTGGGTTCCAGGCGCTGCGCGATCAGCGAGGTGACTTCGGTCTTGTAGTAGTAGCTCTGCCCCAGATTCCCGGTCAGCAGCTGACCGGCCCAGATGAAGAACTGCTCGGGGATGGACCGGTCCAGGCCCAGGC
>JAYVSX010000195.1:0-2699 GCA_043774975.1 Rubrivivax sp.
ACCGATTGGCAGACCGCAACAAGAGGGCAAACAGCGGGCCAACCGTGGAGCGGCCGTGGGCTGAATGTGGGGCATCACCGAACAAGAAGCGAGCCGATGGCAAGCCATGGCCGAGCCCGCTGCCGGGTGCACGGTTTCCTGCGAAGATGCCGACCATGCAGTCCACAGACTCCAAGCCATCGACTGAACGGCTGTCGTGCGGCGGTCGGGTGCGCCATGGTGTGCTGTGGCCACTGCTGGCTTTGCTGGTTTTGCTGGTTGGCGGTGGCTGCACCACGCTGGACGAACAGCAACGGCGCTGGATCTTCCAGCCCGGCAGCCGCACCTGGGCAGGTGCCGCAGCCGCCGAAGGCATGCAGGATGTTTGGGTCGACTTCCGATCCGCCACCACGGGCCAAGCCGTGCGCCTGCACGGTCTGTGGCTGCGCCAGGCCAAACCCGACGCGCCGCAGCTGCTTTACTTGCACGGCGCCAGATGGGACGTTCGCAGCAGCGCGCACCGCATGCGCCGGCTGCACGACATGGGCTTTGCCGTGCTGGCCATCGACTACCGCGGCTTTGGCCGCAGCAGCGACGAACTGCCTTCTCAAGCGCTGGCCTTGGAAGACGCCCAGGCGGCTTGGCGCTGGCTGGCGCAAACCCAGCCGCAGGCCCAGCGCTACCTCTTTGGCCACTCCTTGGGCGGCGCCATCGCGGTGTTGCTGGCCGCCCAGGTCAGTGATGAAGCCGGGCTCATCGTCGAAGGTACCTTCACGTCGATCCCCGACCTGGTGAGCACCTTCAAGTGGGGCTGGTTGCCGGTGGGGCCGTTTGTCACCCAGCGGTTTGACGCGGCGGCGCAGATCGCCACGGTGGGCTCGCCAGTGCTGGTGGTTCATGGCAGTGAAGACCGGCTGATCCAACCCGCCTTGGGCCAAACGCTCTTTCAACGTGCCCAAGCACCCAAACGCTTTGTGCTGGTTGAAGGGGGTACCCACCACAACACCAGCTCACTGGGCCAGGGCCAAGTCCGCCAGGCGATGCGCGACCTGTTTGGCCTGCAGTGAAGGCCTGCACTGAGCACCGCGCTGGCCATTTGGCATAGCCCAACTGCTCTTGCGTTGAAGCAACCTGGGGGCTTCCCTTCCTGTGCAGCCACGCGCATCATCGCGCCGGCCGCAGCCCACTGGGCTGTGCACTCAGGGAGATTCGATCCATGAACAACACGGCATTGACTGCCTTGCCCATTGCCGAGCGCATCTCCATCCTGGACGTGCTGCGAGGCTTTGCGCTGATGGGCATTCTGATCATGAACATGCCCGGCTTCAGCTACAGCGGCTGGCACGAGTCCGACGGTTCGCACTACTGGCCCCTGCAGGTGGACCAGCTGGCCGAGCAGGTGCGCAACGCGCTCTTCTCCGGCAAGTTCAACAGCCTGTTCAGCGTGCTCTTTGGCCTGGGTTTCACGATCCAGTTTGCCCGCATGCAGCAGCAAGACCCTGTGGGCGCAGACCGGCTGTACCTGCGCCGCCTGCTGATGCTGCTGGTCATTGGCGTTATGCACGCCTGTGTGTTCTGGTTTGGCGACGTGCTGCATGTCTACGCCATCCTGGGCATCGTGCTGCTGTTTGGCTTGCGCAAGGTCAGCGACCGCGGGCTGGTCCTGGTGATGGTGGGCTGCCTGGTCTACCCCTTGATTGCCAGCTTGCTGCGGGTGGCCTTTGTCAGCAAGGAATTCGTGGCCAGCCGGGTGGCGCTGGGCAAGGGCTTTGCGCTGACCAACGACGCCGCCTTTGGCGCCGGCAGCTTCTGGGCCACCGCTTGGGAAAACATGCGCATCATGGCCCACCAGTACGGCGACCTGTACTCGCTGTGGGGCACCTTTGGTTGGTATGTGTCGATGACGCTGACCATGCTGCTGGGCGTGTTGGCCGGCCGGCGCCGCTGGGCCCAGCGCATCCCCGAGCTGATGCCCCAGATCAAGCGCCTGACCTGGGTCATGCTGGTGGTGGGCCTGGCGCTGTCTGCCACGGCCACGATGATCTGGGAGGCCAACCGCACACCCGGCCCTTCACTGATCAAGACCTTTGCCGGTCTTTGCTACAACATCTCCAGGCCCATGCTGATGGTCTTTTATGTGCTGCTCATCGTGCAGCTGTTTCAACGCCAGGCTTGGAAGCGCTTGTTCAGGCCGTTTGAGCTGGCCGGCCGCATGCCGCTGACCAACTACCTGCTGCAGACCGCCATCTGCACCACCTTGTTCTACGGCTGGGGCTTTGGCCTGTGGGCCAAGGTCGGGCCGGCAGCGGGGTTGGCGCTGTCGGTGTTGATCTTCTTCGCGGTGCAGGTGCCGTGGAGCTACTGGTGGCTGCGAAAGCACGAACGCGGCCCGATGGAAGCGCTGTGGGCCCGCATGACCTACGGCCGCGGCGGCAAACCTGCGCCGCTCAAGCCCCAGACTTCAGCCTGAAGCGCTGCAGCTTGCCGGTTTCGGTGCGCGGCAGGGCGTCCTTGAAGGCGATCTCGCGCGGGTATTTGTAGGGCGCAATGGCCTGCTTGACAAAGTCCTGCAGCGCCTTGGCCATGCTGGCGTCGCCAACATGGCCCGCTCGGGGCCGGCAATGTTGTAGCCGCCCGAGATGATCATGTCGTCGGTGCGGGCCTGGTAGACGTACTGCCCCTCTTCGTCCACCAGGTAAGCGTCGCCGGTCAGGTTCCAA
>JAYVSX010000196.1:0-6271 GCA_043774975.1 Rubrivivax sp.
CCAACCTGCTGTTCTTCACCAAGGGCACGCCGACCCAGGACGTCTGGTACTACGAGCACCCCTACCCGCCGGGCGTGAAGAACTACAACAAGACCAAACCCATCCGCATCGAAGAGTTCGACGCCGAGAAAGCCTGGTGGGGCAGTGAGGCCGATGGCTTTGCCAGCCGTGTGGAAAACGAGCACGCCTGGAAGGTGAGCATCGACCAGATCAAGGCCGCGGGCTACAACCTGGACCAGAAGAACCCGCACACGCCCGATGCGGTGAGCCACGACCCCGATGAGCTGCTGCGCGACTACGCGCGGCTGCAGGCCCAGGCGCAGGGGCTGCGGGATCAGCTGAAGGCGATCCTGGCCGAATCGTTGGTGGGGACGCGATGAGCAAGCGCAAGACCGCCGGCGCAGCGGCACCAAGCACTGAGACCGCCATCACCGCCGTGCCGTGCGACGGGCCGCCGCTGTTGCAGCAGGTGCAGACCGTACTGCGAACGGCACGGCAACAGGCGCAGCGCAGCGTCAACCGCGTGATGGTGGAAGCCTACTGGCACGTGGGCCGACTGATCGTGGCGGACGAGCAGGCCGGGCAGGCGCGCGCAGCCTATGGCGCCCGGGTGCTGGACCAGCTGGCGCAACGACTGAAAGGTGAGTTTGGCCCCGGCTTCTCGGCGGCCAACCTGCGCAACTTTCGCCAGTTCCACCTGACCTTTGGCTGGGACGAGATTTGCGACACGCCGTGTAGCGAATTGAGCTGGTCGCACTGGCGCAGCCTGATGCGGCTGCCAGATGCTGCCGCGCGCCGCTGGTACGCGGCCGAGGCGCAACAACAGGCCTGGAGCGTGGCCGCGCTGCAACGCCAGATGGGCACGCTGTACTACGAGCGCCTGCTCTCCAGCCAGGACCAGGCCGCCGTGCAGGCTGAAGCCCAGGCGCTGGTGCAGCGCGACGCCCGCCCCGACCCGCGCGACTTCATCCGCGACCCCTATGTGCTGGACTTTCTGGGCGCACAGCCAGGCGCCGCACTGTACGAGCGCGATCTGGAACAGGGCCTGCTGAACCAGCTGCAAAAGTTCCTGCTGGAGCTGGGCAAGGGCTTTGCCTTCGTGGCCCGCCAGCAGCACCTGCGGGTGGAGGGCGAAGACGCCTATGTCGACCTGGTGTTTTACAACTTCATCCTGAAGTGCTTCGTGCTGGTGGAACTGAAGGTGGGCAAGCTCAGCCACCAAGACGTAGGGCAAATGGAGATGTACGTGCGCGTGTGGGACGAGCGCCAGCGCAGCGAAGGCGACGGCCCCACCATCGGGCTGATCTTGTGCAGCGAGCGCAATGAAGCCGTGGCCCGCTATTCAAGGCTGGCCGACGGCGGGCCGTTGTATGCCAGCCGTTATCAGGCCTGGCTGCCGACCGAAGCCGAGCTGCAGGCCGAACTGTCGCGTGACCGCGCGCTGTGGGAACTGGGGCAGGCGGAGGGCGAAGCGTGAGCGCGGTGCTGCAGGCGCGGGAGCCGGGGGCGCGGTATCTGGAGGCGGTGCAGCCGGGGTTGGTGCGGCAGTTTGAGTTGCTGGCGACGGCGCCAGGTGGGGTGGCGCGGCTGCAGGAGTTGATCTTGACGCTCGCGGTCCAAGGCAAGCTACTACGTCAGGAGCCCAGTGACGAGCCGGCAGACAAATTGCTGGACCGCATCCGAGCGCAGAAGGCGCGCATGGCGTCCGCCGGTCAGATCAGGGTTGCGAAGCCTGAACTAGAGATATCTGAGGAACAGCAGCCTTTCAGACTGCCGACTGGCTGGGTATGGACTCGGTTTGGTGATGCAACGGTCAATCGCGACGGTGAGAGAGTGCCCGTTTCGTCCAGCGACCGAGAACAACGAGCGAAGGTGTATGACTACTACGGTGCATCCGGCGTCATCGACAAGATTGACGGATACCTCTTTGACAAAACTCTGCTGCTCATTGGCGAAGATGGCGCGAACCTGCTGAATCGATCGACCCCAATTGCGTTCCTGGCTCATGGTAAGTACTGGGTGAACAACCATGCCCATGTGATCGATACAACCGACCCGGGCCTGATGCGATATCTGGAACTGTTCATCAACGCCATTTCGTTAGAGCCCTACGTCACGGGGACGGCCCAGCCCAAGATGAATCAGGCGAAGTTGAACAGCATCGTCATTGCGCTTCCACCGCAGGCCGAGCAAGCCCGCATCGTGGCCCGCGTCGACGAACTGATGCACCTGTGCGATGCCCTCGAAGCCCGGGGCCGGCTCGAAGCAGAGCAGCATGCCCGCCTGCTTAGCACCCTGCTGGGCACGCTGACCAACAGCAGCACGCCCGAGGAACTGGGCGCGAACTGGCAACGCGTCGCCGCCCACTTCGACCTGCTGCTCGACCGCCCCGAGGCCGTGGATGCGCTGGAGCAAACCATCCTGCAACTGGCCGTGCGCGGGCTGCTGGTGCCGCAGGATCCAAGCGACGAGCCAGCCGCCGTCCTCATAGAGCGGATTCGCGCTGCGAGGGCTGCCCAGCTTGCCGACGCGTCGAGGCGTAAGGCACGAGCCGAATTGCCAGAGGTCAACGAAGACGAATGGCCATTCGAACCACCGGCGGGCTGGGCATGGACCCGCTTTGGCGAAGTCACGCATGTCTCTGGCGGTGTCACGCTCGGTCGAAAGGGCGCAATTGCCTCGCCTCTGTTGCTGCCCTACCTCAGGGTCGCCAATGTGCAGCGATGGAAACTGGTCCTCGACTCGATGAAGGACATCGTGATCGACGAATCCGAACTCCCACGCTACCGGCTGGCAGAGGGCGATCTCTTGATCACGGAAGGCGGCGACTGGGACAAAGTCGGTCGTACTGCCATCTGGCGATCAGAACTGCCCGCATGTCTGCACCAGAACCATGTCTTCAAGGCTCGCGGCTACACGACAAGCTGGAACCCTGGCTGGGCCGAGCTGTACCTCAACCTCGACGTGGCACGCGCCTACTTCGCTGCATCGGCCAAGCAAACAACCAACTTGGCCTCGATCAACATGACCGAGCTCAGGCATTGCGTGTTCCCTTTGCCGCCGCTGAATGAGCAAACCCGCATCGTCGCCCGCGTCACCGACCTCCGCCGCCTCTGCGCCAACCTCCGCCAGCGCCTCGCCGCCAGCCAGACCACCCAGTCCCACCTGGCCGAGGCCCTGGTCGCGCACGCCGCCGCAGCATGACCGGTGCCGTCGAGACCTCACGCTTCAGCGACTACGTCGTCTTCGTCGACGAGAGCGGCGACCACAGCCTGGCGGTCATCAACCAGGACTATCCACTGTTCGTTCTGGCCTTCTGCATCATGCCGCGCACCGCCTACGTCGAGCAGATCACGCCAGCCGTGCGGCGGCTCAAGTTCGAGCTCTTTGGTCACGACCTCGTGGTCTTGCACGAACACGACATCCGGAAGAAGAAGGGCCCATTCGCGCTCCTCAACAAGGAGGGGCGCGAGCGGTTGATGGAACAACTGACTGCGATCATCGCCGCCGCTCCCATCACGCTCGTCGCCGTTGTCATCGACAAGGTGCGTCACAAGGCCCGCTATGTCGCGCCGGACCATCCTTACCACTTGGCGCTGAAGTACGGCCTGGAACGGGTGCATGACTTCCTGGCCCTGCAGGGACAGGGCGATCGCACCACCGCAGTGGTGTGCGAGGCGCGCGGTGCCAAAGAGGACAAGGAGATAGAGCTCGAGTTCCGCCGGGTCTGCGATGGTGACAACCGGTCCGCACGGCCATACCCCCTGTCGATCGTCGTCGCTGACAAGAAGAGCAACTCCGAAGGCCTGCAGCTGGCTGATCTGGTGGCGCGCCCGATTGGACTGCATGTGCTGCGGCCGAATCAGCCAAACCGCGCCTGGGACGTGTTGGAGACCAAACTCTTCACCGGGCGTCACGGAGTGGCGCAAGGAAACGGTCTAAAGGTTTTCCCATGACCCCTTGTTTGCGCCCCAGAAAGTCGAAGGGCTCCCAGGTAGTCCCAGGAGCCCAGCGCCGGTCGGGTAGTCCCAACCCACTTGGCATTGAGGATAACCGACTCCGCTCGCGAGCGGCCGTCAGGGTTTTCGGCGAGCCGGCAACAAGACACCCAGCGTTCATGAAAAAACTTGCATCGGTGTTTGTTCTCTGGCGAATCCGGCCGCCTACAAACCTCCCGACCCGCCAATCACCGCCAATCACCGCCCAGCACCGCCCAGCACCGCCACGTTGAGGTTTACTTCCCGGTGAGCATCAAGTTACTTCACTACCGCGCGCCGGCGTAGCGCCCAACCACGCGACTTCAGCCGCGGGTCAACAAGCTTTCATCCCAAGCCGGGTGCTTTTCATAGCCCAGCAGGTTCGCCACGGTGGCCGCCACGTTGGACAAGCCGGCTGTCGGGGTTTGCTTCAAGCCCAGTTTCAGGCCGCTGATGCGGTGATAAAGAATCAGGGGCACCGGGTTGAGGGTGTGCGCCGTCTTGGCCTTGAAGCTGCCGTCGCGGTTCTGCGCGGGCTGCTGGGTTTTTTTGTCCAGCTCCAGCATCTCGTCGGCATTGCCATGGTCGGCCGTGATCAGCGCCACGCCACCGGCTTGGTCCAGCGCTTGCAGCAAACGGCCCAAGGCCAGGTCCAGCGCTTCAATCGCCATCGTGGTGGCCCGCAGGTTGCCGGTGTGGCCCACCATGTCGCCGTTGGCGAAGTTGCAGCGCAGGATCTTGAACTCGCCGCTTTGCAGCGCCGCGATCATGGCGTCGGCAATCTGGGCGGCCTTCATCCAGGGGCGCTGCTCAAACGGCACCACGTCGCTGGGCACTTCCAGGTAGGTTTCGCCCGGGAATTTGCTGGATCGGTTGCCGTTCCAGAAGTAGGTGACGTGGCCAAATTTCTGCGTTTCCGAGCAGGCAAACTGCTTTACACCCAGCTGGCTGAAAACCTCGCCCGAGGTGTTCTTGATGGCCGGCGGCGCCACCAAAAAACGGGCCGGCAGCTTCAGGTCGCCGTCGTACTGCAGCATGCCGGCAAAGGTGATCTTGGGCCTGCGAACGCGGTCAAACTTGTCCAGCGCGGGGTCTTCAAAGGCGCGTGTCAGTTCTATGGCCCGGTCACCCCGAAAGTTGAACAGCACCACCGCGTCGCCGTCTTCAATGGTGCCGATGGCGCGCCCGTTTTCAGCCACCACAAAGGCCGGCAGGTCCTGGTCAATCGTGCCTGGGTTTTGCTGGCGCAGGCCGTGCACAGCCGCCGTGGCGTTGGCAAACTGCGGGCCCTGGCCCAGCACATGGGTGTGCCAGCCTTTTTCCACCATCGGCCAGTTGGCGTCATAGCGGTCCATGGTGATGAACTGGCGCCCACCGCCTGAAGCCACGCGGGCATCAAAACCACCGCTGCTCAAGTCGGCCAGAAAGGCTTCAAAGGGCACCACGTAGTCCAGGGCGCTGGTTTCGGGCACATCGCGGCCGTCGATCAGCACATGCACCCGCACCGTTAGCACGCCTTCGTTGCGGGCCTGCACGACCAGGGCCTTGGCGTGGCCCCAGTGGCTGTGCACATTGCCGTCGGACAACAAGCCCATCAAGTGCAGCGTGCGGCCGTTGGCCTTGGCCGCTGCCACCACGTCGTGCCAGGCCTGCCCTTGCCAGATGTCGCCCGAGGCAATGGCGTTGCTCACCAAAGCGGCGCCTTGGCGATACACCTGCCCCGCACCCAGCGCGTTGTGGCCGACTTCTGAATTGCCCATGTCGTCGTCGGAAGGCATGCCCACCGCGGTGCCGTGGGCACGCAGTTGGATGTTTGGATGGTCAGCGAAGAGCCGGTCCAGGTGGGGCTTTCTGGCCGCTGCGATGGCGCTGCCCACTTCCGTTTTGGAGATGCCGTAACCGTCCATCACCACCAGCAGCACGGGGCCAATTGCCGCGGCGGCGTCAGAAAGCGATGGATTCATTTGCAACATGCGCGTGTTTTGCGGAAGAAGTTATTGCGGAAGAGGTCATTGAAGTATCAGGGATGCGCCCCGCCCAGCAAACCCAAGGTCAGGGGCCAGCAGTGAACGCTGCCCAATCGAAGTGGGCCGCACGGAAGCAAGTCTGGTCGATCGAAGGGGTAGCCAGGCTTGCGGTACAAGAGCACTCCGGACTTTCAACCTCACCACTGTCACCCCATCCTCATCGCCATGCAAACCCGTGCCTTGGGCCAAAGCGCCTTGTCCGTCACGCCCATCTGCCTGGGCACCATGACCTTTGGCCAGCAGGTCAGCGAGTCCGACGCTCACTCC
>JAYVSX010000197.1:0-8033 GCA_043774975.1 Rubrivivax sp.
GATGACGTCGTTGACCTGCTCGTCGCGGCAGGCGCGCAGGCAGCGGGTGCACTGGATGCAGGCGTCCAGGTTGACGGCGATCGCGGGGTGCGACAAATCGGCGGGCGCCGCTTCGCGGGCCACAAAGCGCGGCTTGCCCACGCCCAGTTTGGCGGCCCACTGGTCAACTTCGTTGTGCCGCGTGTGGGCGGTTTGTGGCATGTCGGACAGCAGCAGTTCCAGCACCAGCTGTTGTGACTTGACGGCGCGTTCGCTGTGGGTGGTGACCTGCATGCCCTTGCTGGGGTGGCGGCAGCAGGCTGGCGCCAGCACCCGTTCGCCGGCCACTTCCACCACGCAGGCGCGGCAGTTGCCCACTTCAGCCAGCCCCGGCTTGTAGCAAAGGCGCGGCACCTCCACACCCAGGCGGTCGGCCACTTCGATCAGCGTTTCTCCGGCGCGTGCGGTGACGGGTTGACCGTTGAGGTGGAAGTCAACATCGGGGCCCTGCAGGGCCGCGGTTTCACGGCGTGTGCTTGCGTTCATGCCAGCTCCTGCGCAAAGTATTTGACGACGCAGTCAATCGGGTTGGGGGCCGCCTGGCCCAGGCCGCAGATGGACGCGTCGCGCATCACCTGTGACAGGTCGGCCAGCAGACCCAAGTCCCACTTGGGCTGCTCAATCAGGGCTGAGGCCTTGGCCGTGCCGTTGCGGCACGGCGTGCACTGGCCGCAGGACTCGTGCTTGAAAAAGCGCAGCATGTTGCGCGCCGCCGCGCTGGCGCTGTCGTGCTGCGACAGCACGATGACGGCAGCCGAGCCGATGAAACAGCCGTAGGGCTGCAGCGTGTCAAAGTCGAGCGGCACCTGGTTCAGGCTGGCCGGCAGGATGCCACCTGAAGCGCCGCCGGGCAGGTAGCCGTACAGCGTGTGGCCGTCCGTCATGCCGCCGCAGTGTTCGTCGATCAGCTCCTGCACCGAAATGCCGGCCGGCGCCAGCTTGACACCGGGCGACTTGACACGACCTGACACCGAAAATGAGCGCAAGCCCTGGCGCCCGTTGCGCCCATGTGAGGCAAACCAGGCGCCGCCTTTTTCAAGCAGTTCACGCACCCAATACAGGGTTTCGAAGTTGTGTTCCAGCGTCGGGCGGCCAAACAAGCCCACCTGAGCGACATAAGGCGGGCGCAGGCGCGGCAAACCACGTTTGCCTTCGATCGATTCGATCATGGCCGACTCTTCGCCGCAGATGTAGGCACCGGCGCCGCGGCGCAGGTGAATGCGCGGCAGATCCGCGATCGGGGCGTTTTGCTGCAACGCGGTGATTTCCTGTGCCAAGACCGCTCGGCAGCCGTGGTACTCGTCGCGCAGGTAGATGTAGATGTCTTCGATGCCCACCGCCCAGGCGGCTATGAGCATGCCTTCCAGGAAACGGTGCGGGTCGCGTTCGAGCAGCGTGCGGTCCTTGAAGGTGCCCGGCTCGCCTTCGTCGATGTTGATGGCCATCAGCCGCGGGCCAGCTTCGGCGCGCACGATGCGCCACTTGCGGCCGGCCGGAAAACCGGCGCCGCCCAGGCCACGCAGGCCGGCGTCTTCCAGCGTCTTGATGACCGACTCGACATCGCGCGTGCCGCTGATGCAGCTTTGCAGCAAACGGTAGCCGCCGGCGGCCACATAGGCGCGGTGGTCGATGTGCTGCACGCGGCCCTGCGGCGGGTCTGACGTTTGGCCGGCCGATACGGCCGCCACCACGGTCTCAGCCTTGGCCGGCGCCACCGGGAATTGGCCCACCACCACGGCCGGCGCCTGTTCGCAACGGCCAATGCAGGGTGCGGCGATCACCCGCACCTGCTGACCCAGCAAGGCGGGCAGGCGCTTGAGCAGGTCCTGGGCGCCCGCCATCTCACAAGACAAGCCGTCGCAGACCCTCACCGTCAGTGGCTGCGGTGCGGTGTCGCCTTCCTTGACGATGTCGAAGTGGTGATAGAAGCTGGCCACTTCAAAGACTTCGGTCTGCGCCAGCCGCATCTCTTGCGCCAGTGCGGCCAGGTGCGCGGCCGACAGATGGCCAAACGCGTCCTGGATCTGGTGCAGGTGCTCGATCAGCAGGTCGCGTTGGCGCGACGCTGTTCCCAACAGGCCTTGCACCTGCTCCAGCGCCACGGGGTCGACACGTCGGCCCTTGGGGGCTTCGCGCTTGCGCTGGCGCTGCGCGTCAACGGCAACGATGGGAATGGTCTTGGCGTTCATCGAGGTCTTGTCGGTGGGGGCCGGCGGGCGTCAGGCGGTGGAATGAGATGAGCTGACTCGGTCAGGCCTTGGCGGCCAGCAACGCTTCCAACTCAGCCACCCGTTTCTTGAGTGCACGTTCGTCGTTGAAGCGTTGGGTTTCATCGCGGATGACCGAGGCGATGGCGCTGACCTTGCCGTCGCTGCCGTGCAAAAGCGAAACCGTGAAGGCGATCGACATGGCCCGGCCGGCCTTGTCCACCGCGGGTACTTTGAGCAGGTCGGTGCCGTACTTGGTGATGCCGGTGGCCATGGTCTTGTGATAACCGTCCCAATGGCGGCCGCGCAGCCGTTCGGGAATGATCATGTCCATGGTCTGGCCCAGGACTTCGGCCTGAGAAAAACCAAACAACCGCTCGCAGGCAGGGTTCCACAGAAGGATGGCGCCTTGTGCGTCACAGACCATCAGCGCGTCGCCCATCGAGTTGACCAGGGCGTTCAGATCGAGTTGGCTTGTCATGGTGAGCAGTGTGCTTGGGTTGAAGATGCGGTAGGGATGCGTTGCAGATGCTGATTGGAAAACAAAAACGGCGCCCTTTGCGGACGCCGTCTTCTTGCATCCGGTTTCTGCCCGTGTGGCAGCAACCGGCAGCCGTTCAGAGTTGACCGCCCGGGTCGACCTCAGAGCACCTTAGCCTGATTCAACGTGCTTCAGCAGCACCGCATGCAACTCAAACCGCCTTGGCCGCGTGCAGCGTGGCGATCTTGTCCGCGCTGTAACCCAGCTCGGCCAGAACTTCGTCGGTGTGCTCGCCCAGCAGCGGCGAAGCAGTGACTTCAGGCTTGGTGTCCGAGAACTTGATCGGGCTGCCGACCGTGAAGTAGCTGCCGCGCACCTTGTGCGGCACTTCGACGATGGTGCCGCTGGCGCGCAGCGACTTGTCGTGCAGCAGTTCCTTCATCGACAACACTGGGGCGCAAGGAATGTCGAACTTGCGGAAGATGTCCACCGCTTCGAACTTGGTCTTGTCCTTGATGAAGTCTTCGATGGTGGCGAAGATGTCCATGATGTGCGGCTGGCGGCCAGCCGGCGTGTTGTAGGCCGGGTCGTCCTTCCACTCCGGCTTGCCCAGCGCGTCGCAGATCGGGCTCCAGGCGTGGCCTTGCACGGTGAAGTAGATGTAGGCGTTGGGATCGGTTTGCCAGCCCTTGCACTTCAGGATCCAGCCCGGCTGGCCGCCACCGCCGGCGTTGGCGCCGCGTGGCACCACGCCGTCCTTGAAGGCGTCCATTTCGTGCGGGTACTGGGGGTACTCTTCCAGGTGACCGACCTTGTCCAGGCGCAATTGGTCGCGCATCTTCACGCGACACAGGTTGAGCACGGCGTCCTGCATGGCCACGGCCACCTTCTGGCCCTTGCCGGTTTTCTGGCGGCCGATGTAGGCCGTCAGGATGCCGATGGCCAGGTGCATGCCGGTGTTGCTGTCACCCAGCGCAGCCGACGAAATCGTCGGGCCCGAGTTCTCGCCCTTCCAGTAGCCGGTGGTCGAAGCGGCGCCACCGGCGCACTGCGCCACGTTCTCGTAGACCTTCAGGTCTTCGTAGTGGTGGCCGTCGCTGAAGCCCTTGACGGAAGCCAGGATCATGGCCGGGTTCAGGCTTTGGATGTGCTCCCAGGTGAAGCCCATGCGGTCCAGTGCGCCCGGGCCGAAGTTCTCGACCATCACGTCGCTTTCCTTGATCAGTTTCTCCAGCACCGCCTTGCCTTCAGGCTTCTTGGTGTCCAGCGTCAAGGAACGCTTGTTGCTGTTCAGCATGGTGAAGTACAACGCGTCGGCGCCGGGGATGTCGCGCAGCTGGCTGCGCGTGACATCGCCCGAACCGGGGCGCTCGACCTTGATCACGTCAGCGCCGAACCAAGCCAGCATCTGGGTGCAGGCGGGGCCGGCTTGCACGTGGGTGAAGTCGATGATCTTGATGCCGGCGAGGGGTTTGCTCATGTGGGTTCTCCTGGAAAAGGGGCGAGGTTCTTGAAGACGAGGTCACTTCTTTTTGGAAGCGGCGGGGTTCAGGCTGGTGATGCGGCCGCTTTCGGTGCCTGCGGTTTCGTCAATGACAGCGTTGATCAGCGTGGGTTTGCCCGAAGCAATGGCTTCGTTCATGGCCGCCATCAGTTCATCGGGTGTCTTGGCCGTGACGCCGACGCCGCCAAAGGCCTGCATCATCAAATCGTAGCGGGCGTTCTTGACAAATACCGTGGGGGCCACGTCGCCGTGGTCTGCATGCCGGGGGTTGACGTCGGTGCCCTTGTAGACGCCATTGTTGTTGAAGACCACCACACACACCGGCAGGTTGTAGCGGCAGATGGTTTCCACTTCCATGCCGCTGAAACCAAAGGCGCTGTCGCCTTCGATCGCAATCACCGGTTTGCCGGTGGTCACGGCGGCGGCCACGGCAAAGCCCATGCCGATGCCCATGATGCCCCAGGTGCCCACGTCCAGCCGTTTGCGGGGTTGGTACATGTCGACGATGCTGCGCGTGAAGTCCAGCGTGTTGGCGCCTTCGTTGACCAGCATGATGTCGGGCCGCGCCTTGATGATGTCGCGCACCACGCGCAGCGCGCTGTGGAAGTTCATCGGCGAAGGGTTCAGGGCCAGGGTCTGGGCCATCTTGGCCAGGTTCTTATCCTTGCGCTCGTCGATGGCGGCGGTCCAATCGGCCGGCGGCTTGGCCCACTGGCTGCCCATTCCGGCCAGCAGTGCAGCGACGCAGGAGCCGATGTCACCAATGACGGGCGCTGCGATGGCCACGTTGCTGTCGATCTCGGTCGGTGCGATGTCAACCTGGATGAACTGCTTGGCGCCTTTTTCCTGGCCCCAGGTCTTGCCTTTGCCGTGTGACAGCAGCCAGTTCAGGCGCGCGCCGATCAGCATCACCACGTCGGCCTCGGCCAGCACGTAGGAGCGAGCCGCGGAGGCGCATTGCGCATGGGTGTCGGGCAGCAGGCCCTTGGCCATCGACATGGGCAGGTAGGGAATGCCGCTCTTTTCAACCAGCGCGCGCACATCGGCATCGGCCTGGGCGTAGGCGGCGCCCTTGCCCAGCAAGATCAAGGGGCGCTTGGCGCCCTTGAGCAGTGCCAAGGCGCGTTGAACGCTGTCGGGCGCCGGAATCTGGCGCGGCGCCGGGTCCACCACCTGGATCAGCGAACGCTTGCCGGCCTGGGCCTCCATGGTCTGCGCAAACAGCTTGGCCGGCAGGTCCAGGTAGACGCCACCGGGCCGCCCCGACAGCGCCGAGCGAATGGCCCGCGCAATGCCCACGCCAATGTCCTGCGCGTGCAGCACGCGAAAGGCCGCCTTGCACAAGGGCCTGGCAATGGCCAACTGGTCCATCTCTTCGTAGTCGCCCTGCTGCAGGTCGACGATCTCGCGCTCGCTGGAGCCGCTGATCAGGATCATCGGAAAACAATTGATGGTGGCGTTGGCCAGCGCCGTCAGGCCGTTCAGGAAGCCGGGCGCCGACACCGTGAGGCAGATGCCGGGCTTTTGGGTCAGGAAGCCGGCCGCTGCGGCGGCGTTGCCGGCGTGCTGTTCATGTCGAAACGAGATGACGCGGATGCCTTCGGCCTGCGCCATGCGGGTCAAGTCGGTGATGGGGATGCCGGGCAGCCCGAAGATGGTGTCGATGCCGTTGAGCTTGAGCGCGTCAATGAGCAGGTGGAAGCCGTCGGTGGTCTCGCCAGCTGTGGTGTCTGTGGTCATTGCGCTTGCCTTGAAGGTGGTGCGTTTCGGGTCCGTCTCGCCAGGAGCGGTGGGACGAAGCCCGGCCAGGGGGAAGGGTCTCACCCTTATGATAGAAATTGAACCCGCCGAACGCCGTTGACCGAGGTCAAGTTTCGGGATTTGAGCCCCAGCACCGCTGCTGGGTCACCTTCACCGCACGGGCGCCGTGCGGGTTGTTTTTAGTTCTTGAACCGCTTCACATGATCGCCACGCCTCTTGAGTCCCACCCCGAACGCAACGTCATCCGCCTGGAACTGCGCAATAACGTGGTGCTCAAGGAGATGTCGGAGAGCGAACGCAGCGAGCTGGAGCACCACCTGCTCATCGTTGATAGCGGCAAGGGCGACAGGCTGCTGCACCAGGGTGTGCACGACATGGAGCAGTACTTTGTGCTCGGCGGCATTTTGAAGCGCGTGGTGGCCAACGCCGAAGCCAAGGAAATGATCCTGCGCTTTGCCGACGAAGGCGACATGGAAACCAGCTACGCCGCCTGGCGCCTGAACACGCCCACGCCCTACAGCATTGTTTGCGTAACCAAGGCCCGGGTGGCCAAGTTGCCGATGCCGGCGTGGGTGGACTTTCTGAACCGGCACCCCCAGTTCAAGGCCACCTTCGAGTACCAGGTGATGCGCTTGATGAGCGAGATCATGGCCCACACCATCACGCTGCACTTGCTGGACGGCCCGGGGCGGGTGCACCGCTTTGAGCGCAAGCACCCACAGTGGTTGGAGCGCATCCCGAAGAAGGAACTGGCCAACTACCTGAATCTGTCAGCCGAGACGCTGAGCCGCATGAAGCAGCGCGGCAAGATCTGACGATCACCAGCTCATCCGGCCCGGTCATGCCAGCAGGCCGGCCTGGCCTGAACTGATCCCGGGTTCAGTCCACCGGCCGCTGCGCCGCAAACTCGTCGACCTTGGGCTTGCGCACCTTGGCCAGCACCCTGGAGATCAGCGGCCACAGCAGCAGGATCAGGGCCAGCGTGGTGATGGTGCCCACCAGCGGGTTGGAGAACATGATGCCCAATTCGCCCTGCGACACCAGCATGGCCTGGCGGAAGGAGTCTTCGGCCTTGTCGCCCAGCACCAGCGCCAGCACCAGCGGCGCCAGCGGGTAGTCGAGCTTCTTGAAGACATAGCCCATGACGCCAAAGCCCATCATGAACCAGACGTCGAGCATGGCACTGTGCACGGTGTAGGCACCGATGGCACAGATCACGATGATGACCGGCGCGATGATGGAAAACGGGATGCGCAGGATCGACGCAAACAGCGGCACGGTGGTCAGCACCACGATCAGACCGACCAGGTTGCCCAGGTACATGCTGGCGATCAGGCCCCAGACAAAGTCTTTCTGTTCGACAAAGAGCAAAGGCCCGGGCTGAAGACCCCAGATCAGCAGCCCACCCAGCAGAACCGCAGCGGTGGGTGAGCCCGGGATGCCCAGGGCCAGCATGGGCAGCAGCGCGCTGGTGCCGGCCGCGTGCGCCGCGGTTTCGGGCGCGATGACGCCTTCGATCTCGCCCTTGCCAAAGTTGGCGCCGTTCTTGCTGAACTTCTTGGCCAAGCCGTAGCTCATGAAGGAAGCCGGTGTGGCGCCGCCCGGCGTGATGCCCATCCAGATGCCCACCACCGAGCTGCGCAGCGTGGTGGCCCAGTACTTGGGCAGTTCTTTCCAGGTCTCGAGCACCACCTTGCTGTTGATCTTGGCCGCCTTGCCTTTGAACTCCAGCCCCTCTTCCATCGACAGCAGGATTTCGCCAATGCCAAACAGCCCGATCACGGCGATCAAGAAGTCAAAGCCGCGCATCAACTCGGTTTGACCAAAGGTCATGCGCAGCTGGCCGGTGACCGTGTCCATGCCCACCGCGGCCAGCGCAAAACCCAGCGCCATGGCAATCAAGATCTTGAACGGCGAACCCTTGCCCATGCCGACGAAGCTGCAGAAGGTGAGCAGGTAAACCGCAAAGAACTCGGGCGCGCCAAACTTGAGCGCGAACTTGGCCACCAGCGGCGCCAGAAAGGTGATCATGATCACAGCC
>JAYVSX010000198.1:0-27904 GCA_043774975.1 Rubrivivax sp.
ATCTGGCCATGGCGGGCGGCAGCGATGCGGCGGCGCTGCCAGCGGCGCTGGCCTCGGTGGCGGCCTGGGTCGGCAGCAAGCTGTAATCCACGGCGCTGGGGCAACAGCGGATCTCTGGGCCCAAGTCCGACAGGCTCCTTGCGTCAGACAAGGCGGCTCTTGTAAGCCGCCTTTTCTGTTTGGACCCGTCGCCGCTCAGAAGGAGTAACGCAGCGTGGCCTGCACCGCCCACTGGCTTTCGCCGGCGGTCTGGCGCGTCACGTAGTCTTCGGTGGTGCCCAGGCTGTAGATGTACTTGCCGTTGGCATCCAGACCGTTGTAGTTGACAAAGCTGCGGTTGGACGGAAAGCCGATCTCGTTGATGCGGCCCCACTTCTTGTTCAGCAGGTTGCCAAAGTTCAAGATGTCGAAGCTGAAGGTGACCTTGTGTTCCTTCATGAAGCCCGGCAGTTCCTGGCTCAGGCGCACGTCGATGTTGTTGACCCAGGGCGCGTAGTTGTTGTTGCGCCCCACCACGCCACCGCGGGCAGAAGACAGGCCCTGGTTGCCGTCGACGATGGCCCAGAAACGGCTTTCTTCCGCAGCACCGCCGCGGAAGGTGACTTCGCCAGACCCCGGCGCGCTGGGGATGTACATCAGGTCGTTGCCGCCGATGCCGTCACCGTTCAGGTCGTTCAAATAGGTCCAGCTGTAGGGCTTGCCGCGGCGGCCTTCGTAGAACACCCCCACGCTGGTTCGGTAGCTCGACACAAAGGCGGCCGACCAGCTGATGCTGGCGTTGACACGGTCCTTGATCAAGTAGTTGGAGTTTTGCAGCACCTCTTCGTTGGGGTTGAAGATGTTGCGGCCGTTCCAGTTGGAATTGGACGTGGACGAGGTCAGCGGGTTGACTTCGGTGGCCGAAGTCTTGGTGTAGGCCAGGCTCCAGCCGAAACCGGCGGTCAGCGGGCGGCTCAGCGACAGGGTGATGGCATTTCCGCCGCCCAACTTGGTGTCACTGGCCAGCAGCACGTTGGCGAAGGCTGCGTTGCTGAGCGCGCGGTTGCGATTGCCGGTGCAACTGGCGCCGGTGGTGATGTTGCTGCCGTTGGCGTTCCAGCAGGCGCCCAGATAACCCTGGGGCGTCCAGAACATCTGGCGGCCGTCGGCGCCAGACCGGGTTGCACCACCCAGGTTCAGGTGCTGGTAGTAGATGCCACTTTGGGTCTTGGTGTGCAGCCACTCCACACCGGCCACCAGGGCACCCAAGCCCGGCACCACCGGCAGCTCGGCTTCAAACCCCAGGTTGGCCTTCCAGACCGCAGGTTGCTTGAGGTTGGGTGACAGGATGTCAACGTTGGCCGCCGGCACCGCACCGGTCAGGCCCGGTTGGCCGTCGGGGTTGGCGCTGAAGATGCCGGTGCTGGTGGGCCCCAGAACACCTGGGTTGCAACCGGCAAAGGTGGTGCAGCTCAACGTGGCAACCGCTCTGCCGGTGTTGCTGAAGGGATTGGACAGCCAGACGTTGGCCGCAGCGCCTTGGAACAGGCCAAAGCCGCCGCGCAGTTGCATGCGCCGTTCTTTGTCGCCCAAGTCCAGGTTGAAACCAAAGCGGGGTTGGACCAGGTTGTTGCCATCCAAGGTGGTGGTGTTGTCCAAACCAAAGCCGCCGGTGTTTCGGGTCACGCTGTTGCCGGCCACAAAACCCGCCACGCCTGGCGCGGCCACAGCGGCGTTGGCCAAGGGCTTTTCAGGCACGTTTTGTTGGTCAACCCGCACACCCAGGGTCAGGTTGAACTTGGGGCTGACCTTCCAGCTGTCCTGCAAAAAGAGCCCCGTGTTGGCGTAGCTCCAGATGGCCACCGCGTCCTGCAAGCTGCGGCCCGCCTGCGGTACCTGCACCTGGTAGAACGAAGGGCGACCGAGCCTGAAGTTTTCCAGCACGGCGGCTTCCACCTGCGCTGCGGTGGCGGTGTTGCAGGTGATGGCGCCAAAGCTGTAGGTCAAACTGGCCGAGCTGTTTTCGCACTGAAACCGGTACTGGCCGTTGGTGTCCTGCAAGAAGGCGTTGTAGACGTCGTTGTTGGCGTGGTCGGCACCAAACTTCAGTTCGTGCGAACCCAGGGTCAGCGTTCCAGCGGCGTAAAGGTCGGTGGTTTCGGTGCCCAGCACATTGAAGTGGCGGCTGCGCTCGGTGCCAAACAGCAGGTCCCGGCTGTTGGCGCTGGTGCCAACGGGGGCGTTCAGCGGCAGGGCGCCGGCAAATTGAAGGGATACCTGCGGCAGCCGTGTGCCATTCACCGCAAAAGGCTGGCTGTCGTAGTTGCGCTTGGAGAGCTTCAGCTCGCTGCTGAAATTCGGCGTCCAGTCGGCAAACCACTGCCCGACCAGGCTTTCGATTTGTTTCTCCTGGTTGTACCAGTACGAGCTGAGCGACAGCCGGGTGGCGGTGAAGAAGCTGGTACCGGCCAAGAAGGGTTCGGTCTGCGTGGTCTTGGTGTAGCGCAGGTTGGCGCGGTGATCGTCGGTGATGTTCCAGTCCAGCTTCAGCAACGTGTCCTTGACCGTCAAGGCAACGCCAACGGGCACGGTGACGGTGCCGATGTCCACGTTGTAGGTGGTGCGGGCAATGCTGGCGGCGCTGTCGATGGCCGTGGTGGTGATGCCCACGTTGGGCCCACTGCCACCCACCGGCACAAAGTCAGGCCGCGTGCGTGAGCTCTTGAACTCTTCGTAACTTGCAAAGAAGAACAGCCGGTCTTTGATGATCGGCCCGCCCAGCGTGAAGCCCTTGGTGTCTTCTTCAAAGGCGGGCGCAGCAAAGTAGGTATCGGTCTGGCGGTCATAACGCTTGCCCGCCAACTGGTCGTCGCGGTAGACGTAGTACAGGCTGCCGCTGAACTTGTTGGTGCCGCTCTTGGTGACCGCGTTGATGTTGGCGCCGGTGTAGCCCTTTTGCGTGACGTCGTAGTTGCTCAGGTTGACCTGGACCGACTGAATGGCGTCAATGCTGATCGGCTGTTTGGCCGTGGGCAGGTTGTTGCTTTCCAGACCGAAGGTGTCGTTGGTGGTGACGCCGTCAATCGTGATGCTGTTGTAGCGCGTGTTTTGACCCGCCGCACTGATTTCGCCGCGCTCCTTGTCGGTCTGGGCCAGCCTCGGGTCGGTGCGGGCGTAGTCCTGCAAGTTGCGTTGGATGGACGCAAACGTGGCCAATTCGCGTGCGCCGATGTTGGTGCCGGCGCCCATGCTGCTTCTGTTGAATTGGTCAGAGCTGGCGCGGCCGGTGACGGTGACCACCTGCGACACGGCGCCAATTTGTGCGTCATATGAAAAAGTCTCGGCCAGCGAAAGCAGCAGGCCTTCCTTCTTTTCCGTCTGGCCGCCCTTGCTGATGGTGATGGTGTAAGGCACACCCGCCCGCAGGCCACGGGCCGAATAACGCCCGGCGTCGTCGGTCGTGACGGTGCTGGTCGAGCCCGAGTCAGCGTGCACGATGGTCACGGTGGCGCCAGCCACCGGCTTGCCGTCAGCGCCGGTCACGACGCCGCTGATGCCCGACGTGGTGTTTTGCGCCAGCGCGGGGGCCGAAGCCAGGCCGATCAGGGTGGCTGCGGCCACGGCCACGGCGGTGGGGGATGTGCGCAGCCATGCTGGGTGTTTCATAGGGGCTCCTCGGTGTGGACGACGGTTGGATTTGGTGTGGGTTTGCCGGGCAGGCCGACATGCTGCAAGTGTGCAACTGGATCAGGCCCAGGGATGGGCCTGCGTGGCACAAAAACGTCCGAACAACTCCGCCTTGACGGCGGCCGTTCTGCGTGGTTCGTTCCTCCAGCGCCTCAGCTGTGCTCGGATCATGAGCGAGCGCCGTGCCAATCCGGTGACAGGCCGGTGACCGACGCCAGCGTTGTGCCGATGGCGCCACAAAGCTCGTGGGACACTTGCGGCCGTGGCCCGTTTGTCACCCCCTCCCGCCCGGGACTCCACATGCCCAACAGCGCCCTGACCATCCGCCGAGCCCGCCCCAGTGACGCCGCCGACATGGCGCGCCAGATGTCCCACCCGGCCGTCTACAGTTGGCTGATGCAGTTGCCCTTGCCCAGCGAGGACATGTGGCGCCAACGCCTGGAACAGTTCGCTGCACCCGACAAAGCTGATGTGCTGTTTGTGGCTGAACTGGAGGGGCGGTTGGTCGGCAGCGCCGGTTTGCACCCCGCAGCCCAGCTGCGCCGGCGCCACTGCGCGACGCTGGGCATGAGCGTGTCGCCCGAGGTTCAGCGCCAGGGCGTGGGCCGCGCGCTGATGCAAACGCTGTGCGACTACGCCGACGGCTGGGCCCAACTGCTGCGCCTGGAACTCACGGTGTTTGTCGACAACGCCCCGGCCATCGCGCTGTATGAGCAGTTCGACTTCCGTCTGGAAGGCACCCACCGGGCCTATGCGCTGCGTGATGGGGTGTACGTGGATGTGCACGCCATGGCCCGGCTTCACCCCGCTCCGCCTCAGGTAGCCTGGCCATGACGCGCCGTCGGCAGGCGCTGGCCAGGGCCGCGCTTGGCGCCTGTTTCGCCTGGGCGGGCCTGGCCGGTGCACAGTCGCCCGCCGGGCCTGCTGCTGTCCAGGTGCCCAGCCTGGATCAAGCCGAGGGCACTGCCGTGGTGCTGCCTGGGCACTGGTTTGCTGCGCCGGGCACCGCCGCAGCGCCAGCGATGGTGCTGCTGCACGGCTGCGGCGGTTACCTGGATGGCCGAGGCCGATTGGCCACGCGCTATACCGAACTGGCAGCGCGGCTCAACGCGCTGGGTGTGCACGTTCTGGTCACCGACTCGTTCACCCCACGCGGTGAAAAAGAGATCTGCACCCAGAAGACCGGTCAGCGCCGCATCACGCAGCTGCACCGGCGGCGCGACGCCTTGGGCGCCTTGCAGTGGCTGGCCGTGCAGCCGGGCGTGGATGCCAGCAGGCTGGGCCTGCTGGGCTGGTCCAACGGCGGCAGCACCGTCTTGGCGGCCACCAACCTGCAACACCGCGAAGTGGCCGCTGCCACAGTACAGCCGTCGCTGGCGGTGGCCTTTTATCCCGGCTGTGAGTCCGAACGTGACCGCGGTTATGCGCCCAGCAGCCCACTCTTGATGTTGTTGGGAGAAGCCGACGACTGGACACCCGCCGGCCCGTGCAAAGCGATGGCCGCAGCCGTGCGGCCAGGCCCGGCACCGGTGTGGGAGTCCTACCCCGGCGCGCACCACGGCTTTGACGGCACCGCCCCGGTGCGGCTGCGGGCCGATGTGCCGGGCGGTGTCAACCCGGGCCAAGGCGTGCACGTCGGTGGCGACCCCGTGGCCCGAGCAGCCGCCGCCCTGAAGCTGGCATCGTTCGTCCGCGAGACCTGGAGACTGAACCCGTGATCCACACCCCCACCGGCATTCGCCACAACAGCGAAGCCGAGCTGAAGGCCTTTGACGCCGTTTGTGAACGGCTGGGCGGCTTCAACGACCAGGTTTCCTTTGAATGGGTGGACGGCTTCTTGGCCGCGCTGGCCAGCGGCCCCGGCGTGCCTGAATTTGCTGAGTGGTTGCCCAAGCTCTGTGGTGACGCTTTCGAGCGTGCCTTTGCCGACCCGGCCGACGCCGAGCAGGCGCAGCGGGCACTGCAGCTGCGCTTGAAGGTCTTGTGCGAACAACTCGACCCGGCCGCGCTGATGGACAACCCGCAGGTCTTGCGGCTGGACCCCTTGATGTCCGAGTGGACCGACGCCGACCGCCAGCGGGTGATCGACGAAGAAGGCCTGGCTGTCGAAGAAGTGGCCGCGCTGCAGACCGGCTCGCTGTGGGGCGAAGGCTTTTTGGACGCGGTGCAGGCGCTGCCCGATCTGTGGGTGGAGCCCGAAGACGCGGACCTGGCCGAAGTTTTTGGCGCGCTGCTCGACCAGATTGCAGCCCTGGTGATGCCGCCCGACAGCGAAGAGTACAAAGCCCACGTCTCGCAGTACTTTCCACAGGGCGAGCCGACGCGCGACGACCTGCTGGCCGAGGCCTGCTGGACCGCACAAGACCTGCGCATGTATTGGGTCGACCATGCGCCAAAACCGGCCACGCGGCGGGTTGAAGCCCTGCCGGGACGCAACGACCCTTGCCACTGCGGCAGCGGCAAGAAGTTCAAGAAGTGCCACGGCCTATCTGCTTGACGACCTGTCGACCTGTCGACCTGACGGCTTGACAGCCCGAAGCCAGTCTTTCTGAAAGCCACCATGACAAAACGCAACTGGACCGCTTTTTCGGGCTGCATGGCCCTGTTGTTGACAACCCTGTTGTTGACAGCGCTGTTGAGTCCCATCGGCGCCCAGGCGCAAGCGACTTGGCCCGAACGTGCCATTCGCGTGGTGCTGCCCTTTCCACCGGGCGGGCCCAGCGACATCGTGATGCGGCTGGCGGCTGAAAAAATGCAGCTGGCGCTGAAACAACCCATCGTGCTGGAAAACAAGCCGGGTGCCGGTGGCAATCTGGGCACGGCCGAAGTGGCCCGCGCCGCGCCCGACGGCTACACTTGGTTGTTTGGCACTGACACCCTGGTCACGGTGAACCCGCATGTCTACAAACAGCTGGGTTTCAAGGTCGAAGATCTGTTGCCCGTGACGCTGGCCACCAGTTTCAGCCAGACCTTGGTCTGCCACCCGTCCGTGGGCGTGAAGACTTTGGCCGAACTGGTGGCCAAGGCCAAGTTGACGCCGATGAGTTATGCCTCGGGTGGTGCTGGCGTTCCGGGGCATCTGTCGATGGAGCTGTTGCAGCACAACCTGGGCTTCCAGATGCAGCATGTGCCATACAAGGGCCCGGCGCCGGCGATGCAAGATGTGCTGGGTGGACAGGTGGCCTGTGGCCTGTTGGCTGGCCCCACGGTGTTGCCGCAGGTGCGCGCTGCAAAGCTGCTGGCCCTGGCCGTCTCGGGCAGCCAACGCGCCGCCACCTTGCCCGACGTGCCCACCATGGACGAGGCCGGCGCCAAGGGCTATGCCGCCGACTTTGGCCTGGTGATGTTTGCGCCGCGTGGCACACCCGAGCCGGTGGTGGCCAAGTTCCGCCAGGCCTTTGTCGATGCGCTGCAAACGCCAGAAGTGAGTGACAGACTCAAGGCCGGCGACCAGACCGTGGTGGGCAGCACGCCCGCCCAAGCGCAGCGCAGCCTGACCGCCGATGCGCTCAAGTGGGGCTTGGTGGCTCGGCGCATCAAACTGGGGCTGGACTGAGCGTGTGAGAGGCTGAAGCAGCGCCCCTGATAGAGTCCCGCGCCATGGCAGCACAGCAAGCCCTTCTGGGCCAACACATCGTGGTCGGTTTGTCGGGCGGTGTCGCCTGCTACAAGACGGCCGAGTTCGTGCGCGAGCTCATCAAGGCTGGCGCCTCCGTCCAGGTGGTGATGACCGATGCGGCCACCCAGTTCATCACGCCGGTCACGATGCAGGCCCTCAGCGGCCGTGCGGTGGCCACCAGCCAGTGGGACGCCAGCCAGCCCAACAACATGGCCCACATCAACCTGTCGCGCCAGGCGCAGGCCATCGTGGTGGCGCCGGCCAGCGCCGACTTCATCGCCAAGCTGGCCCAGGGCCGGGCCGATGAACTGCTGAGCTTGCTGTGCCTGGCGCGCCCCGCGCAGGGCTGCCCCTTGCTGGTGGCGCCGGCGATGAACCGCGAGATGTGGGCCCACCCGGCCACGCAGCGCAATGTGGCGCAGATTCAGGCCGACGGCGTCAGCGTGCTGGGGCCCGGTGCTGGCGACCAGGCCTGCGGCGAAGTGGGTGATGGCCGCATGCTGGAAGCCGTGGAACTGCGCGATGAACTGATCGCCTTTTTCCAACCCAAGCTGTTGGCCGGACGCACGGTGCTGATCACCGCCGGCCCCACGTTTGAAGCGATTGACCCGGTGCGCGGCATCACCAACCATTCCAGCGGCAAGATGGGTTTTGCCATCGCCCGCGCCGCAGCCGAAGCCGGGGCCCGGGTGACCCTGGTGGCCGGCCCGGTGCACCTGCCCACGCCACGCGGCGTGCAGCGCATCGACGTGCAAAGTGCGCAGCAGATGCTGGACGCCGTGTTGCCACTGGCGCCACAGCACCAGGTCTTCGTGGCCACCGCCGCCGTGGCCGACTGGCGGCCGGCCAGCATCACCCGACACAAGATCAAGAAGGACGGCAGCGGTCAGGCGCCAGCACTGGCGCTGACCGAGAACCCCGACATCCTGGCCACCGTGGCCCGGCTGCCGGTCGGCCAACGGCCCTGGTGCGTGGGCTTTGCGGCAGAGAGCCATGACGTGGTGCGCCATGCACGCGACAAGCTGGTGCGCAAGGGCGTGCCGCTGGTCGTTGGCAACATCGGCCCGGCCACTTTTGGCCGTGACGACAACACCCTGGTGCTGGTGGACGCACACGGCGAGCAAGAGCTGCCCAGCGGCGACAAACTGGACCTGGCACGCCTGTTGGTGGCACAGATCGCCCACCGTTGCCCCTGACATGACCACCATCGACCTGAAAGTGCTGGACGAGCGCATGGCGCAGCACCTGCCGGCCTATGCCACGCCGGGCAGTGCCGGCCTGGACCTGCGTGCCTGCCTGGACGCCGCGCTGGTGCTGCAGCCTGGGCAGACGGCGCTGATTCCCACCGGACTGTCGGTGCACATTGCCGACCCGGGGCTGGCCGCGATGTTGCTGCCTCGCTCGGGTCTGGGCCACAAGCACGGCATCGTGCTGGGCAACCTGGTGGGGCTGATCGACAGCGACTACCAGGGCCCGCTGATGGTGAGTTGCTGGAACCGCGGCGGTTCGGTCTTCACCATCGAACCGATGGAGCGCATTGCGCAGATGGTGATCGTGCCCGTGGTGCAAGTCGCCTTTCGCCGCGTGGAAAGCTTTGGCAGCTCAGACCGCGGCGCAGGCGGCTTTGGTTCAACCGGAAGCGCTTGAAACGGGGCAAGCGAGGCGCCCGCGTCGCACGTGGCGCCTGCAGCAGTGGACGCTGGCTCAGCGCTCTCAGTGCAGGTTGTTGGGCTGCGCCTTGGCCGCCCCGCGCATCAGGGCCACCGGATTGGTGGTCACGCTGCGGGCCTCGATCTCATCGTCGGTGGCCTGGCGCACCGCGCGCACCTTGATGGCCATGCGCAAGGACATGCCGGCCAGCGGATGGTTGCCGTCCAGCACCACGTGTGAGGGGTAGATCTCGGTCACCAGGTAGATGGCGTCGGCGGGCATGTCGGGCGTCACGCTGCCCTCGGGCAGGCCCTCGAAGGCCATGCCGGTTTCCAGCAGTTCGGGGAACAGCTTGCGGTCCTCAAAGCACACCAGTTCGGCTACGTAGTCGCCAAAAGCGTGCTCGGGTTCCAGGTGCAGCGTCAGTTCATCGCTACTTTCGTAGCCGGCCAGGGCCTCTTCCACTTTGGCCAGCAGGTCGTCGCCGCCGTAGAAAAACTCCACCGGGTCTTGCAGCTGGTCGATGGGGCGGTCTTGTCCGTCGTTCAGTTCCCAGGTGAGGCTGACGACGCAGGGTGCAGTGATGATCATCAAAAGATGATCGCATAAGGCGTGTGGCCGCTGCCCTACAAGGGCAGCGTCAGCACAAAATGCAGGCATGGACGTGAACCAGAAATTGCCGCTGCTCGGCGGGCTCAGCCCGGCCGCCTTCATGAAGCGCCATTGGCAGAAGAAGCCCTTGTTGGTCCGACAAGCCTGGCCGCAGGTGGTGCCGCCGGTAACCCGCGCCCGTCTGTTTGACCTGGCGGGCCAGGAAGACGTGGAGTCGCGCCTGGTCAGCCTCCACCAAGGGCAATGGAAGTTGCGCGCGGGGCCGCTGCCCAAGCGCGCGCTGCCGCCGCTGTCGCGTGCGGGCTGGACCCTGTTGGTTCAAGGCCTGGACCTGCACGTGGGCGCGGCGCACCAGATGCTGCAGGCCTTCCGGTTCATCCCCGACGTGCGGCTCGACGACCTGATGGTGTCCTGGGCCAGCGACGGCGGTGGCGTGGGACCGCACCTGGACGCCTACGACGTTTTTCTGTTGCAGGTGCAAGGCCGCCGGCGCTGGCAGGTCGGCCGCGTCAAAAACCCGCCATGGGTGGCCGACGCGCCGCTCAAGCGCTTGGCAAATTTCGAGCCGGAGCAAGAATGGGTGCTGGAGCCAGGCGACATGCTTTACCTGCCGCCCAACTGGGGCCACGACGGTGTGGCCGTGGGGGGCGACTGCATGACGTGTTCGGTGGGCTTTCAGGTGCCTCAAGCCGAGACCCTGGCGCGCGAGCTGCTGCTTCGCGTGGGCGATGAAGAGCCCATGCCGTCGCCGTTCTACCGCGACCCCGGTCAAGCCGCCACCGCCAATCCAGCAGCGGTGCCGCAGTCCTTGCTTGTTTTTGCCCAGCAGGCCATTGAGCGCAGACTCTCAGAACCGCGGTGGCTGGCCCGCACCCTGGGCGAAGTGCTCACCGAACCCAAGCCACAGGTCTGGTTTGAGGGGCCGGGCGAAGCCTGCGGGGCAGGTGGAGTGTTTCTGTCCCAGCGAACCAAGATGCTGTACGACCCGCATCACGTCTTCATCAACGGTGAGGCCTTTGAAGCCGGGGGCCGCGATGCCCGTTTGATGCAGCTGCTGGCCGACCGGCGTGCGCTGGGCGCGTCGGAAGTGGCTTGCTTGAGCCCCGGTGCACGCCAGCTGCTGGACCAGTGGGTTCATGCGGGCTGGGCACAAGGAGTAGGAACATGACCCCGTCTGCACCCGTGATCGACACCCGCGATTCCTTTGGCGCCGCGCTGCGGTGGGGTTTTGAATACGCTTTGACAGAGGGTGCACGCCGCTTGGTCCTGGTGGACCCGACCTTTGAACACTGGCCGCTCGACGACGCCAGCGTGTTGCAAACCTTGACGCAATGGGCCCGCCTGCCCGGCCGCCAACTCACAACGCTGGCGGCACGTTACGACGAAGTGCCACGGCGTCACACCCGCTCCACCGCTTGGCGCAAAGACTGGGCGCATGTCTTCCAGGCCCTGCAGGCGCCGACTGAATTTGCGGCCGACCTGCCCACGCTTTTGCTGGACGACCGCAAGCTGAGCGTTCACCTCATCGACGCGGTGAACTGGCGCGGGCGGGCGGCCCTGGATGCGCGTGCGCGGCTGCTGTGGCAGGAGAAAATTGATGTAGTTTTGCAACGGTCTGAGCCTGCTTTTGCAGTCACGAGGCTGGGTCTTTAGGGAATGCCCTAGCTCGGGCTATACTCGTAGGCTGGACACCGCGCTAGTTTTGACTGGCACGGTGTCTGTTTGTAATGGGTCTCTGAGCTTTGTCGAAGAGCGCCCTTGAACGCTCTGACCTTGAGCTTTTGCCCCATAACTCCCTGAGGACATTCACATGAACAAGTCAATCGTTTTGGCTTCCCTGGTTGCTGTTGTCGCCCTGGCCGCTTGCGGCAAAAAAGCTGAAGCTCCTGCTCCTGCTCCTGCTGCCCCTGCCGCCGCCCCGGCCACTCCTGCCGCCGTTGCTGCTTCTGCTGCTGTTGGCACGGCTGACGCTGCCGCTTCTGCCGCCGCAGTTGCTGTCACCGCAGCCAAGGACGCCGTTGGCGCTGCCAAGGACGCCGCCGGTGCCGCCAAGGATGCCGCCGGTGCCGCCAAGGACGCCGCTGCCAAGGCTGCCGACGCTGTCAAGAAGTGATGAACCGCGCGCCTTTTGGCGCGCTGTTTTCACCAACATGAAAAAGCCACCTTCGGGTGGCTTTTTTGTTGCGGGGCAGCGTTCGCTGTGCATCTGCGGCTCCCGCATGCCCGGCTGCTCGCACCGCTTGGGCCGGCCTGCCAGCGCTGCGCGGAGTCAGCGCAGCTCTGCGATCAACGCAGTGGCAATTCGTTGCCCGTTTTCGCCCACGTCAGCCGCGCCAGCCGAGGTCAGTACGGCTACCAAGGTTTTGTCACCCGAGGCCTTGACCACGATGCGGTAGCGGATGGCGACCAGCGGGTTGGATTCACCCATCAAGCGCGACCAGAAACCCGGCTCTTCTTTGCCGGCGCTCCTGGGGTCAACGTAGCGCACGTAGTACAGACCCTGTGCGCGGTCTCGGTCTTCCACCGTGAAGCCACCGCGGTCCAGCGCCAGGCCCACGCGACGCCAAGCGCGGTCAAAGGGATCATCCACTTCCAAGGCGGCGCCGCCGGCCACGGCGCGGGCGCGCGCCGGGGCCTGTGGCGCAGTCGCCGCAGTGGTGATGCTGGCTTGGGCGGTTGGCAGGTCTTTGACGCCCAGCGTAACCATCAAACGGGCCAACATTTCGGCTTCTAGCTGTGGGTCGGATGGTCGTCCGCGCCAGGTGGTGTTCTCACGGCGTTCGCTGGTGTAGACCTCTTCGGCGCCACGGTGGGCGATGTAGATCTCGCTGCCGGTGGCCGTGCGCTCAACCCGCATGCGGTACTGGTCGCGTTCGCCGGTGTCGTAGACGTTGCCAAACACGCGGCCAATGGTGCTGCGGATGAAGTCAACAGGCAGCTTGGCCCGGTTCTCAGCCCAGGTGGTTTCGATGACACCTGCCTTGGCATCCTCGACCGCAATGCTCAGGCCGCGCTGTTCCCAAAAGGCGCGCAATTGCGGCCACAGGGCCTCAGGCGTTTGCGCCACCACAAGCCAACGAAACTGCCCTTGGCGCTCGATGCGCAGGTTGTCTTGTGCGTTCAAGGCCACCGCCGGTCTGGGTGCAACGCCTGCCACGGGCGCGGCACCCGCCGCTGAAGCGCTGATGACGCCGCCCTGGGGCTGATAGCGGCTGTCGCGCGACAGCTGGGTCAAGTCGGGCGGTACTTCCAAGGACTTGCCTTTGGTTGAAGTGCTGCGGTAGTCCACTTTGTCGTCGGCGATGCCGTCCAGAGAGGAGCAACCCATTTGCAAAGCAGCCAAGGCCACGACGGTCAGCAACGAAAGACGAAAGGGCGCAACAGCAAGCAATTTCACGTTCAAGGTCTCCAGCACGGCCGCTTCACGGCGCGCGCTCATGGGGGCAGGGTTCTGGGCGCCAGTCTTTGGCGGTGGGGTTAGGAAAGCAGGCCGCTGTCGCGCAGCGCTTGCCGTACGGCAACTTGGCCCGCTTCGGTGAGCGGCACGATCGGCAAGCGCAGGTGCGGCTGGCACAGCCCCAACTGGGCCATCGCCCACTTGGCGGGGGCCGGGCTGGGTTCGCAAAACAATTGCTTGTGAAGCGGCAGCAGACGCAGGTGAAGTGCGGCGGCACGGCGGGCGTCACCTGCCAGCGCGGCCATGCACAGCTCGTGCATCAGGCGCGGCGCCACGTTGGCGGTAACGCTGACGTTGCCATGGCCGCCCAGCAGCATCAGGGCTACCGCAGTGCCGTCGTCACCCGAATAAATGGAGAAACCTTTGGGCGCGTGCTTGATCAACTGGCAGGCGCGTTCGATGTTGCCTGAGGCTTCCTTGATGCCGATCACGCCTGGCAGTTGCGCTAGGCGCAGCGTGGTCTCGGGCTGCATGTCGGCCACCGTGCGACTGGGCACGTTGTACAGCACCATCGGCAGGTCAACCGACTCGGCAATCTTGCGAAAGTGCTGGTAGATGCCTTCTTGCGAAGGGCGGTTGTAGTAAGGCACCACCGACAAGTGGCAGTCCGCGCCAACCTGCTTGGCAAAACGGGTCAGCTCAATCGCTTCAGCGGTGTTGTTGGCACCGGTGCCGGCCATCACGGGCACCCGGCCCGCAGCGATTTGCACCGCAGCGCGGATGACTTCGCAGTTTTCTTCCATCGACACCGTGGGCGATTCACCCGTGGTGCCCACCACGCCAATGCAGTCGGTGCCTTCGGCAATGTGCCAATTGATCAGGTGGCGCAGCCCGTCAAAGTCGACGCTGCCGTCTTCCTGCATGGGCGTGACCAGCGCCACGATGCTGCCAACGATGGGTTTCATTCGAACTCGGCTCCGTGCGCGGTGGCGCTCAGTTTCAAGGAAGGGTGAGGGGCAAACCGGGCATTTTAGCGGGTGAGGTCGTCCAGGCTGTAGCGTGGGCGTGGCGAAACGGAAGACCTGGGCTCCAGGGCCGTGGGTTCGGCCTCGCACACAGCGACCAGCCGCTGCACAAATCGCGCTGGGTCGTGCTCGAATCCGTCTTCAAAGGCCACCACACGCAGACCCGCGAACGCCTGCAGCAGTTCCCCGGTTTGCAAAAGAAAGTCAGGTCGCGAGGGCTTGCCAATCTGCTGCTGGCCGTCGGCAAAGGTCTCGTAGATCAACACGCCGCCGCTGGCCAAGGACTGCTTCAAGGTGGGCAGCAACGCTCGCCAGAGGTAGTTGGTGACAACCACCCCGTCAAAGCGACGCTGTGGCAGCGGCCAGGGTGAGGCCTCGATGTCGGACACGATGATTTCTGCCACGCCACACAAAGCCGAAGTGGCCACTTCGTCGCGGTCCACCCCAGTCACGCGCCAACCCTGCGCTGCCAGCCAGCGCACATGGCGCCCTTGGCCACAGGCCACGTCCAGCACCGTGCCGCCCGCCGCGATCAACGGTGCGAAGCGGGTGACCCAGGCGCTGGGCGCGCTGACTTGATGCGCTAGAAACACGCCCACACGCGGTTGGCCAGGTCCACGGCCAGGTGGGGTTGCAGGTAGCTGAGAAAGACCCCGGCCAGCGCGCTGAGTGCCACCGCCCACAGGCCCAGCCGGATCCAGAGCGTCTTCATGCCGGTTGCGGTGCAGCCCGCACGATGGGGGTCTCGCGCACCGGCAGGTTCATGATGGCGGCGAACAGGCCCAGCGCCACCGACAGCCACCACATCACGGTGTAGCTGCCGGTCATGTCAAACAGGCGGCCGCCCAGCCAAGCCCCCAAGAAAGCGCCGATCTGGTGGCTGAGGAAAACAAAACCGCCCAGCATCGACATGTAGCGCAGGCCAAAAATCTGCGCGATGAGCGCGTTGGTGGTGGGCACGGTGGACAGCCACAGCAGGCCCATGACTGAAGCGAAGACATAGACGCTCCACGGCGTGAGCGGCAGTGCCACGAAAAACACGATGGCCACCGAGCGCAGCGCGTAGATGCCAGCCAGGATGTGGCGCTTGGCCCAACGTTCGCCCAGCAGACCGGCGCCATAGGTGCCAAAGACGTTGAACAGACCGATCAACGCCAGTGCGGTGGTGGCCACCGAAGGGTCAAGCCCCTGATCCTTCAAGTAGCTGGGCATGTGCACGCCAATGAACAGCAGGTGAAAGCCGCAGACAAAGTAGCCCGCCATCAAGAACCTGAAGCTGGGGTAGGCAAAGGCTTCACGCAAGGCCGCGCCCACACTCTGCTGCTGGCTGCCCGCGCTGTTGGCGGCAGGTTCACGCAGGCCCCAAGCCAGGGGTGCAATGGCCAGTGCGGCAACAGCCAGCCAGAGCAGCGCGTTTTCCCAGCCTTGGTGGGCAATCAGCCAGCTTTCCAGCGGCACCACCAGAAACTGGCCAAACGAACCCGCGGCGGCCGCCAGCCCCATGGCCCAAGAGCGCCGCTCGGGTGCCACGTTGCGTGCAATGACACCAAACACCACCGCGTAGGTGCAGCCCGATTGCGCCACGCCAATCAACACCCCCGCGCTGGCCGTGAAGGCCAGGCCGGTGGTGCTGATGGCCATCAAGGCCAAGCCCAGGGCATACAGCAAGCCGGTGGCGACGATGATGCGAAAGGCGCCCAAACGATCGGCCAGCAAACCCGTCAGCGGCCCGGCCAAGCCGAAGGCCAGGTTCTGCACCGCCATGGCAAACGCAAAGGTCTCGCGGCTCCAGCCCCGGTCCATGATGACCGGCTGCAGCCACAGCCCAAAGCCATGGCGAATGCCCATGCTCAGGGTGACGATGGCAGCACCACACAGCAGCACCTGAACCATCGACAGGCGGGGGGTACTTGAAGCGGGATTCATGCGGGGATTCTCTTTGAAAACGCTGCACGTTGCCGCTGGTGCAGTCGCTACAGTGGCACGCACTCTAAAGGCGATCTCCCATGAAGGTATTGGTGCTTGGCGGTGGCGTGATCGGTGTGGCTTCTGCCTACTACCTGGCCAAGGCCGGTCATGAGGTGGAGGTGGTCGACCGGCAATCCGGCCCGGCCCTGGAAACCAGTTTTGGCAATGCTGGCGAGGTGTCGCCCGGCTACAGCGCACCGTGGGCCGGGCCTGGGGTGCCCATCAAGGCCATCAAGTGGATGTTGATGGCGCACAGCCCCTTGGTCATCTGGCCCTTGCTCGACCCGGCCATGTGGCGCTGGGGCGCGATGCTGCTGGCCAATTGCACGCAAAAGGCCTATGCGTTGAACAAGAGCCGCATGGTGCCCATCGCCGAATACAGCCGTGACTGCCTGAAGTTGCTGCGTGCGGAAACCGGCATCGCCTATGACGACCGTGCGCAAGGCACGCTGCAACTCTTTCGGACGCAGCAGCAGCTGGACAGCATTGGCGACGACGTGGCGGTGCTCAAGCAGTACGGCGTGCCCTTTGAAGTGCTGGACCGCGCCGGCTTTTGCCAGGTTGAGCCCGCGCTCAAGCTGACACAAGAAAAGTTCGTGGGCGCCCTGCGCTTGCCGGGCGACGAAACCGGCGATTGCTTCAAGTTCACCAACCGCCTGGCCGAAATGGCCGCGACCCTGGGCGTCAAGTTTCGCTGGAACACACGCATCGAGGCGCTGCAGGTGGGTGGCGGCGCCATCACCGGCGTGCACACCGATGCCGGCTTGCTGAAGGCCGACCGTGTGGTGCTGGCCCTGGGCAGCCACAGTCCACAGCTGCTGGCCCCGGTGGGCATTCGCATTCCGGTTTATCCGGTCAAGGGCTACAGCATCACGGTGCCCATCACCGACGCACAGTACGCGCCCGAATCGACCATCATGGACGAGACCCACAAGGTGGCCGTCACGCGGCTGGGTGACCGCATCCGCGTCGGCGGCACGGCCGAACTGGCTGGCTACAGCCTGAACCTGCGCGAGGCGCGCCGGGGAACCTTGAACCACGTGGTCACGGACCTGTTTCCACGCGGCGGCGACGTTTCCAAGGCCACCTTCTGGTGTGGCCTGCGGCCGATGACACCCGACGGCACGCCCATCATTGGCGTCACGCCGGTGCAAAACCTGCTGCTGGCCACCGGGCACGGCACGCTGGGGTGGACCATGGCAGCAGGCACCGGGCGCGTGATTGCCGACTTGGTCTCGGGTCAGCAGCCCGACATCGATGTGAGCGGGTTGTCGATGGCGCGTTACGGCTGAGCGAACGATCGCGTCGCAGAGCCGCAGAGTCGCCGAGTGGTTGGGTCGCCCGGTGTCCCCACGGGCACGGCGGCTTCAAGCCGCAGCTGACCGCGCCGCCTAAGCCACGCTGGTGGCAGGGCCCAGCTTGGACCGGCAAGGTGACCACGCCAGAGCCACGAGAATGCGCTGACATTTCGGAGGTTTGCGCATGTCGGTTCAGGTCTTCAAGCCCCAGGGCGCGTTTGAAACCGCGCTGGCCGCTGTCTTTCGGCTGACGCTCAAGACCTTGCTCAAACCGGCCTTGTCGCCGCGCTGGTCCATCGCGGCCCAGCGCCGTTGGCTGCTGGGCATGTGCCGCCTGAACCTGACGCCGCGCGGGGTGGCATTTGAAGCCACCGAGGTCGCGGGTGTTCGCGGCGAATGGGTGCGTGCAAGCCGTTGTGTGGCTCGCCCTGGCACGCTGCTCTACCTGCACGGGGGTGCCTACTGTGTGGGCAGCCCGCTCACCCACCGGCCCATCACCGCCGGGTTGGCGCTGCGCACCGGGATGCGCGTGTTGGCCTTGGACTACCGGCTGGCGCCCGAGCACCCGCACCCGGCTGCGCTGCACGACGTGTTGGCGGCCTGCCGCGCCTTGCGTGGCGGTGGCCCGCTGGTGTTGGCGGGTGACTCCGCTGGGGCTGGCCTGGCGCTGGCCACCGCGCTGGCGTTGCGCGACGCGGGTGGTACCGGTGGTACGGGTGGTGCCGGTGGCACCGACCGCACCGACCGCACGGACCGCACGGACCACTACGGCCCGGTGGCGCTCTTTCTCATCTCCCCTTGGGCCGACTTGACCTTGCAGCAGCTGCCGCAGCCCACCCCAGGCGAAGCCATGCTGCAACACGACTGGATCAAGGCCTGTGCGGCCCACTACACCGCCGCTGCAGATGCAGGCTTGGCCGCGATTTCGCCGCTGTTGGCCGACCTGAAGGGGCTGCCGCGCACCCTGATTCAAGTCGGCACCGACGACCTGTTGCACGCCGAGGCCCTGCGTCTGCATGCCGCGCTGGGCGTGGCCGCGGTGCCCGCCACCTGCGACGTGGTCGAGTCGCGCTGGCATGTCTTTCAGCTGCAAGCGGGTGCGCTGCCCAGCGCCAACCAGGCGCTGGACCGTGCCGCCGCGTTCATCACCGCAGCGGTTGACAGCGCCGCCGCCAGCAGCGCTGTTGATGAGCCTGAACACACCCACCACACCGTGATCCTGGGCGCCGGCATGTCGGGCTTGTGCATGGCCGTGCAGCTGAAAAAAGCCGGCCTTCACGACTTCGTGATGCTGGAAAAGTCTGCCGGTTTGGGTGGCACCTGGTGGGACAACACCTACCCCGGTGCCCATGTGGACGTGCCCGCGCCGCTGTACTCGTTTTCCTTTGCGCCCAACCCACACTGGACTCGGCGCTTTGCATCGGCACCCGAGATCCAGCGCTACATGCAGCGCGTGGCCAGCCGGTTTGGCGTGACCCCGCACCTGCGCCTGAACACCGCGCTGCGCGACGCGCGCTTCGACGAAGCCACCGGCCTGTGGCACTTCAGTACCCACGCTGGCCAGCGCCTGCGAGCGCGTTACTTCGTCTGCAGCACCGGGCCCTTGAGCCAAGCGCGCTGGCCCGACATCCCGGGCCTGGGCGACTTCAAGGGCCGCCTCTTGCACTCCGCCCGCTGGGACCCCAGCGCCGACCTCACCGGGCAGCGCGTGGCGGTGATCGGCACCGGTTCCACCGCATCACAGTTGATCCCGCCGATTGCCCGGCAAGCCGCGCAGCTGCATGTCTTTCAGCGCACGGCCAACTGGGTGCTGCCGCGCATGGACCGCCGCTACCGCGCGCTGGACCGCTGGGTGGCCCGGGTGCCGCCACTGGCCGCCGCGGTGCGCTATGCGTTCTTTCGCATCCTGGAGCTGGGGCGCAAAGGTTTTGAAGAAGGTACTGCGGCCCGCCGCTACCTGTTGGCCTTGGCGGCGCGGCATCGCCTGCGCCAGGTGCCAACCGAGGCCCTGCGCCAACAGCTGACACCCGACTACCCGCTGGGTTGCAAGCGCCTGATCTATTCCAACGACTACCTGCGTGTGCTGACCAGGCCCAACACCGAACTGGTGACGCAGGGCATCACCCGCATCACGGCCAACGGCATCCAAACTGCCGACGGGCGCGAGCGCGCGCTGGACACCCTGGTTTGCGCCACCGGCTTTGACACCGTGCACCTGCTGTCTTCGGTGCAGGTGCAGGGCCGCAACGGCCTGACGCTGGCGCAAGCCTGGGCCGACGGGCCTGAAGCCTTCCACGGCATCACGGTCACGGGTTTTCCCAACCTGTTCCTGATGCTGGGGCCCAACACCGCCACCGGGCACACGTCCACCTTGCTCTTCATCGAGCCTGCGGTGCGTTATGCCATTCAGTGCATGCAGCATGTTCAAGACAACGGGCTTCGTTGGCTGGACTTGCGCCTCGAGGTCTACCGCACGCACAACCAGATGCTGCAGACGCGCTTGCGGGGCTCGGTGTGGACCACCTGCCAGAGCTGGTACCGCGCCGACTCGGGCAAGGTGGTGGCGCTGTGGCCGGGCTACACCCGCGAGTACCAGCAGGCCATAACCAAGCCGGACTGGTCGCACTACCACGTGGCCTGAAGTCAGCGCGAGGCCGTGCCTGCAGGGCGATCTCCAGGAGTCTGTCGGACTTGGGGAGCGTTGGCTGCAAACTGACCGCAGCGGTCCATTTTTCACCGATTTCTTGACCCATAGCTATAGCTATGGGCCTGCGAATCCGGCAAAAACTGTCCTCGCTGGGGCCAAATGTCGCTTCGACGCCCCAAGTCCGACAGGCTCGTAGCGGCGGCGGGCCGGCGCCCGGCGGCCTGACAACCAGCCGGCGCCACCCTCAGGGCTTGCGCCAGGCCACCTTGCCGGCCGCGAACATCCGGCCCAGTTCACCGTTGCCGGCCAGGGTGTTGATGGCGCCCTGCAGGGCCTGCGCCAGGTCGTCGTTGGCCTTCTTGACGGCCAGGCCCACCACCCAGCCGTCCTTCATGCGCGGCACCGGCAAGGGCTCGATCGCGAAGCGGGCATCACCGCCCAGCACCGATTCCAGCTCGGACGCATGGCCGGCTGCCGCCTGCACCTCGCCGCGCAGCAAGGCCTGGGCGGCATCGGCGCCGTCCTTCCAGGTGGTGCTCAACTGCTCGCGGTACTTGCCGGATTCGGCGCCGATCAGCAGCCAGCCGGCCAGGCTCTGGCCCGGCACGGCGATCTTCTTGCCGGCCAGGTCGTCGAGCGAATCCATCCTGGGCGCTGCCGCCAGTGCGCGGGCGATCATCACCCGCTCGCGGAAATAGGGCGCAAAGATGGTCACCTGCGGGTTGGCCGCCATCAGCGGCCGGTCCACCGGCACATGCAGCAACACATCGGCCGGGCCATAGCCCAGGTAATGGCCCTTCCAGACCATGTTGCGCAGGTCGTCGTTCATGTTGTCGTCGGCATTGAAGGGCAGCAGGCTGAGCTTGACCCCCAGCGCCTGCGCCAGCGCCCCGGCCAGCGCCACATCGATGCCCTGGCCCGCGCTGTGGAAGGGCGGCATCTCGTTGTAGACGCCCACCACCAGCGTGCCGCGCTCCTGGATGCGCTGCAGGGCCGGCTTGTCCTGGCCCCAGGCCGGCAGGACCAGGCCACCGAGCGCGGCGGCACCGGCCAACACCAGGCGCCGTCGGGGGCCCGACGGCCTGACTGGATTGTTCTTCATGCGCTATGTCTCCTGTGGGCCGCTGGGCTGAGATGCCCGCCCGAGCCCGCATTCTGTCCTGGCAGCCGGCTGGCCAAGAGGGCCAAGAGGGCGGGCCGTGTCACAGCGGCCTCTCGCGCCGTGTCTCCAGATAGGACTTGATCGACCACATCGCCTCCTGGTTCAGGATGCCTTCAAAGGGCGGCATGTAGACGGCGCCATTGCGCACCTTGCCGCGCCGCAGGCTGCCCAGGTAGTAGTCGTCCACCTCCTTGACGCAGGCAGCCTTCTTCTTGGCATCCTTCAAGGCCACGCAGTCGTTGTCGAGCTTGCGCAGATCGGGGGCAATGCCGCCCGAAATCGCTTCCAGCCCATGGCAACGGGCACAGTTCTGGTTGTAGGCCGAGGTGCCCACCTTGATCGCCTTGTCATTGCCCCGGAAGGGGTTCTCGGCGCGCCAGGCCTCGCCCAGGGCGGGCAAGTCCTTGGTGTCCACCGCCTGCGGGGTCACGTCACCATGGGCTTGCGCCAGGCCGGCGGCCAGCAGCAGAAAGGCCGCCAGGCCCGAGCCGCAGCGGCGCAGCGCAGCGGGCGGGCGCCCGGCAGCGCCGGACCGGTGGCCGGCAAGGGCGGGGATGAAGAAGCTCGTCATGGTTTGTCTCCGTGCACGGTTTGGTTGAACGACTGGCCGATTTGTCTGCAAACAGCGTGCCAAGGTTAGCGCAAGCGCTGGGATGGGCCGCCGATGCGGGCCCGGCCCCATGCCATTGCTGCGAAACTGAACGTTCGCTCGCCCTGCCGATAAGACAGTGGCGGGTCAGGGTGCAGCATCGGCCCGGTTGTGCAGTCCTGTGACATTGCGGCGCGGCCCGGGTCTTGCAATCGTGACATTCCGGTGCGGCCCGGCCCTGTTGGCCGGGCCCGACAAACCCTCAGCCGGCCCAGCCGACGGAGCCCACAGCCACCCCGAGGTGGCGGACACAGGCCAAGCCGCCAGCAGGCGGCGGCAGGAGACCAAGCCCTGCGTGGGCCGTTTCATTCGGTTTATGGCAGCACCGGCATCCGGCGCGGCGGCGGCGAGCCGGTGCGGCCGATCGCCGCCGGCCTGAAGCTCGGCAGCGCCCATGTCGAGAAGATCGACCAGTCGCACGAGCGCTGCGCCGCGCTGGGGGTCTCGCGCATCGAGCGTCTCGACCACTCGCCGCTGGCCCGCTCGGATCTGGCGGTGGTGCGCGAGCGCAACCTGCGCCTGCACGACCATGCCGCTCCGGTGATGGAGATGCTGTACGAGCAGATCGTCAACACCGACAGCATGGTGGTGCTGTGCGATGCCACCGGCACCATCATCCATTCGATCGGCGACGACGACTTCCTGGCGCGCGCCAGCAAGGTGGCGCTGCAACCGGGCGTCAACTGGAGCGAGCAGACCAAGGGCACCAATGCCATCGGCACCGCGCTGATCGAGGCGGTGCCCACGCTCGTGCATGCCGACGGGCACTGCATGCATGCCAACCACTTCCTGACCTGTTCGGCCGCCCCCATCCTGGACCCGCGCGGCAACATCCTGGGCGTGCTCGACGTCACCGGTGACCGCGCCAGCTTCCACCAGCACACCATGGCGCTGGTGAAGATGTCGGCGCGCATGATCGAGAACCACTGGCTCACCGACGACTACCGCAACGTGATGCGGCTGCACTTCCACAGCCGGGTCGAGTTCATCGGCACGCTGATGGAGGGCATCCTGGCCGTCAGCGCCGACGGCAAGATCGTCGGCGCCAACCGGGGCGCGCTGGAGCAACTGGGCCTGTCCGGCGCGGCGCTGCGCATGCACAGCCTGGCCACCCTGTTCGGCACCACCGTCAATGCGCTGGTCGACCGCTTCCGCTCGCCACTGGCCACGCCGATGCCGGTGCACCTGAACGGCGGCCGCCAGTTCTACATCCACGCCCGCTTCAACTGGCCGGTCTGGACCAGCCTGGCCGAGGCGGTCTCGGGCGCCACCGAGCCGTCTGCCGGCAGCGTGGGCCCCGTGCCGGCAGCCGCTGCCGCCCAGCCTGCCGGCAACGGGCCCGCGTCGGCCGACGCTGGCCAGGTCGCGCAGGCATCCGCCGGCAGCCCTGGCCAGGCCCAGGCGCTGCCCGGTGCCAGCGGCGGCCTGGCCCGGTTGGGCACCGGCGACGCGCAGATGGGCAGCGTGGTCGACAAGATCCGCCGCGTGATCGACCGCGACATCCCCGTCCTGATCCTGGGCGAAACCGGCACCGGCAAAGAGCTGCTGGCGCGTGCCATCCACGTCGATTCGGTGCGCCGCAAGCAGGCCTTCGTGGCGGTGAATTGCGCGTCCATCCCCGAGACCCTGATCGAGGCCGAGCTGTTCGGCTACGAGGAAGGCGCCTTCACCGGCGCGCGCCGCAAGGGCGCGGTGGGCAAGCTGGTGCAGGCCAATGGCGGCACGCTGTTCCTCGACGAGATCGGCGACATGCCGGTGGCCTTGCAGGCCCACCTGCTGCGGGTGCTGCAAGAGCGCCAAGTCACGCCGCTGGGCAGCGGCAAGAGCGTGCCGGTGGATGTGTCGATCATCTGCGCCACCCACCGCAATCTGCGCGAGATGATCGACCGCAAGGCCTTCCGCGAAGACTTGTTCTACCGCCTGAACGGCCTGGCCGTGCGCCTGCCACCGCTGCGTGAGCGCAGCGACCTGCTGGCCCTGGTGCGCCGCATCCTCGACCAGCTGGCCGAGCCCGCACGCACTAGTCGGCGCCTGCAGCCCGATGCCGATGTGCTGCGCCTGTTCCAGCACGACGCCTGGCCGGGCAATGTGCGCCAGCTGTTCAACGTGCTGCGCACTGCGGCGGTGATGGCCTCGGGCGACGCGCTGATCACCCGCGAGCATTTGTCGGACGATTTCCTCGAAGAGGCGCTCGCCAGCCAGCCCGGCGGCGCCGGTGGCGAGCGCCCCGCCCCGCCCCGCCCTGACGCCAACGCCAGCGCCGGTGCTGCCGCTGCCTGCCGATGCCGCTGTCGCCGCCGGCGCCAGCCTGCCGGCGTCCGCCAGTGCGGCCGCTGCTGTTTCGCGCCACGGCGCTGGCGAGGCCGCCCCGCGCGGCCCGGCCCGGCCTGGTCGCCGGCGCCGGCGCTGCCGCAGCGCTCACTGGAGGCGATGGAACTCGATGCCATCCGTCTGGCGGTGGAGGCGGCCAAGGGCAATATCTCCGAGGCGTCCAAGCGCCTGGGCATCAGCCGCAACACCATCTACCGCAAGCTGCGCTGGAACCTCAGCGCCTGAGAGGCTGAGAGCGCCCCCAAGGCCGCCGCCTTGCGGCGTCCGGCCCCCCAAGGGGGAGCGAGTCAACTTGGGGCGGCCCGGCGTTGACTCATGCACCTACTCAGTGGCCCGGCGCGGCCAGCACCTCGGGCTCGACCTGGCGCCAGGCCCGCTGCCAGTTGAAGCCATGCCAGGGGTGTTGCGCCCAGGCGGCAGGCCAGCCCGGCAGCGGCGGCGCGGTGGCGGCCTCGTCGTCGCCGCGCTCGATGGCCGCTGCCGCTGCCGCCCGGATCGCCCGCCAGTAGGCGGCCTGGCGGGCCGGTGCGGCGGCACCCAGCCAAGCCCCCTGCTCGCCCAGAAACAGGGCCGCCGGGCCATCGGGCCGCGACAGCGCGGCCAGGCGATCCAGGCTGTGGGCCAGCAGCAGCAGGTCGGCGTCGCGGCCATCGGCCGGGCTGTCGGCCGTCAGCAGGCCGGGGGCGGCCCACAAGGGCTGCCGGCGCAGACGCCAGACCGTCACCCAGCGGCCCTCGGCACGCGGCAGCCGCCACCAGAGAAAGGGGCCCAACGGCCCCTGCTCGCCACTCAGGCGCAGGCTGGGCAGGCGGATCGGGTCGTCGCCCAGGTCGGTGGCGGCCGGGCCCAGGCGCAGGCGCAGGCGGTCCACGCAATGCGGGCATTGCTCGGCCATGGCATCGGCCACCGAGGCATGGGCCCAATGTGGCAAGCCCGGCTGCCGCGCTTGCAGGCCGGCCACGCCCAGCACCAGCTCGGGCCGGGCCCAGGGGCTGATCACCGCCGCCAGCGGCAGGCCCAGCCGCCGGCGCGCCTGGCAGGCCAGGGCCTCACCGAAGGCCGCGCTGGGCCCGCTGCCCAGGGCCCACAGGCCGGCCCGGCGGCCCGCACCGTGGCGCACCAGCAGCAGGTTGGACACCTGGCCGCGGTTGCCTGCGTCGGCCTCGCCCATCTGCCCCGGCACCCACCACACGCCGGGCCCGGCCGGCTCGAAGGTCAACACCGGCCCGGGGCAGGCGGCAGCCCTGGCAGGCTGGGCCAGGCCAACCCACACGGCGAGCAACAACGCCAGCGCCCACCAGCGATCGGCACGGCAGGCCGCCAAAACATCGGGTTTGTACTGTGCCAGGCTGGCGCGGCGGCAGCAGCGCCTGTCCCACGATCTACCGGGCACACCGCCCTCGACCCGTCCCACACCGGGATCGCGCTGCCGATCGCCTGCGGCATGTGTCTTGCTGCACCGGGCACAGCGCTGGCCGGCCAGCGGTCCCGCAGCACAGACCGATCCGGGAGGAAGAAAAATCATGCCCCATGTTGCCGCAAGGCCCGCAGGTCCGCCGCGCCCTCAGCCGTTGCCACCGCCGGTGCCGCCACCGCAGCGGCCGGGCGTGAGCGCTTGTGAAGGTCCTGATCCTGCAAGGCGGCGCCCGGCCCCGGCGCCCGGGCCAGCGGCCCGAAGCGGGTGCGGCCACGCGCTACTGCGGCGTGATGGCGCTGGGCAACGGCCAGGGCCAATGGGTGCTGGTCAACATGTCGCCGGCGGTGGCCCACCAACTCGACCGCGACCCGCAGCTCGACCGCCACCCCGGCCTGGCCGACGCCGAAGTGCGGGCCGTGGTGCTGACCGACCCGCAGGTCGACCCTGTCGGAGGCCTGCTCAGCCTGCGCGATGGCGCGCCGATCAACCTCTACGCCACCCCGGCGGTATTCGAGCAGCTGACCACCGCGCTGCCGATCCTGCCGGTGCTGCAGCACTGTTGCGGCGAGCAATGGCATGTGGTGCCGGTGGCGGGCGATCGGCGGGTGGCCGAATTCCAGGTCGACGGCCTGCCCAGCCTGGCCTTTACCGCGGTGGCCGCCCAGGCGGCGGCACCGCCCCACCTGGCCGACAGCGAGCCGCCCAAGGTGGGCGACAGCATCGCATTGGCGGTGCAGGACCTGGGCACCGGCCAGCGCGTGTTCTGCGCGCCGGGCCTGGCCCGCATCGGCGAGACCGAACTCGACTGGATGCGCGGCGCCGACTGCCTGCTGCTGGACCAGCAGGACAGCCCCGACACCGGCCAGGACGAGCCACCCTGGATGGCCCAGCTGTGCCAGCTGCCGGCGCGCCACAAGGAGCTGTTCGGGCCGGCGCTGCTGGCAGCGCAGCGCGAGGCCTGCGCCGACCAGGGCATTGCCCTGGCCTATGACGGCATGGAGATCGAGATCTGATGCGCTGCGCCGGTCGCCGGACCGGATGGCCGCCCGGGCTGGGCGCGTCGCCGCGCCGTCGCAAGCCAGCCCTGGCGGCTGCCCGTCCAGCTGCTCGGCGCCGCGCCCTTGCCCCGGCCTGTGACACGCTGGCGCAAGCCCACCCCCAGCCCAGGGCAATCCGCAGGTTTGCGGCAGACGCCAGAACCGCTACAACCCTCGTTGAATGAATGCCTCCGTCCCAGCTCCCCGGCTCAACATCGACCACCTCAGCAAACGCTATGGCGAGCGTGCGGCCCTGCAATCGCTGTCCCTGAGCCTGGCGCCCGGCTGCTTTGCGGCCCTGCTGGGCCCCAACGGCGCCGGCAAATCCACCTTGTTCCAGGTGCTGACCGGCCTGTTCTCGGCCGACGAGGGCGATGTGCAGGTCGACGGCCACTCGCTGCGCCACGCTGCGGTGGCCGCACTGCGCCACATCGGCGTGGTGTTCCAGTCGATGTCGCTCGATCTGGACTTGAGCGTCGAGCGCAACCTGCGCTTCCATGCCGATCTGCATGGCCTGCCCCGCAGCGTGGCCACCGAACGCATCGCCGCCGGCTGCGCCGCCGCCGGCCTGAGCGACGACCTGGGCCGCCTGGTGCGTGAACTCTCGGGTGGCAACCGCCGCAAGGTGGAACTGGTGCGGGCCCTGCTGCACCGGCCTGGCCTGCTGCTGATGGACGAGCCCACCGTGGGCCTCGACCCCAAATCGCGCCGCGACCTGCGCAAGGCCCTGCACGACGATGTGCGCCAGCGCGGCAGCAGCGTGCTGTGGGCCACCCACCTGGTCGAAGAAGCCGAAGCCGCCGATCGGGTGCTGGTGCTGCACAAAGGCCAACTGCTGGCCGACGGCACGCCGGCCGAGGTGACGGCCGCGCTGGGCGGCGGCAGCCTCGAAGAAGCCTTCATCCGCGCCACCGGCTGAGAGGCTGAGAGTTTTTCGATCATGCCCGCTCGTCACACCAAATGGCACCTGCTCGTCGTTGCAAATGCTCGCCATCGCCCGGGCTATGCCTGTGCTTTGCGCCTAGGAGCCTGTCGGACTTGGGGCGTCAACGCGAAATTTGGCCCCAGCGAGGACAGTTTCTGCCGGATTTGCAGGCCCATAGCCTTAGCGATGGGACAAAAAGCCGGTGAAAAGTGGACCGCTGCGGCCAAATTGCAGCCGGCGTTCCCCAAGTCCGACAGGCGCCTGGATCAGACACCATTTGGCGCACCGCTCGGCCACGCTCGAAAAACTCATGAGCAAATGTTGCTTGGCCACTTTGCTCATCCCCCTTGTATGCTGGTTGTGTGTTCATTGATGCCACCTTCGGGTGGTCGAGCACGGTGAAGCTTGTGGGCGAAGGCTGGCGCGGTGGGCAACGCGCAGCGTTGTCCACGGCAAGCCGGCCGGTGCGGCGCCAGCCGCATCGTCCACAAATCCACCGTG
>JAYVSX010000199.1:0-10724 GCA_043774975.1 Rubrivivax sp.
ATCTCGCGATGGGCGCTGTGGGCCAGTTTGAACACCCGTTGGTGATGCGCGCCAAGCTCGAGATTTCCGCCGCCTGCCACGCTACCGGTAAGACGCCGTCGCACTGCGTCTTCACCGAGTTCAAGAACACCCGGGCCTTGCAAGATGCCGCCCACAAGGCCTGCAAACAGCTGGGCTACACGCGCATGTGGAGCATTCATCCGTCGCAGATCCGGCCCATCGTCGACGCCTTTTCGCCCACCATTGCCGAGTTGGACCAGGCCATCGAGATCATCCTCGCCGCCCAGGCCGCACAGTGGGCCCCCATCCGCCATGACGACACGCTGCATGACCGTGCCAGCTACCGCTACTTCTGGCATGTGATCGAGCGTGCCCACCGCACGTCGCTGGGCGTGGGCATCCCCGCCGAGCACCGGCTGGCCTGGTTCTGCGCTTGACGCTGGCTTGACGCTGGGTTCACGGCATCGGCTCGCCGGGTGAATGAGCTGAACGGGCTGAGCGGGCTGACCGCGGTTCACGCAACCTTGTTAGGCTTTGTGCCTTTGCATCGCGCGCTTGCAACACCTTGGCGGCCCACATGACACCACTGCTCCATCGACCCCGACGCCTGCTGACCTGGGCCGCGGCAATTTGCGCGCTGACCCTCGGTCAAGGCTGGGCCCAGGCCCAACAGCTCAAGCTGCGTGTCATGGGCACCACCGACGTGCACATGCACCTGATGGCCTATGACTACTACCAAGACAAGGCCGTGCCCGAGTACGGACTGGCGCGCACCGCCACCTTGATCAAGGCGGCCCGGGCGCAGGTGCCCAACAACCTGCTGGTTGACACCGGCGACCTGCTGCAAGGCAACCCCATGGGCCACTACATCGCCCGCATCAAGCCCTTGCAAAAAGGCCAGGTGCACCCAGCCTACAAAGTGATGAACGCGCTGCGCTACGACGCCGCCAACGTGGGCAACCACGAATTCAACTACGGCCTGCCCTTTTTGCGCCAGGCGCTGGCCAGCGCGGCCTTCCCCTACGTCAGCGCCAACGTGGTTGAAGACAGTGGCCCGAACAAGGGCCAAACCTCTTTTGCGCCATATGTGCTGCTGGACCGCCGCTTCACCGACGAAGCCGGTCAGGTGCACGCCCTGAAGGTGGGCGTGATTGGTTTCGTGCCGCCGCAAATCATGCAGTGGGACCGCCTGCACCTGTTGGGCCAGGTGGCCGCGCGCGACATCCCAGAAACCGCACGGGCCCTGGTACCGCGCATGCGCGCTGAAGGCGCCGACGTGGTGGTGGTGGTGGCCCACTCGGGCTTTGAGTTTGGCACCACCGTCTTCTTCGGCGAAAACACCGTCGCCCGCCTGGCCGAGGTGCCGGGTGTCGACGCGATTGTTTTTGGCCACTCGCATGGCCAGTTCCCCGGCACCTTCTTCACCCGCCACCCCAAGGTCGACCTGGAGCGCGGCACCATCAACGGTGTGCCTGCGGTGATGGCCGGTTCCTGGGGCAGCCACCTGGGTGTCATCGACCTGCTGCTGGACAAGGCCAGCGGCCGCTGGAAAGCCACCGACGTGCGCGCCGAGCTGCGGCCGGTCTACGACCGCGCCACCCGCAAGAGCCTGGCCGATGCCGACCCGATGGTGGCCGAACTGATCCAGGCCGAACACGAAGGCACCTTGGCCTATGTGCGCGCTGAAGTCACACGCACCGCAACCCCGATCCAGACCTACTTTGCACAGGTCACCGACGACCCTTCCGTGCAGCTGGTCTCACAAGCCCAGCTGGCCTACGGCCAACGTGCGCTGGCCGGTACCGAACATGCGCAGTTGCCGCTGCTCTCGGCGGCCGCGCCCTTCAAGACCGGTTTTCGCGGCGCCGGTTCGCAGTACACCGACATTCCCGTCGGACCCGTTGCGGTGCGCAACGTGGCCGACCTCTACATCTACCCCAACACCGTCAACATCGTGCGCATCACGGGTGCCCAGGTGCGCCAGTGGCTGGAGATGTCGGCCGGCGCTTTCAACCGCATCGATCCGGCGGGCCCACCTGTACAGGACCTGGTCAACCCCACCTTTCCCAGCTTCAACTTCGACACCATCGATGGTGTGACCTACACCATCGACGTCACCCAGCCCGCGCGCTACAGCCGCGACGGCAAACTGGTGGCACCCGAGGCCCAACGCATCCACAACCTGCGCTACCGCGGCCAACCCATCGATGACGCGGCCTGGTTTGCGGTGGTCACCAACAACTACCGCGGCTCCGGCGGTGGTAACTTCCCGGGCCTGGACGGCAGCAACATCATCGTCAACGCACCCGACGAAAACCGCGAAGCGCTGCTGCAATACCTGAAGGCAAGACCCACGGTGGACCCGGTGGCCGATGGCAACTGGCGCTTAGGCGCCGTGCCGGGCGTCAAGCTGCGCTTCACGTCCAGCCCCGCCGCCTTGTCCCACCTGGCGCGTTACCCGCAGGTTCGGCACCTGGGCAACGGTGCCGACGGTGCAGCGCTGTTTGAACTGATTCCCTGATGCAGCGACTGTCGCCGCGGCAACGACTGCCCGGCCGAGCGCGCAGGCCAGAGCGCGGCTTTCTGATCATCGGCACACTGCTGATGGCCGTGCTGGCGGTGCTGGTGATCGGTGCCTTGGTGATCGCGTTGATGGCGGCCTGGTACTGGGGTGACCTGCCGTCGCTGGAAAAGGCCACCGACTACCGGCCACGCCAACACCTGCAGGTGCTCAGCGTGGAAGGCACCGAGATCGCTCAGTTTGGCAGCGAGCGTCGCATCTTCGTGCCCATCGCTCAAGCGCCCAAGCTGCTGCAACAGGCCGTGCTGTCGGTGGAGGACCACAGCTTTTACGAGCACAGCGGCATCAGCTGGCGTGGCATTGCCAGGGCGGCCTGGTCCAACGCCACGGGCGGCATTGGCGGTGGCGCCAGCACCATCACGCAACAGGTGTCGCGCACCTTTTTTCTCAGCACCCGCCGCACCGCCGAGCGCAAGATCAAGGAAGCGCTGATCGCCTGGAAGCTGGAAGCCCAGCTGAGCAAGGACGAGATCCTGGAGCTCTACCTGAACCAGATTTACCTGGGCCAGCGCGCCTACGGCTACGGCGCGGCCGCGCAGGTCTACTTTGGCAAGCCATTGGCGCAGCTGAACCTGGCCCAGACCGCCATGCTGGCCGGGCTGCAGCAAAACCCGATCTACGCCAACCCGATCGTCAACGAAGCCGCCGCCACGCGCCGCCAGCGTCAGGTCTTGCAGCGCATGGTGGCCACTGGCGCCATCACCGCAGCCCAGCGCGACCAGGCCGCAGCCACCCCGCTGAGCTACCGCCACCCGCACTTTGTAGAAGTGCATGCCGAACACGTGGCCGAAATGGCCCGCCGCGCGGTGGTAGAACGGCTGGGCGAAAAGGCCTACACCGAAGGCGTGCGCGTGGTGACATCGCTGCGCGCCGAAGACCAACGTGCGGCCCACGCCGCCGTGCGCCGGGCGCTGATGGCGCACGAAGCCAAACAAGCCTGGCGCGGGCCTGAAGACCAGGTAACCTTGCCGAATGACGCCTCACAAGCGGACAAAGCTGCCGCCCTGGCCTTGCGCGATGGCCGCGATGACCCCGACCTGCGGCTGGCCATCGTGATGACGGCCAGCCCCAAGGAAGTGACCCTGAAACTGGCCAGCGGCGACAGTGCCGTGCTGCGCGGCGACAGCCTGCGCTGGGTGCAAGCGGCGCTCAAGCCCGGCGCCGCGGGCGACCTGGCCATCAAACGAGGATCGCTGGTGCGCTTGGCGCCGGCAGCCGCCTCGGCGCGCGGCCGGTCCACCGATGCGCCTGCCCCGCCGGCTGGCACCAAGGCTGGCGGCACCAACACCAAAACCAACCCTAGCCAGTGGACACTGGCCCAGTGGCCACAGGCCGAAGCCGCCTACGTGGCGCTCGACCCCAACACCGGCCGTGTGCGCGCGCTGGTGGGCGGCTTTTCCTTCAGCCACCAGCAGTTCAACCGCGCCACCCACGCCGCGCGGCAACCGGGCTCATCGTTCAAGCCGTTTTTGTATTCCGCCGCCATCGAACAGGGCGTGATGCCGGAGACCCTGGTGGAAGACTCACCCTTGCGCGACGCCGATGGCGGCGTGCCCTCGTGGAACCCGCAAAACTCCGACAACCAATTTGACGGCGAGATCACGCTGCGGGAAGGACTGGTGAAGTCCAAGAACCTGGTCAGCGTGCGGCTGCTGCAGCACCTGGGGCTGGACAGTGCGCGCGACTGGATTGCCCGCTTTGGCTTTGACATGTCACGCCAGCCCAGAGACCTGACACTGGCCCTGGGCAGCGGCAGCGCCACGCCCATGCAAATGGCGCTGGCCTATGCGGTACTGGCCAACGGTGGGCACCGCGTGGCGCCGGTGCTGATAGAGCGCATCCTGGGACCGCAGGGCCAGGTTTTGTACGAGGCACCGCCGCCCGAGCCTTTGAGCGAAAGCAACCGCGTGGTGCCAGAGCGCAATGTGTTCATGGTCAACACGCTGCTGCGCGACGTCACGCTGCGCGGCACCGCGGCCAAAGCCCAGGCCCAACTGCAGCGAGCCGACCTGCATGGCAAGACCGGCACCACCAACGACGCGGTGGACGCCTGGTTTGGCGGTTGGGCACCCGGTGTGGTGGCGGTAGCCTGGGTGGGCTACGACGAGCCGCGCAGCCTGGGCGAACGCGAAAGTGGCGGTGGCCTGGCACTGCCGATCTGGATCGACAGCATGCAACGCGCCTTGCGCGGTGTGCCAGTGCAGGCCTTGACGGCACCTGTTGGCGTGGTGCCCGTGGCAGGCGACTGGCGCTACGTGGAATGGTCCGATGGCGGCTTTGTCAGCCGGGTCGGCACCGCCGGTGGCCAACCCACCGTGACCGCACCGCGCATGCAGCCCGGTGCCAGCACGCCAACGGCGCCCGGCCGCTGACCCCGTCACCCAGCCGGTTTCGATCCTCTGTCAGCTGCGCTTGTGGGCGCCAGCGCACAGACCCGATGGCAGTTGAACGTGATCCTTGCTGATCCCTACGTTGAACTGAAAGGTATACCAAGATGAAAGACTGCAATTGGATTGCCGCCGCTGCGGCGGCGGTTGTGTTGCTGCCCATCCAGGCCCAGGCTTCGCTGGTTCTACAGAGTGCCCAGGACTTTCAAGGCACGGGCCTGGGCGGTGTCAACACGATCCTGACGATCCAAAGTCCGCGAAGTTCGACCGACGAAGCCGGCAGCGTCGGCCGGGTCATCGGCAACCCGAACGACGTGCGAACCGGTGACTTCCAGTCTGGCGCTTCGCAGACTCAAACCCGTACGGTCTCCTCCCTGGGTGTCACGTCTGCTGCCGATCTGCGGGTAGTGTTCAATGCCCTGGAGCCAGGAAACGCGCTGAACAGCATTCAGCTCAACGACCTGCAGCTCAACATCTACAGCAGCGCCGGTGGCACCGTCGACAACACGCGGAAAAACACATTCCATTAGAGTCGAGCTGCCTCGACTCACTTGAACGGAATCCGCCCATGAAAACCTACGCCATTGCAGCCATCCCCGGAGACGGCATTGGCAAAGAAGTGGTGCCGGCCGGCCAGCAGGTGCTGCAAGCCTTGGCGGCCGCAGACGGAGGCTTTGACTTTCAGTTCGAAACCTTTGGCTGGGGAGGCGACTGGTACCGTGCGCATGGCCAGATGATGCCCACCGATGGTCTGGACGCACTGAGGCAGAAAGACGCCATCCTGTTCGGCTCGGCAGGTGACCCGAACATCCCGGACCACATCACGCTGTGGGGCCTGCGCCTGAAGATCTGCCAGGGCTTTGACCAGTACGCCAATGTGCGGCCCACACGCATCCTGCCCGGCATTGACGCGCCGCTCAAGCGCTGCAAGCCCGAAGACCTGAACTGGGTCATCGTGCGTGAAAACTCCGAGGGCGAGTACGCCGGTGTGGGTGGGCGGGCCCACCAAGGCCACCCGATCGAGGTGGCCACCGACGTCTCCATCATGACCCGCGCCGGTGTCGACCGCATCATCCGATTTGCCTTCCAGCTGGCCCGAACGCGGCCGCGCAAACTGCTGACCGTGGTGACCAAGAGCAACGCCCAACGCCACGCCATGGTGATGTGGGACGAGATTGCGGCCCAGGTCGCGCTGGACTTCCCCGACGTGCGCTGGGACAAAGAACTGGTGGACGCGATGACCGCGCGCATGGTCAACAAGCCGGCCACGCTGGACACCATCGTCGCCACCAACCTGCACGCCGACATCCTGAGCGACCTGGCCGCGGCACTGGCTGGCAGCCTGGGCATCGCGCCCACCGCCAACCTGGACCCAGAACGCCGCTACCCCAGCATGTTCGAACCCATCCACGGCTCAGCCTTCGACATCATGGGCCAGGGCGTGGCCAACCCGGTGGGAACCTTTTGGTCGTGCGTGATGTTGCTTGATCACTTGGGTGAACAGCGCGCCGCGCAACGCCTGATGCAGGCCATCGAGAAGGTCACCGCCACCCCGGCGCTGCACACTCGCGACCTGGGTGGCAAAGCCAGCACGGCCGACGTGACCCGGGCCGTCTGCCGGGAAATCGGACCGATCCGAGCCTGATCAACGCCGCTGCCTGAGCCGCTACCCGGTCTCATGACGATCAGGCGTCAGGCGCGTGACCCACAGTTGGCCGAAGACCTGCTTCAAGATGTGTTCGTGCCTGCAAGCCCTCGGGCGGTTGCGCTCCAGCGCTCAAGGCACCTCGGGCGCAATGCTTTGAGCGTAGTCCACCAACGCCTCCAAAATGGCTTGGCCGCGCTCGTCGTCACGCGCCATGGCCTGCTCAGCCAGTTCGTCCACGCGGTGCGTGAACGTGGTCAAAGTCAGCCCGCCACCTTCACCCTGGTGCAGACGTGCCACGCGCAACTGCAACCAACGCTCCTGTTCGGACTCGTCCAGGGTGGCGGGGAAGTTGCGCGCCCGGTAGCGAAACAAGACTTCGTCCAGGCGTGAGTCTGAAAAAGCCACCCGCTGGGTGGCCAGTTGATCGGGCTTCAAGCCGCGCAGGCGCTGCAGCGTGCGGCGGTCTTCGTTGCCGACAAAACCACCGTAGAGGTCTTCGTCGACGTCGGTCTTGCCGGTGGGCTCGGGCCGGGCAAAGACCTGCGGCCACAGTGGGTCCAATTGGCGACCCAGGGCCTTGGCGTGCTCGGCGTTCGCCAGCGCTTGCGGCAGGTTCAGCTGCCAGCGCTCGGCAGCGTCGCCCAGGACTTTCAGGTTGCCGATGACGATGGGCGACTTGTTGATGTGGATGGTCTTGATCGGCAGGCGCTGTTCACCTTCTGGCAAGTCGGCCTGCTTGGTGTATAGGCGCCTGCGCACCGTCTCAGCGTCCAGGCCCGCCAGTTCACGCGGGTCGTGGGCCAGGTCCCAGACGATGACCTCGTTCTTGTTGCTGGGGTGCTGGGCCAGCGGCCACACCACGGCCAGGCAACCGCGTTCCACCGGGTACATGCCCGACAAATGGATGAAGGCCTTGCCGTGGCCGATCTCATCTAGCACGGCGTCCTTCTTGCGCAGGCGCAGACAAAAGTCCCACAAGCGGGGTTGGTGCTGCTTGATCAGCCGGGCCAGCGCCACGGTGGCGCGCACGTCGCTCAGGGCGTCGTGCGCGGCGGCGTGGCTCAGGCCGTTGGCGGCGGTCAGGTGCTCCAGCCTGAACGACGGCCGCCCGGCCATGTCGCCCGTGGTGTGCTGGGGCCAGGTGATGCCCTGGGGGCGCAGCGCCCAGGTGCAGCGCACGACATCCAGCAGGTCCCAGCGGCCGCAGCCGTTTTGCCATTCGCGGGCATAGGGGTCGATCAGGTTGCGCCAGAACATGAAGCGGGTGACTTCATCGTCAAAACGGATGGTGTTGTAGCCAACGCCCACGGTGCCGTCACGGGCCAGTTCAGCCTCGATGTGCGCAGCGAAGGCATGTTCGGGCAGGCCGTGCTGCAGCGCGTGCTGCGGCAAGATGCCGGTGAGCAGCACACTTTCGGGGTCAGGCAGCGTGTCGGGTGCGGGCTGGCAGTGCCACATCACCGGCTCGCCCACTTCGTTCAGGTTGGCATCGGTGCGCACGCCGGCAAACTGAGCCGGACGGTCACGCCGGGGCACACGGCCAAAGGTCTCGTAGTCGTGCCAGAAGAAGGTGGGCTCACTCACGGGGCTGGCTTTCACGCTGCGCGCTGCGGCGTCAGCGCTTGGGAGCGGTCCGACAGATTCATGCGCACGCTACAGCCGCTGCACCACCACGCTGCCCACCGAGTATCCCGCCCCGAAGGAGCAGATCACGCCCACATCACCCACAGCCAGGTCATCGTGGTGGTGGTGGAACGCAATGATGCTGCCCGCGCTGGCGGTGTTGGCGTATTCGCTCAGGATGATCGGCGCCAGATCGTCACCCACCTCCTGGCCGACCAGCTTCTTGACGATCAGCTGATTCATGCCCAGGTTGGCTTGGTGCAGCCAGAAGCGCCGCACCTGGGTAGGCTCGAACCCCAGTGATTGCAGGTGCCCTTCGATGTGGGCTGCTGCCATGGGCACCACCTCTTTGAAGACCTTGCGGCCCTCTTGCATGAAAGTCTTGTCGCGCGCGTCGGGGTCGGTGTCTTCGCAGCGGTTCATGAAGCCCGCGTTGTTGCGGATGTTGCTGCTGTACTGCGTCACCAGCTTGGTGCCCAGCACCTCCCAGCGGTCGGCCGAGGTGGCGGTGTCTTCGGCTTCAATGATCACGGCGGTGCAGACGTCGCCAAAGATGAAGTGGCAGTCGCGGTCGCGCCATTCCAGGTGGGCCGATGTGATTTCGGGGTTGTCTACCAGCACGCACTTGGCGCTGCCGCACTTGACGGCATTGACGGCTTGCTCAATGGCAAAGGTGGCCGACGAACAGGCCACGTTCATGTCGAAGCCAAAACCACCCGCGCCCAGCGCCTGCTGGATTTCACAGGCCATGGCCGGGTAGGCGCGCTGCATGTTGGCCGCCGCGCACAGCACGCTGTCGATGTCGGCGCCTTGCTTGCCCGCCGCAGCCATGGCCTTTTGCGCGGCGCTGACTGCAATCTCCGCCATCAGGCTGATCTGCTCATTGGGCCGCGGGTCAAAGTGCGGCTTCATGCGCGTGGGGTCCAGCACGCCAACCTTGTCGATCACGTAGCGCTGCTTGACGCCCGAGGCCTTTTCAATGAACTCCACACTGGAATGCACCAGGGCAGGCACCTCGCCCGCCGCAATGCGCAAGGCGTGGTGGTTGTTCTGCAGGTCGGCGTAAGCGTTGTAGGCCTCAACCAGTTCTGCGTTGGTGATGACGTGCGGCGGCTGGTACAGGCCGGTACCGGAAATCACCACGCGGGGTGTGGAGTGCTTGTTCATGGCGCGGCAGTGTAGGCCCGCACAGCGTGTACCGACATCGGCGGCAACCCGTGCCGCCGCGGGTCGCCTATTTGCGGGTGGTCTTCTTGGCGGCACCACCTGATTGCAGCGCTTCACTCATGCCGATCAGCACGCCGCTGACCATCGCGGTGTAGCTCTCGGCCAGGGCCTGCGCGGCCTTCATCGACGCGGCGCGGCCGCTGCGCATGGCGGTTTGCATCTGAGCCGCCATTTGCTCGGCGGTGATGCTGGCCTGCGCACCGGACAGCGTGCCGCCAGCCTGCATTTTTTCCAGGATCGGGCCCCAGGCGCCGGCCAGCGGCGCGCCGGCTCCTTCGGCGGCCTTCTTGACAGCGCCGAAGAGGCTGTCTTCCATCTTTTCCAGGTCGTCCAAGGCTTTTTGCAGGTGTTTGTCGCGCATGTCAGCGCCCTGGGCCATCAGCGCGGACAGCGCCGTGCGGTTGGCCTCCACGGCCTTGAGCATGGCATCGTCCATGCCGGCCACAGCTTTGTCCAACAAGGCTTCGGGGTCCACGCCGGCGACCATGTTCTTGGCCACTCCGGCGCTGGCGGCATCAGCCACCTGTTTGAGCGCGCCGCGGATGTTCTTCAGCGACAACTCACGTCCCTGCAGCGCGGCCAGCGTGGCGTCGCTGGCAGCCTTTTGGAGCTGGGCGCCCTGGCGGGCGGTGGCGCCTTGGAACATGGAAATCAGGGCATCGGCGTCGAACATGGGCTTGGCCATCGGGGTCTCCTTTTGTGTCAGTGGCCCGCATGCTCTCACCAGCATTGCCTGGCGGCAAGGTGCAAAGCAAAGGGCCCTTGGCTCGCGTGCGAGATTCAGGGCCCTGTCAGCCCGCTGTAGGGCTGCTGTCAGGTGGCTCTGCGCGGGGGCTGCAGCTGGGTGGCTCAGGCCGTGGCTGCGGCGCGGCCGGAACCTGTCAAACGACAGCTGGCGGATTCGCGGGTGCCAGGGCCCGTTTGCTGCGCCAAAGCAGCCAAACCACCACCGCACCGTTCAACAGGTTCCAGGCCACGCCATTGATGAAGGCGGCGTGGTAGCTGCCGGTCAGGTCAAAGACCTTGCCCGACATCCAGCCGCCCAGTGCCATGCCCAGCAGCGTGCACATCAAGACCGTGCCGACACGAGCGCCGGCTTCGGCAGGCGGAAAGTGCTCGCGCACGATGATGGCGTAGCTGGGCACGATGCCGCCCTGAAACAGGCCAAACATCGCCGACACCACGTACAGCGACAACAGTCCGTCGAAGGGGATGAACATCAACAGCGCCACGCCTTGCAGGAACGAGCCCAGCAGCA
>JAYVSX010000200.1:0-11056 GCA_043774975.1 Rubrivivax sp.
TGCTGCCGGCGCCCAGCAGCAGGGCGCCCGTGGCCCCCACGCTGATGTCGCCTTGGGCGTTGCCATGGAGGCTGGCGTTACCGCTGATGGTGATGCTGCCGGTGCCCAAATCTGCATTCACCACGGCGCCGGTCAACAGCGTGGTCGCCCCGGCGTTGAGCCGTGCGTTGCCGGCCAAAGTACCCGCCAGGCTGAAAGCGCCGACGGTCTCATGGGTGTCACCCATCGTCAGTGTGGCGCCACTGGCTACCGTGACAGCGGTGCTGTTTCCAATGCGGGTGCCTGAGCCGTTGCCCAGCACCAGGTTGCCGCCCGCAGCGGTGAGCTGCAAGCTTGAGAGGCTGTTGGCGCTTCCGTTGAAGGCCAGGCTGCCTGTACCGGCATGGCGCAAGGTGCCGCCGCCAGAGATCGTGTCGTTCAGCGTGATGCTGTCACTGCGGTTATAGGCCAGCACCGCACCCGTACTCAGGGTCAGCGTGCCGCCCACTGTCAAACTGCCTGATGTCGCCCCGTCTCCCACGGTCAGGCTGCCTGAACTGACGCTGGCGTTGTTGCTGACGTTCAGGCTGCTGGCCAGCATGGCATTGGAGCCGTTGGCGTTCAAGCTGCTGGCGTTCAGCGTGCCTGTACCGGTGATGCTGCCGGCCAAATTGAGCGGACCGACACTGTTGTTGCCGCCCAATGCCAGCGCGGCGCCGCCCGCCACGGTGACGGTGGTTCCCGTGGCCAGCACACCGGCGCCACCCAGCGTCAGTGTGCCGTTGTTGACGTTGAGGCTGGTGCTGGTGGAAGCTCGGTTCAGACTGCTGCTGCCGGTGACATTGACCGTGCCAGAACCCAGGCTGGCGTTCACCGTGGCACCACTTTGCAGGGTGTAGGTACCGGCCGTCAAGACATCACCAGGGTTGGCCACCAAGGTGCCCGCCAGCGTGAGTGTGCCCACCGTCTCGCTGGAATTGCCCAGCGCCAAGGTGGCGCCGCTGTCGACCGTCACTGCGGTGCCGTTGCCAATGCGATTGGCCGAGCCGTTGCCCAGCACCAGGCTGCCGCCGACGCCACCGACCTGCAGTGAAGACAAGCTGTCGGCACTGCCGCCGAAGGTCAGGCTGCCTGTGCCGAGATGGCGCAGGTCGCCCGAGCCCAGGATGGTGTTGCTCAGCGTCACGTTGTCGCTGCGGTCATAAGCCAGCATCGCGCCACCCAAGAGCGTCAAGGTGCTGCCCGTGGTGAGGGACCCGGCCGTGGCCCCGTTGCCCACCGTCAGCGAGCCCGCGGTGATCTGGGCCGTGGTGGTCGTGGTGACGTCGCTGCGCAGCACCGAGGTGCCACTGTTGTGCACCAGCGTTCCCGTGCTCAGCGGGCTGTTGACCTGCCCAGCCGTTAGCGTGGTGGCACCGTTGACCGTGAGCGTGGCGCCGCCACTGAGCGTGCCCGCCAAGTCCAGCGAGGCCACGGTGTCAGCGGCCAGCATCGCCAGTGTGGCCCCGTTGGCGACCGCCATCACGCTGTTGTCTGGCAGCAGGTTGGTGGCGCTGACGGTCAGGGTGCCAGCGTTGACGAGCACGCTGGTTGACGTCAGCGCCGTGTTCAGCACCAGCCCGCCTTGGTTGACGGTGGTGGCTCCGCTGTAGGTATTCAGCCCCGATAGTGTCAGTACGCCTGCACCGGCTTTGGTCAATCCCCCGACACCACTCAGTTGTCCGTTGAGGGTCGAACCGGAAGCCAGCGTCCAGACGGCGTTGGAGTTGAGCGCCGCGTCGCCCGTGATGACCAAGGTGTTGGCGCTGATGTTGGCGCCCAGGCCATGCACGCCGCCGTTGCCACCGTTGTCCAGGCTGATGTTTCCACCAGCCACCAAGGCGGCTGAAGTGACCACGCGCCCACTGGGAACAGGTGCTGTTGAGTTCGGATCGCTGGCCGACAGGACCAGGTTGCCTCGAACGGTGAGGGGAGAGTTGACGACGACATGGTTGCCCGCCTGCAATGTCAAGCCACTGGTCACTGCTGCCGCACTGGCATCAATGGCCGCATTGATGGTGATGTCGTTGACGGCCTGCAGCGTGACGCTGCCGGCGTTGAGCTGGTTGACCACCGCCGCTGCGGTGATGCGGCTCGTGGCGCCTGGATCACCGAAGAGCAAGTTGGGGCTGGTCAGGTCGAGCCCTGGGCTGTTGCCGTCGATGTCGGGCGCGTTGAGCTCCACCGTGATGTCGGTCGGGTCCAGCAGCAACGTACCGGCCCGACCTTTGGGCGCGTGGCGATCCGAGCTGCCGGTGAAGGCCAGAAAGCCTTTGCCCGAAACTTCCACCAAGCCACCGTTGCCACCCAGGCGACCGCCGCGCGCATCGGCTTGTCCTGCAAAGCGCGTTGCCTGGTCCGACCACACGATGACCGTGCCACCTGAGCCGTCTTCCAGCGCATTGGCCACCAGGCGGGCGCCCTCGCGCACCGTCACCATGCTGGCGTTGCGTACTTCGGGGTTGCGACCTTGAAAGTCTCCGCCAACACGCAGATCACCCCCGCCGGCACTGCCAGAGACATCGATCCGCGCCGTGGGCTCCACCAGCACCTTGTTTCCTTGCACCAGAACAGAGCCGCCGGTGAGCGCTGACAACGGTGTTGAGTCGGTGCCCGGGCTCGGGCCGGCCGTGGCGTCCAGCGTGCCGGCCAGGCGCGTGATCCCGTCGGCACCACCGTCAATGACGATGCGCCCGCCTCGCTGGCCCAGACCACGGGCTTGCACCACACCTTCCAGGTTGAGTACGGTGTCGGCAAAGCCTGCGCGTGCCGCGGCACGCAGGTCGGCGGTGCCGCCGTCAACCCGGATTTGACCCAGTTGGTGCAACCGGGTTGTCAGGTCTCGGTTCTTCACATTGAAGAAAATCAGGCCATCGCCTTCAACGTCAACCAACACCTCGCTGGCTGCGGCCAGGCCGGCGCGGCTGGCCGTCAAGGCTCCACTGTGCTTGACCTGCGGCGCCACCAGCACGACCAACCCGCCTGGGGCGGAGATCTGGCCCTCGGCCCTGAGCTCCGCAGCGGGCTCGCTGCCCTGACGCAAGTGAAGGCGGCCACTGACTGCGTCCGCTGGGGCCAGCGTCAGCGTACTGGCCAAGAGCCCGCCCACGTCTACGCGCGAACTGGCACCAAAAACAATGCCACGGGGGTTGATCAGCCAGACACTGCCATTGCTGCTGAGCGAACCGTGGATCGACGAGGGATCGTTGCCCACCACCCGGTTGAGCAAAACCGCTTGGGCGTTGGGCTGGACAATGTTGACGCGTTCACCTGCGGCGATTGAAAAGCTGCTCCAGTCCAGGCCCGCACGGTGGCTGCTTTGCTGGATGAGCAGTGCGCCCGGCGCGGTTTGTTGAACCGTGGTTTGGCCAAAGCTGGGCACCGCGCCTTGGGGCAGCGCCCAGGCTGATGGGCCTGCCGCGAGCAGGCACACGGCCCAAACAATGGGCTCCAGTTTCGCGGCCTGACAGGGTTTTGGGCTGCAGTGCCCGCTGAACTCACCTGTGTACCGGCCGCGAGATGCGGGCGTCCATGCTTTGACTCTCGAACGGTTGTTGCGACTCATGTTCTTCCCCTGCGGGACATCGGTTCGTGACTCAGTCCGTTGATGGTCACTCAGTTGAAGATCCTGGCCGCTTGAACAAAGAAGCGCAGGTTGCGGCCCTTGTTGTCGCTGCTGGACTCTCCCACCACGGGCTTGGCCACTGACAAGCGAACCGAGTACTGACTTGACTGCACCCAGTTAAAGCCAGCGCCGACGCCGCCCAGGCGAGACTGGTTGGCAGTGGGGATGGGCCCGGTAGCCGCACGCGGGTGGATGCGAAAACGCACATAGCCTGCATCGGCGAACACGCTGAAAACCATGGACCTGGCGGCACGGCCGAACCAGTCCCGCGGGGGCAAGAGCCGCAATTCGGCGCTGGCCACCGCGCCCAGATCACCCGTGCCTTGGCCGGCTGGGAAGGCGCGCACGCCATCCGGCCCGCCCAGGCGGAGCTGTTCGGTCGTGTCCAGGTTGTGGGTGGTGTGCTGGCCCCGCAGGCTCAGGTAAATCAAGGCACGGTTGGTGATCCAGTCTTGCAGGCGGGTGTAGCTGTAAGTCAGCTTGGCAAATCGTTCGTCGTCGTCCAGCGCAGGATTGCGGCCGTCGGGATAGTTCATCTGGCCCGACACGACGTTCAGCTCGTAAGAGCTGACACCGCCGCCCAACAAGCTATCGCGAAAGTCGCCAGTGGTGCCCAGCGTCAGGGCGCCGACGCTTTTGCGTGAGCGGCCACCCACCTCTTGCTGACGGTCCTGATACTGCTTGTGTTCCAGTGAGGCCAGTACAAAGAGGTTGAGGTTGCGGGTGCGTATCCACGGCATCAGGCCGTAGAGATTGGCCGTGCTGGCGGTGCCGTTGAGGTTGAGGGGGAAGGTTTCGCGATCCAATTGGTAGTGCACCGTCGACACAGAACTCCCCACCTTGAACCCGTTGCTGCCCAGCGGCGTGTTGTAGTTCAAAAGGATGAAGCCCAGCCCGCCGGTGGTTGAGGCCAAGGCACTGGCCGTGAACCCGTCGCCGCGCCCAGTGGGGCTGTTGAGCTGCACCAGGCCACTCAGGCGCAAGCGGCCCAATGCACTGCTGCCGTTGGCGTCGGCTTCTGCCTTGCCAGACCAGCTCTTTTCTGGGCTGGGCGTGACCACCAACGCGGCGCTGCCAGGCAGCGAGCCGGCACGCACCTCAAACCGAGCGTTCATGCCACGCAGATCGTTGACCAGAAAGACGACCCTTTCGACGTCGCTCTCCTTGAGCACGTCGCCAGGTTTCAGTTGCTCCAGGTAGGCTTCCACCACATGCCGTGCAACCGGGAGGTCCGTGCGCCAATTCAGGATCACGCGGTCCAAGCGGCCCTCAAGCAAAGCAATTCGAACCACACCATCGTCGGGTATTTGCTCTGGCAAGTAGGCATAGCCCAGGTAGTAGCCCAATTCGCGCTGCACAAAACGGGTCACCTCGGCCGCCGCATTGGTGAGGTCTTCAAAACTGCGCTGCTTGCCCGTGAACCGTCGGGTCAAGCGAGTCAGCGCGGCACGCAGTTCAGGCGGGGCGTTGCCGTCGACCTCATAGCGCAACACATCGATGCGAGTGTCGCTTTCGGGTTTGTCGAGTTCGCGCGGCGGAGCGCCTCGATCCGGCAGCGGGCTCTGGGCTTCGGGTGTCGGGCGGGGCGCCAGATCCGAGGCGGACGGCACCAGCGGCGGGGTGCGGATGGGCGCGGGTACCTGCGCCTTCAGTGGCGTGCACAGAAAGAGCACAGCCAGCGTCAGCGCTGCACAGAAAAAACTTGCCACTGCTTTGCGCTTCACTCCCGTCCCTCACGTCTTCTTCTCGGGTTTATTCCTCATGCTAACCAGCCCTTGGCCCTTGGCACGTGAAAAGGTCACTTGGGTAGATGAGGAATCGGGGCTCGCTTTGGGGCATCATCGCGGCGGGTTCAGCACAACGGTAAGGCAGTCGGCGATGATTCAACTCTGCTCTTGCCTTTCCCTCTTCATGCCACACAAGGGTTTGGCAGCACAAGGGGCTGACAGTTTGAAGAGGTTCACGGCTTCGCAAGCCAGTCCATGGCACTCCAACTGCGGTACAGCAATCCCATGAGCGATCTTGACAATGCCCACGCGCGAAGCGCGGCATGGATGCAAGCCCTGGACGACGGGACTTGTGGCCCGGACCTTGAATACGACAACGAATACCTCGCGCTGACTCAAGCGGCCGCGGGCAAACCCGAGTCGCAGTTTGGGCCCGCTGAGCCACCCAACTGGATGGTTGTGCGCGAGGCGAGCGAAACACTGTTGGACCGCTCGCGAGATCTTCGGCTGGCCTTGTACTGGCTGCGCTCAGGCGTGCGATTGATGGGCTTCGTGGCGCTGCCCGTCGGGCTGGAACTTCTGATCGGCATGGCGAACGCGCTGTGGGAACAGGTGCATCCTCTGCCGGACCCCGACGACGGCGATCCTTACGCGCGGGTGAATGCGCTCACACTGCTGCGCGAAATGGAAGGTCTGCTGGGTGACTTGAGAGTGACCAAGGTGGTGCAGGACCGCGCGGTCGGTGAGTTTGACGGCCGGGCCGTCGAATTGGCCGTCGGACTGGCTCAGGCTGCCAGCGACGAAGAGACGCTGGGCAAGGAAACGTTGGCCAATATGCTGGCCGCAGCGATGGAGCGTTCTCCTGAGCTTGGGTCCGCCTTGACGCTTGCACCCCGGCGCGTGCTGGAATTGCAAGACCTGCTCAACGACAAGTTGGGCTCGGACTCTGCTCCCGATCTGGAGCCTTTGCTGCAATTTAGCAAAGCCGTGGTTTCGTTGATGCCTCTTTCCCAGGCTGATGCCGCTGCGGACCAGAATGACGCCTCGCTTGTAGCAGTGGGCGGGAATGCTGGCAGTGGCCTGAGCGGCGCGGTACGCACCCGCGACGAGGCCTTGCGCGCCATCGACATGGTCTGCACGTTTTTGGAGCGCACCGAACCCAGCAACCCAGCGCCCCTGTTCTTGCGCCGTGCAAGGCAACTGGTCAACCACAATTTTTTGCAGTTGATGAAAGAACTTGCGCCTGCCGCGTTGTCCGATGTGGCACGCAGTGTCGGGGTTGACCCTGACTCCGTTGAATCGCCAGAAAGGCCTTGACGAACCTTTGCGCTTACAGGAAAACCTCGACTTTGTTCGCCAATCTTTTGTATCGTCACAGCCGCCCCTAAGGAGCCATGCATGAGCAGCAGCCAAAAATTCATTGCCCGCAACCGCGCCCCCCGTGTTCAGATCGAATACGACGTCGAGGTCTATGGCGCTGAAAAGAAAGTGCAACTTCCCTTTGTCATGGGTGTGCTTGCCGATTTGTCGGGCAAGCCTGCTGACCCGCTGGCGCCTGTGGCCGATCGCAAGTTCCTGGAAGTGGACGTTGACAACTTCGACGCGCGCATGAAGGCCATGAAACCCCGCGTGGCCTTCCAGGTCCCCAACGCGCTGACAGGCGACGGCAACATGAGCGTCGACATCACGTTTGAGAACATGGACGACTTTTCACCGGCTGCCGTTGCTCGCAAAGTCGATTCGCTGAACAAGCTGCTGCAGGCGCGTGAGCAGCTGCAAAACCTGGTCACCTACATGGACGGCAAGGGCGGTGCCGAAGAACTCATTGGCAAGCTGATGAAAGACCCGGCGCTGCTGGGCTCCCTGGCGGCTTCGGCCAAGCCCGCTGACGCGGCCTGAATCAGCCTACCCCACACCATCAGCAGGAGAAATCAAGAATGGCAGAAACCCAAGCCTCCACCGCACTGGCCGGCGTCACCATGGAGGGTGGCGACCTCGCTGCGCTGCTGCAAAAGGAATTCAAGCCCAAGTCCGACGACGCCAAGAGCGCTGTCGAACAAGCGGTGCAGACCCTGGCTCAGCAGGCGCTTGCCCAGACCCAGCTGATTGGCAGCGACGTAGTGGCTTCGATCGAAGCCATGATCGCCGCCATCGACAAGAAGCTGTCGGATCAGGTCAATCTGATCCTGCATCATGGCGACTTCCAAAAGCTCGAGGGCGCTTGGCGCGGCCTGAGCTACATGGTCAACAACACCGAGACCGACGAGCAGCTCAAGATCCGCGTCATGAACGTGTCCAAGGCCGAACTGGGCAAGACACTGAAGCGCTACAAGGGCACCAATTGGGACCAGAGCCCCATCTTCAAGAAGATCTACTCGGAAGAGTTCAGCCAATTTGGAGGCGAACCCTTTGGCTGCCTGGTGGGTGACTACCACTTCGACCAAAGCGCACCCGACTGTGAACTGTTGGGTGAGTTGGCCAAGATCGCCGCTGCTGCCCACGCGCCCTTCATCACCGGGGCCTCACCCAACCTGATGCAGATGGACTCGTGGCAGGAACTGGCCAACCCACGTGACTTGACCAAGATCTTCACCACGCCCGAGTACGCCGCCTGGCGTTCGCTGCGTGACTCTGAAGACTCCAAGTACATCGGCCTGGCCATGCCACGCTTCCTGGCGCGCATGCCTTACGGGGCGCGCACCAACCCGGTGGAAGCGTTCAACTTTGAAGAAGAAACCGGCTCGGCCGAACACGGCCGCTACACCTGGGCCAACGCGGCCTACGCCATGGCCACCAACATCAACCGCTCTTTCAAAGAGTCGGGCTGGTGCACGCAGATTCGCGGCATTGAATCGGGCGGCGCAGTGACCAACCTGCCCACGCACAGCTTTCCCACCGACGACGGTGGCGTGGACATGAAGTGCCCGACGGAAATCGCCATTGAGGACCGTCGCGAAGCGGAGTTGGCAAAAAACGGGTTCATGCCCTTGGTGCATCGAAAAAACAGCGACTTCGCCGCTTTCATCGGTGCCCAGTCCTTGCACAAGCCAGCCGAGTACGACGACCCCGATGCCACCGCCAACGCCAATTTGGCAGCGCGCTTGCCCTACCTGTTTGCCACCTGTCGTTTTGCGCATTACTTGAAATGCATCGTGCGCGACAAGATCGGTTCGTTCAAGGAGCGTGACGAAGTGCAGCGCTGGTTGCAAGACTGGGTAACCCAGTATGTGGACGGCAACCCCGCTACCTCATCCGAGGCCACCAAGGCCAGCAAACCGCTGTCGGCGGCCGAAGTCATTGTCGAAGAGGATCCGGCCAATCCGGGTTACTACAGTTCCAAGTTTTTCCTGCGACCGCACTACCAGCTTGAAGGGCTGACGGTGTCGTTGCGGCTGGTTTCCAAGTTGCCTTCAGCGAAGGCAGGCTGATCACGTTGGGTCTTTGAAGTTTTCCTCCCTGCGGCTGCGTGGGAGGGCGCCCCCGCAAGAGAGGGCGGGTTTGCAGCATTAACCGCCCCACCTTTGGGGCAGCTTAGGAGAAAGCATCATGGCCGTAGACATGTTTCTGAAGATTGATGGCGTCAAGGGTGAGTCCAAAGATGCCAAACATGCTGGAGAGACCCAGGTCCTGGCCTGGAGCTGGGGAATGAGCAATTCCGGCACCGCCCACATGGGGTCCGGGGCTGGAGCCGGCAAGGTCAATGTGCAGGACCTTTCTTTCACCAAGCCCCTCGACGTGGGCTCTCCTGTCCTCATGCTGGCGGCCTGCAGCGGCACACATTTCAAGTCGGCGACGCTCGTGGTGCGAAAGTCCGGTGATAAACCGCTGGAGTACCTGACCATCAAGATGGAAGAAGTGATGGTGACCGCGGTCAGCACCGGCGGCTCGGGTGGCGAAGATCGGCTGACCGAAAATGTCACGCTTAACTTTGCCAACGTCAAAGTCGACTACAAAGCACAAAAGGCCGACGGGTCTGGTGACGCTGCTGTGACCTTTGGTTGGAAGATCGCTGCCAACGTCAAGTACTGACGCCTCCTGAAACGGTTCGCCCCGCAAGGGGTGAGCTGCCCTCGGGTTGGTGAGTCGTTGCCGTTTGAATGCGGGCGTGAGACCAAACCTGCCTGCTTTGCACGGGCGCACTGGACTGCGGGACTGCCGCCGGCAGCTTCATCGTTGGACGGGGCGGCCTGTTGCGGTTTGCTGCGTGCCGGCCACCGTCTTGACGCGTGGACCGGGCCAAGCGGGATGCTGCTTCCTTTCAACTGGGGTCGAAGTCGCCATGGCGCTACCGTTTGCAGCCGAACAGGCTTTGAAAGAAGGCGATGCGGCTCGTGCGCTCAAGCTGCTGACTGAACAGGTCAGGGCCAAGCCCAGTGACGCCAAGTTGCGCGTTTTTTTGTTCCAGCTGTTGGTGGTGTTGGGTCAATGGGAGCGGGCATTGAACCAACTCAAGGTAGCTGCCGAACTCGATGCGGCCATGTTGCCCATGGCTCAAACCTACCGCGAAGCCATTCATTGCGAAACACTGCGGCTGCAGGTTTTTGCCGGGCACAAGGTGCCGGTGCTGTTTGGCGAACCCGAGACCTGGACCGCCTTGCTGATCGAGGCCCTGCTGCGCGAAGGCCGCGGTGAAAGTGATGCTGCGGCTGGTTTGCGGGCCCAGGCGCTGGACGCAGCACCGGCCTTGGCCGGCACGCTCAACGACGAAGCCTTTGAGTGGATCGCGGACGCCGACACCCGGCTGGGCCCGACCCTCGAAGCGGTGATCAATGGCCGTTACTACTGGTTGCCCTGGAACCGACTGTCCAAACTCACGCTCGACCCGCCCGTGGACCTGCGCGATGCGGTCTGGATGCCAGCCACCTTTGTCTTTTCCAACGGCGGTGAGACCGTGGGGCTGATCCCCACCCGTTATCCCGACACCCCATTGGCCCTGGGAGATGCCTGCGCTTTGGCCAGGCGCACCGAATGGCAAGAAGGTGTTGGCGGCACCTGGCTGGGCATGGGCCAGCGCACCCTGACCACCAACGCCACCGAAATGGGCTTGATGGACGTGCGCACGGTGGTCCTGGCCGACGGCTGAGCACAGCACCATCCCATGGCCACCTTGCGCGCCCAAGACAGGCTGCAGCCCGCGTTGCTTGACCGGCTGACCGATGACGAGCCCAACTCGCGCGTCGAGTCCCCAGACAGCCGCGTGATCAGCCGCAGCCGCTTGCGCGAATTGGTGTTGCGCGACCTGAGCTGGCTGTTCAACACCACAGCTTCAGGCGCTGAGGTTGACTGGGCCAACGCGCCGTACGCGGCGCGCTCGGTGATCAATTTTGGGCTGCCGGCGCTGTCGGGACAATCGATGTCGGGGCTGGACCTGCAAACGCTGCAGGGCCGGGTGCGACAAGCCATCATCGACTACGAACCGCGCGTCTTGCCCAACACTTTGGTGGTCGAGGCTATCAACAACGAAGCCCAGTCCGACCACCACAACCAGGTAGGGTTCCGCATCAGCGGCCAACTCTGGGCCCAGCCGGTGCCGTTGGAATTGATGCTGCACACCGACATCGACTTGGAAACGGGTCGCGTCGAAATACGAGAAACCGGGCGCTGAAGCGCGCCCATCCGCTGTCAGCCCATGGACCCGCGACTGCTGCGCTACTACAACGAAGAACTGCGCCACCTGCGCGAGATG
>JAYVSX010000201.1:0-9908 GCA_043774975.1 Rubrivivax sp.
GGATAGGCTGGCACACGCCCAAAGCTGGGCTTGAAGCCGACGTTGCCGCAAAACGCGGCCGGTATGCGCACGCTGCCGGCGCCGTCGGTGCCGATGGCCAAGGGCCCCATGCCGGCGGCCACGGCCGCCGCCGCGCCGCCCGAGGAGCCCCCGGGTGTCTTGCTCAGGTCCCACGGGTTGCGCGTGATGCCGCTGGCCGGCGAGTTGGTCTCGCCCTTGCAGCCAAATTCGGGCGTGGCGGTTTTGCCCAGCAGCACCACGCCGGCTTCACGCAGCCGGGCGGTGACGGGCGCGTCGACGTCCCAGGCTTGTTGGCGGGCCACGGTGTGGCTGCCACGCAGCGTGGGCCAACCCTTGGTGAGGATCAAATCCTTGATCGACGCCGGCACGCCGTCCAGCGGCGAAAGGGGCTGGCCTTGGCTCCAGCGCACCTGGCTGGCGCGGGCGCTGGCCAAGGCCTCTTCAGCGGCCACCAGGCAAAACGCGTTCAGGGCCGGGTTGCGTGCTTCGATGCGCGCCAACACCGCCTGCGTGGCCTGGACCGGTGTGGCCTGGCCGCTGCGGTAAAGGCTTTGCAGTTGATGGGCCGTGCAATCGGCCAATTGGGTGGGTGTGTTGTTGGGGCTCATGCTCCGATCTTGCAGTGGCAAGGCGGTGGCGCGCGACGGGGAATGCCCTCAGTGGTGGGGACGGACAGTCAGGTCATGATGGACAGCCGCTTTCGGTGGCGCACTCAGAAGACCACGTTTGCAAGACCAGGAGACCCGTATGAAGCTTGTCATCGCCCAGATGAAGCACGAGACCAACACCTACTCGCCGGTACCCACCCCGCTGGCCCGCTTTGCCACCGGGCAAGCCTTGCCGCCTGAGGGTGATGAGGCCGTTGCGGCCTACCGCGGCACTGGCTCGGCGCTGGCGGCGTTCATCGACCTGGCCGAAGCCGCAGGTGCCGACTATGTGGTGCCGATTGCCGCCGCAGCCTGGCCCAGTGGCCCGGTCCACGACCAGGCCTTTGAACACATCGTCAGCCGCATCTGCGCGGCGGTGGCGCAGGGTTGCGACGCGGTGCTGCTGGACCTGCACGGCGCCATGGTCACGCAGACCTTTGACGACGGCGAGGGCGAACTGCTGCGCCGCCTGCGCGCCATCGCGCCGCAGGTGCCGATTGGCGTGGCGCTGGACATGCACACCAACCTGTACGACGCGATGGGCCAACACGCCACCGTCTTGGCCGGTTATCAGACTTATCCCCATGTGGATGTCTACGAAACCGGCCTGCGTGCCGGCCGTGCGGTGCTGTCCATGCTGGAGAAAAAAGCCCAGCCCACGATGGCCTTTGGCCGCCAGGCCATGCTGCCGCACGTGATGCGCCAGGGCAGCGACGACTCACCCAACCGCGAACTGCAGCAACGCTGCCGTGAAATGGAAGCCCAGGGCGCGCTGGCAGCCAGCGTGTTGGTGGGCTTTCCCAACGCCGACATCGAGTTCGCCGGCCTGTCCGCTGTCGTGGTGACCGACAACAACCCGGCCCTGGCCCGGCGCTGGTGCGACGAACTGCTGGCCCTGGCCTGGGCCCAGCGCCAGGCCTTTGTCTACCGCATCGAACCGCTGGCGCAGTCAATGGCACGCGCCGTTCAGCTGGCCGCCCAGAAGCCCGCCGGCAGCGGCCCCGTCGTGCTGCTGGACCACAGCGACAACTGCGCCAGCGGCGGCACCATGGACACCATGACGGTGCTGGGCGCGATGCTCGACGCCGGCCTGCAAGACGCAGCCGCGTTTGCCATCTTCGACCCGCAGGCGGTGCAAACGATGGTGGCCGCCGGTGTGGGTGCGCAGGTCATGCTGCAGCTGGGCGGCAAGCTGGACATGCCATCGATTGGCTTGAAGGGCCAGCCACGCCAGGTCAGCGGCCGCGTCAAGCTGATCTGCGACGGCCGCTACCGCAACCTGGGGCCGATGGGGCGCGGTGAGCTGGGCAGCATGGGCACCACGGCGGTGCTGGACACCGGTGCCGTGCAGATCGTGGTCATCAGCGACCATGTCGAGCCGCATGACCTGGCGATCTTTCATGCGGTGGGCATCGCGCCGCACACCTTGCGCTTCTTGATGCTGAAAAGCCGCATCCACTGGCGCGCTGGTTTGCGCGCCTTGGCGGGTGGGGTGGTGGAGTGTGCGGGCACCGGGGTGTGTACTTCGGACTACGACGTGCTGGCTTTCAAGCGGCTGCGGCGGCCGATGTTTCCCTTGGACGCTTGAAGGGTCACCAGCGTCAGCGCCAGCGCCGACGCCGGTAGCGGTCCATCAGCGGCGTGACCGAGAGGCCGTGCACGACGATCGAGCTCACCACCACGGCCATCGTCAGCCCGACCAGCGTGTCCACATGCTGCGCCGGCAGGCCGTGGTTGATGGCGTAGACCAGGTAGTACAGCGAGCCGATGCCGCGGATGCCGAACCAGGCGATCAGCCGGCGTTGCACCGGCGGAATGTGTGAACCCACCAGGCCCGCCGCCACCGACAGCGGACGCACCGCCAGCAGCATCAGGGGCACAAACCACCACGCCGCCGGCACCCAGGGCACGGTCCACAGCAACAGGCCGACCACCACCACGCCCACCATCTCGCCGAAGCGGTCGAGCTGTTCGTTGAAACTGAGCACCGCATGCGCCAGATAGGCCGAGGCGTGCCGCGGGTGGGTGGCCATTTGTTCGGCACGTTCGGGCTGCGGGCTGTGCAGTGCGTTGTCGACGTGTGTGGCCGCTGCCACTTCGGACTGCGCCGTGGGCACGATGCCCAGGGCCGACACGGCTGCGTCGGTGGCCACCTTGGTGGCGTGGCGCAGCGCCAGACCGGCAGCAAACACCGCCAGGAAGCCATAGGCGTGGGCCATGACGGCAAAGCCGTAGGCCAGGCCGATGAGCCCCAGCGCGATGAAGTTCTCGTAACCCGTGGCCTCGTGGTGGCGGTGGCGCAGGTGCAGCACCAGGCGGCCCAGCGCGGTGCCCAGGGCGGCGCCGATGGCGATGCCCGCACCGGTGGCCCACAGCACATCCACCGCCAGCCAGCGCCAGCCCAGCGCGCCTAGTTCGTGCACGCCCAGCAGGCCCAGCCCCAGCATCACCACGGGGAATGCCGTGCCATCGTTGAGGCCGCCTTCACCGGTCAGCGCAAAGCGCAGTTGGTCGCGGTCGGTCGGGTTGTCGACTTGCACTTCGGTAGCCAGCACCGGGTCGGTGGGCGCCAGGATGCCGCCCAGCAGCACCGCCGCGCCCAGCGGCAGCCCCAACAGGCCCACGCCGGCCGCGGTGATCAGCGCCACGGTGGCCAGCATCGACCCCAGCGCCAGCCGCAGCGGGGGCAACCAGCGCTGGCCACCCACGCCCACACTCATCTTCATGCCCGAGGTGAACAGCGACAGCAGCACGATGACCTCGGTCAGGTGTTCCAGCAGCACCGCGTGGTCGGCCAGCCGCGGCGCTGCCAGCGCCAGCCCCAGCGGCCCTGCCGCCAACCCGGCCAGCAGGTAAAGCATGGACGTGCTCACCGGCATGCGCGACAGCAGCGAGCCGCTCAATGCCATGAAGAGCAGCAGCGCGCCGCCCATGGCCAGCCAGAGTGCAAAAGTCATCGCGCAGCATAGTCAAACCGACCTGCGCTCACCGTGCGGCAGCTCTCTTATGTCCCCCTAAAGCTCTGGGCACTGGCGCACGGACGCGAACTGTCACCCTGCGCAGACTGCCGTTCCGCACCGAACACAGGAACGCATGCAAATTCTCCTCAGCGTCGGCGACTGCACCCATTGCCGCCATCAGATGTCCGATCAACTGACCGACGCCGTGCACGAAGCGCTGTGTCGTTTTGGCCCACGGGTCAAGCGCGTCGAGGCCCACCTGTCCGGCGCTGACGGTAGAGCGCGCACAAGCGCCAGGGACATCCACTGCACGCTGCGGGCCAGCCTGGTGGATGCCGACGTGGTGGTCGTCAAGGACCAGGCACGCAGCGTGGACCGGGCCATGCAAGGCGCTCTGCGCAAACTCAAACGCGCGGTGGGTGCGGCTGTGGCGCGGCGGGACCCGCGCCGGCCGTCTCAGCCCTTGGCTTCACGGGGCAGCGAAACGCTTGAACCCGTCTTGGTCTGAGGCACCCTCACTGCGGCAGGGCTGAACGTAAAAGTCAGCAGCGCCGATGTCGACACGGACGCGGCAGCAAGCCGTTTAAAGCAAGCCGCTAAAGGCAGGGAGCGTGCATGATGGACTCGTAGTCCGCGCTGTCCGCATCGCCCGCGGCGCCTGCTGCTTGCGCTCCACCCATTGACTCGTAAGCCCCTCGCGATGGGTCGACCATGGTGGGTCGTCCTTGAGGGTCCGGCTGGCCCCACATGGGGTCTCGATGGGAAGCCTGCGCTGGGCTCACCGCTGGTGCGTGCGGCCTGTGCCCTGGGGTGTTGATGCTGTCCATGCTTGAGTGTGCTGGGCAGGACCGGAAATCTTCTGTGCGATGTCGAACACAAGCCTGGAAGATGGTTTTGCTGTGGTGTTGGCGCAGCGCCTTCAGTGCGTGCCAAGGGATGGGTACGGCAGCGCACAGATGCCAACGCGCAGCTGCGGTCAACTCGGTCGACTCGCCGCTGGGCACAGCCGGTACCTTGCCAGCCGTTGCGCCCGAATCCGGCGAACCCATCCGGAGTCGAAGGACAGAAATCATGGCGTACCAGTCAAAGTCATTTTTCGCGCATGTGCCGCGTCAGGTGCAATCCACCGATCGACCTGACTGCCAGACCGGCGCTCGCCCGCCGAATTGGGAAGACGAACTCGCATCGGTCACGATTGACCAACCGCTGGACAGCGTAGCCGGCTTTTTTGCCAACGAGACCGACGCCCTGGACGCGATGCGTCGGCTGTCGACGACGCTGGGGTTGAGCAACTCCCAGCTGCTGCTGTTGCGGCCCAACGATGGCGGCTCGTTGCGGTTCGCGCTGCGGTCCCGGCAATGGGCCAGCCGCTCACGTCACGATGCACCCCCGGGCTTGGGCAACGATGAGTTGCTGGTCTTGATGGGCGTGACGCTCGCTGGCCTGGGTGGTGCCATGTTGCTGGCGCTCGACAGTGCGCTGCTCTTCTTCGCGCTGGCACTGTTGAGCGTTGCAGTCGTGGCCGCGGGTTGGGCTTGGCGTGCCAGCCAGCCCCACCACCTGGCGAAATTTGCCGCCATCGTGAAGGGCCAACTTGTGGCGGGGCACTGGGGCCTGGTCGTGCACGGCGTGCTGTGGGAATGCCAAGCGGCTTCGGTGGCGCTGATCAGGGCGCGCAGCGTCAAGTGGTGCGCGGTGTCGGTGGCACGGCACGCGCTGTGAACATGCGCGCTGCGGCAACGGGGCCGTTACCAAGGTTCGTTGTCGCACAGACCCTGACAGGCGCAGGAATTACGGTTCGTTCCCGGCCCGCTCCATCGAGTGGCACACACAAGGAATAAACATGGACACCAACTACGTCAGCCGCGACAACTTCGGCATGTACGCGCGCAACAACGACGGTCCCGGCCCCAGCCTGATGGGCGCCAACACGCTGCTGGGCAACGACGTCTACAACAGCGACGACGAGGACCTGGGCGACATCAAGGAATTCATGATCGACATGGCCAGCGGCAAGATCGCCTATGCCGTGCTGTCATTCGGCGGCCTGCTGGGCATGGGCGACAAGCTGTTTGCCGTGCCGTGGGCCGCGTTGGCGCTGGACACCGAGAACAAGCGCTTCACGCTCAACGTCCCCAAGGACGTGCTCAAGGACGCACCCGGCTTCGACCAGGATCGCTGGCCGACGATGTCCGACAAGACCTGGGCTGCGGGCGTGCACAAGTTCTACGGCACGCAGTACAGCGGCGAGTAAGCCGATGGCAGGCTTGCCCGATGCACCCTCAGGGCTCGCTGCCGACATGTCCTGCGCACCGCAGGGGCCAGTGACCAAAGTGTGAAACGCACTGCCGTGGGCCTGACCGACGGCGTGAGTCCTTTTGAAAGCCGCGCTCGTGAAAAAGTCCAGCCTCCGTCGCCTCCTGTGGGCCCTGCTTAGTTTCGTACTGTTGAGTACTGGCGGCTTCGTGGCTGCCTAACCGCCAACGCGTGCCGCACGCCTGGGTGAGCTCGACGGCACGGTCAGCTTTTCACCGGCGGACCAGCTCGACTGGGTGCGGGCCGTCGTCAACCGTCCGCTGACCCGAGGCGACCGCCTGTGGGCAGCCAGGAGCTCGCGCGCCGAGCTTCAGATCGGTGGCGCGGCGGTTCGCATGGGGCCGTCCACCAGCATGGTCTTGCTGAACATCGACAACCGAATCGCGCAGTTGCAGCTGTCGCAGGGCACGTTGAAGATTCGGGTGCGCAGTCTGGGGCCGCGGCAGACCTTCGAAGTCGCCACGCCCAACCTGGCCTTCACGTTGCGTCGTCCTGGCGAGTACCGTATTGAAGTCGACCCCAACGACGACGCGACCGCCGTCAGCGTGAGTCAGGGCGAGGCCGAGGTGTATGGCCAAGGCGAGTCCTACACAGTCAAGTCGCGCCGGGCCTGGCGCTTCTATGGCGCCGACCTGTCCGACTACAAGAGCGTGACCGCGCAGCGTGACGATGAGCGCGACCGCCGCAGCGACCGCTCCATTTCCGCACGCCATGTTTCGAGCGAAGTGGTCGGCTACGAAGACCTCGACAACAACGGCACATGGCGCGTTGACGTGACCTACGGCTCGGTCTGGACACCGACGCGTGTGGCCTCAGGCTGGACGCCGTACCGCGACGGCCACTGGTCCTGGATCGACCCCTGGGGCTGGACCTGGGTCGATGACGCGCCCTGGGGATATGCTGTATCGCACTACGGTCGATGGGCCCGCATCGGCAGCACCTGGGCCTGGGTGCCGGGCCCACGGCGTGAGCGGGCGGTGTACGCCCCCGCGCTGGTGGCTTTCATCGGCGGCAAGAATTTCCAGGCCACGGTGTCGGTGGGCGGCACGGGCGCAGCCAACGTCGGCTGGTTCCCGCTGGCGCCGCGCGAGGTTTACCAACCGTCGTATGCGGTCAGCCGCAGCTATTTCGACAGCATCAATCGCAGCAATGCGGTGATCGCGCCGTCGACGATCACCCAGATCTACAACACGACCATTGTCAACAACACCACGGTCAACAACTCAACCCAGGTGACCTTGCCCCTGATCGACGTAGTCCATAGCTACTCGGTTACGCGGCTTTGATGACCTGGCCCGCGTGCCAGGTTTCCTCGAACCTCATCGGGCTGATGTAGCCCAACGTGGAGTGAAGTCTGCGATGGTTGTAGAACGTCAGCCAGTCGATGATCTCGTCCATTGCCTGGCGCTGGGTGGCGAATTTCTTGCCATACAGCCGGCCCACTTTCAGGCTGCCCCACAGGCTCTCGGTCGGCGCATTGTCCCAGCAGTTGCCCTTGCGACTCATCGAGCTGATCATGCCGTAGCTGGCAATCGCGGCCTGGAACTCGCGGCTGCAGTATTGGCTGCCCCGGTCCGAGTGGAAGATCTACCCTGGTCCCGGATGGCGCCTGAACCAGGCCATGCGCAGTGCGTCCGCCACCAGCTGGTCTGCATGTGCGGCTGCATGCTCCAGCCCACCACCTGGCGGCTGAACAGGTCGATCACGCAGGTCAGGTACAGCCAGCCCTCAGCGGTGGCGATGTAGGTGATGTCGCCGCTCCAGACGCGATCCGGCGCGCTCGGGTGGAAGTCCATGGCCAGCAGGTTTTCAGCCACGGGCAAGCTGTGTTTGTTGTCGGTGGTGACGACAAACTTCCTCTTGCCTCGGGCCTTGATGCCGTGCGCATGCATCAGCCGCTGAACACGGTCTTTGCCCACCCGGATGCCTCGCGCGAGCAACTCACCCGCCCACCCTTGGCCAGCCGTATTCGCCCTTGACCTCGGCGTCGATGGCTCGGATGTGGGCCAGCAGGGCTTCGTTGCTGAGCCGATCACCGCCAGGCTGGCTGGGTTGGCTGGCCCGGCGCCGGCGCTGATGTTCGAAGCAGCCGCTGGTGCTCACGCCCAGCACTTCGCACTTCATCGTCACCGGCCACGCAGCCCTGTTCTTGGCGATCCAGGCGTACTTCACAACTTATCCAGGCTCAGCACACGCGGCTTGCCGGCATAGAGCCGGCCCGTCGCGCCATCAGATCCATCTGAGCCAGCTCCACCCCCGTGAGATACTTGGAAACCCACATCCGGAGGACTTGTGAACCCGAGCAAACTCATTGGTCTTATCCTCATTGTCGGTGGTGCACTCGCGCTGGCCTTTGGGGGTTTCTCTTACACGAAAGACAGCAGCGCAGTGAAGATCGGGCCTGTTGAACTTTCCGTGAAGCAGAAGGAATCAGTCAACGTTCCACTTTGGGCCGGGGTCGCCGCGGTCGTTGTCGGCGGGTTGCTTCTGACGTTCGGCAAGAAATAGCTCGCGCTGGGCTGTCGCGAAGTGCGGCCTCTCAAGAAACTCCCTCCAAGTGACTGATTGGCAACGAGTTTTTCAGGCTGGGTGTCCGGGGTGTGTGATTGGCACCATCTGCATTCCCAGCTTTGCGGCGCGCTGCGACAGTGCCCGCAGGACACGCTCGCGGTAACGCTCCTCGTAGTAGTCTTGAGCTTGGTCGGTGTATTGCTCGCCCCGTGTCAGCATCGTGTAGATCAGCCGTGCCAGCTTGTGGGCGGCAGCGGTGACGGCGCAAGGGTCAAGTCCATGCGTGAACACAGCCGCCGGAAGTACGCACCCAGCGCCGATTTGCTGCTGCGCAGCGCTGCCGCCGCCAGGCGCAAGGCTTGTGCGGCCCGGTTGACCACCCGCTTGGTCTTGCCGCTCATCACCTTGCCGCCCGTGATCTTCGTTCCCGGGCACAAGCCCAGCCACGAGGTGAAGTGCTTGATGCTGGGGAACTTGGCCATGTCCGCGCCCACCTCCGAGACCACCGCGAGCGCGGTGGTGACGTCGATGCCGTCGATGCGCGTCAAGTCCACCCCGCACATCTGGAACAGTTGCGTGCGCAAGTCGAACTTCGGTGCATTGCGAGCACGGCCGCGCTTCTTGCCCTTGGCCGGCTCACCATCTTGAACTTTGAGGGACTGCATCTGCTGCTCGATTTGCGCGGCGCACTCGGCCAACTGCGTGCCCACAATGTCGGCCAGCACGTTGGTGAGTTGGATGTTCATCTGTGTCAAGGCCTTGTGCATGTGCTGCATATGGCGGCCCTGGTTGCGCAGCAGCATGCCGCGCTGGCGGTACAGCGAGCGCAGCACGCAGACCTGCTCGGGTGGACGCAATGCGCCGCTGAGCAAGCCATAGGTCATGAGCTGCTGCAACCACTGGCAGTCGAGCACGTCGGACTTGCGCCCGGAGACATTCTTGACGTGGCGCGCGTTGACCAGCAGCACGGTGAAGCCGCGCGATTCGAGCAGCTCGAACAGGGGGGTCCAGTACACACCGGTGGACTCCATCGCCACGGTGTCCACGCCGCAGGCGCTGAGCCAGTCGGCCAGGGCGTTGAGGTCGGCGGTGAAGCTGGCGAACTCGCGCACCGGCGCGTCGTCCCGGTCGGGCGGCACGGCCACGAAGTGCGCAGCGCTGCCGATGTCGATGCCAGCGGCGTTGGGGTGGGTAATCGTCAAGGCCGCTCGGGACTTGGGCGGCTTCGGGTTGAGACTGATATTGCGTCGGACCATGGCTTGCTCCATCATTCGTTGTGGAATGTGGCGCCGCATCGGGTACGTCGTCTTGCTCACTCTCTCAAACGGGATATCGGCCTGGCGGCCAAGAACCGCCAAACCGATTCACCAATGTCGATGACGTCACCCAGGACCACGCTAACCCGCGGGCAGTACGCACCACTGCTACATCGGTCTTCCGCAGCGCCGCACTC
>JAYVSX010000202.1:0-14367 GCA_043774975.1 Rubrivivax sp.
CGTTCCGCTACTTGAAGTACGGCGTTGGCGACGAGTTCAAGATTCCCGACACCCTGGTCGGGCGCAAGGGCGCGCCCAACCAGATCGACTGGGGCAGCAGCGAGCTGAGCGCCAGCGTGCAGGACCACGGCCTGGACACCCCCGTGCCCAACGCCGACCGCCTGGCCTGGAGCGAAGCTCAGAAGGCGGGCAACCAGATGGTCAGCCAGGTGGACCCGCTGCAGCGCGCCACCATGCTGCTGGAGGGCGCTGTGCAGAACCGCCGCGAGTTCCGCGCGGCCAACCTGGTGTTTGGCGCCGGCAACTACGGCGCCAGCAACAAAGTCACGTTGAGCGGCACCGGCCAGTGGAGCGACTACACCAACAGCGACCCGCTGGTGAGCATCATCAATTCGCTGGACGGCATGGTGATGCGTCCCAACATCGGCGTCATGGGCCGCGTCACAGCCACCAAGCTGCGCATGCACCCCAAGATCTGCAAGGCCGTCTTCGGCAACAACACCGACGCTGGCACCGTGCCCTTGCGTGCCCTGGCTGACCAGTTGGAGCTGGACGACATCTACGTGGGCGACGCCTGGGTGGACACCGCCGCGCCTGGCCAGGCCGCAAACCTGGCGCGGGCCTGGGGCAAGCACGCCGCCTTCCTGTACCGCGACATGGCGGCCGACACGCAAGGTGGCATCACCTTCGGCATGACGGCCCAGTGGGGCGGCAAGGTGGCCGGAACCATTGAGGACAGCGACATCGGCCTGCGCGGCGGTGTGCGCGTGCGCAACGGGGAAAGCGTGGTCGAACTGGTCACCGCCAACGACCTGGGCTACCTCTTCACCAACGCTGTGGCCTAAAGCTACAGCACGAGAACAACCGCACAAGAACAACCGCACAAGGACAACTGAACATGGCAACCGCAAAGAAGGCCACGGCCGCAGCAACGACCTACGAGGTCATCAGCCCGCTCAACCACAACTTGGTTGACTTTGAGGTGGGCTCCGTCGTCGAGCTGACCGAGGCCGAGGCGGCGCCGCTGCTGGGCCACACCGTCAAGCCCACCGGCACCGGGTCCGAGACCGCCAGCACCTGATACACGCCCAGCCCAGCTGAGCAGTCGAAGGGGGCGGCCAAGCGCCGAGCTGGCCGCCCCTTTCATTTTCGTCGCACGACCACCCGCAGGACCGACACCCCATGAGCTACGACGACACCACCAAGGCTGGCCGCATGACGAACGTGCGCGACCGCCTGAACAACGGCTTCATCGACGTTTTGAACGCGGTTGGAACCGTGGTGTGCACCTGGCCTCTTGACGCCGTGTCCGGCGGCGTGGCGGGGCCTTTGCTGACCTTCAGCGGCTTTCCAAAAACCACCCAAGCCCTGGCCGCTTCCACCAGCCAGGCGCCGGCCGCCAGTGCGCGGCTGCGTGCCGCCAGCGGCACCATCGTGAAGGCCGGCCTGACCGTGGGCCTGAGCGGCGCGCAGGTCAATCTGGGCGCCATGATCTGGGGTGTCAACGACAACATCACCCTGGCCGCCGCACCGACCCTGACGCACGCGGTCTGACATGGCGGTGCCGCAGTCGGACGTGCGCACCGCGCCCGCGGGCACGGGGCTGGTGAGGTTTGGGAATGGCGTGCCTACGCCGCCACCGCCGCCACCGCCTGCGCCGGTAACGCTGACCCTCAGCACGTCTGCCTCAGCCGTTGCAGGAACTGAATTCAGCGTTACGAGCACGGCGACAAACGTCACCGGTGCACTGGTTGCCACGCCTGCGCGCGTGTCTGGTCCATCTGCCACGTTCAACCCCGCGACCGTGAACCACGGCCTGGTTGAGCTGGTCAAATTGTTCGGCGTGACGGCTGCTGCGGCGGGGACGCTGCGGATTCAGGAGACAGCTTCAGCCGGCATCGTGAGCAATGCAATTGATATCGTGGTGAGTGCTGCGCCGAATCCACCACCACCACCACCACCGGCATCGCCGCCCAACAATGGCACGCAAACACTCTCGCTGAGCCGCAGCAGCAGCGGCTCAGCTTCTTTCCAATTCGGATTGGGGTGGGCGCGCGGCCATGTCACCGATGTCTTGCTGACCAATCTATCGAGCTACCGCGTGAACGTGCTGCGCCGATGGTCCGACGGATCGGTCAAGCACGCTCGCGTCAACGGCCGCGCCACATTCTCGGCGGGCGTCCCTATCACTGTGGTGGCCACGAACGGCGCATCGCCGACAGGCGGTGCGGCACTGACTGCCGCCGACATCACGGCCGCCGCGCCGTCCGTCTCGGTGCAGTGTGGGGCCATTGGTACGCTGATGTTGTCGTCGCTGCTGGCATCCCCGGTGCGCACGCTTTTCAGCAGCGGCGAAGCGGTCGAGTGCCACTACTGGGGCGAGGTCGGCTCTACCGGCTTGCACGCTGCTTTGAACGTCAGGCTCAGTGCCGATGGTCGCTTGTGGGTGCGGGTGGCGGTTGAGAACGGCTACCTGGACAACGGGGCGGGCGCGATTTACAGCGGCACCAACCAGACCTACGACCTGACCGTATTGATCGGCGGGGCCACGGCTCTTGCAGTGACGGGCCATGTCCACTATCAGCATGCCTCGGTGCTTGCTGAGGGATGGATCGGCGGTGATCCAGCCGTAGTGGTTGGGCATGACACAACCTACCTGCGAGAGAAGTCGGGACTGGTGCCGCGTTACCACGTCTTTGGAGCCCCAAGCAACGCCACACTAAACGGGCTGGATGGTACTTATGCGCCAAGCCACCAAGGACCGCACACCGCGTCCATGGGCAACGCCGGATACCAGCCTGCAATTGGCTTGCTTCCGGCTTGGGAAGCGATGTATCTGACAAGTGGTGGTGACTCTAGAGCCTACGCTTGCACGATCAACGGGGCGCGGTCCTTTCGCAACTATCCTGTGTCATGGCGCGAAAAGAACACGCGCCATCCAGTCAGACCTAGCGTTTTCCCAACATGGACGATCAACGGTCCGGCCACCGGCGGGTCCACTGCATATGCGGCTGGCGCGTTGGCGTGGGAGGTAGCTCACCACCCAAGCGCCGGTTATTTCGCCTACCTACTGACTGCTGACTACGAGCACTACGAGACGATGCAGCTTCAGGCATCGGTGTGCTGGGCCTTTAGCTCATCAAGCCAAGGGTCTGGCACCAGTCGTATGCTGCTCAATCAAGAGCGTGCGGTGGCGTGGCAGCTCCGCACATTGGGACAGCTGGTGGGTATTGCTCCCACCTCCGACCTGACGGCAGGTGGATTCGCGCAAGACGCCAGCGCGCTGTTGGCGTATCAGTACACCACGCATCAAGCCAGCATCACAGGCAAGCCCGCCAACATGACCGGCAAGGGCTTCTTGAACAGTTACGGATACCCGTACGGCGCGGGCGGTGTTGCCCCCTGGATGACTGACTTCTGGGTGGCTGCAAACGGCCACATCAGCGAACTGGAGCCGCTGTCGAACATGGCGCCGATGTTGGCTGTGCGCGATCACATGTACAAGTGGGTAGTCGGGCGCTTGGGCGTTGAAGGTGACGCGACAGCCCACCCTTTCACACGCGCGGCCACCTACTCGCTGCAGGTGTCTACGGCGGGCAGTGATGCCACATGGCGTGCGACCTGGGGCGACATCTACACGGCCGAGTACGGTGTCACCAACAACTCCATCACCAATACGCTTCTGGGGTCGCCCAGCCAGGCCAGCTACAACTACTGGGGCAACATGCTCCCTGCTTTGGCCTACGCGGTTGACCACGACGCACCAGGCGCGGCGGACGCAATGGAGCGGCTGCGCAGTGCGGCCAACTGGTCCGATATCACCGGTTCCGGTTTTGCCGATATTCCCGTTTGGGGCATCTTGCATCGTGGATACCTCGCCCCTTCTTGGGTGCCCGCCGCAAGCACCTGGCGCAACATTGGGACGGCGTCCGCAACCCTGGTTGCAGCACGCCCACCGGGTTGGCCAAACAGCGAGGCGGCCGGACCTGACGCCAACTGGTCGGGGGCGGTTTACAACCCGAGCATCGGCGCACGTGGTGCTGTGGTCAAGCATGGGTCGGGCCACCTCAATCCCGGAGATGCATTGTGGGCAGGCGTCTGGGTGCTGGATGTTGATGCAGGCACGGTAACGGGCAGAAACGTGCCTGCATCGCCGATGCTCGAAGCTGCTCCGGCGCAGTTCAGTCAGAGCTTCAATTCTTTCTACGAGAGCATCGTGCCCGGAATTGAAGGACATCCTTACCCTCCTCACACCTACGATGGTCTGATCGTTCAATCAGCTTTCAACGGAGGTGGCCGTAGCGGTAAGCTCCACCGGATTGGTATTGGCGGTGGTGCGTCGACATGCATTCACACGTTCGATCTCGATTCGGCAAGCGCACCGCCTGCCAGGATTCGAGACTCTGTAGCGAGCCTTATCGGTGCTCACGGTGGCTATCCGGCTACGGCTGAGGACGAGGAACTTGGTGGTTACTGGGTGATGTCTGCGAATGGCCAGGGCGGACTGTCGCTGATCGCCTGGGATGGCACTTTGATAGCCACCTATTCGGGCGTGCAGTTCAATGAAAACGGCAACCACAGTCTGATCAAAATTCCGGCCCCGTGGAATTGCCTGCTTACCTTCGGCACAGCCGTGAGCGGTTTCTATGGCTCGAACTCGCTGAAAATGCGGGTCTGCCCGTTGGTCGCAGGAGTCCCACAAGGTTGGACGGCAGTTACGCAGTCAGGTGACGTGCCCACCGACAGCCGTATCGGCGGCAATTGGTCGCGCATTTTGCGAAAAGTGATCGCGATGCAGGGCTGGACAAATGGGGTCACCGACCCCAACGTCAAGACGCTCACTCTTCCCGCGCCTGCGGACATCCTGACGGGCACCTACTCTTGGCTCAATGTCCCTTGCACAAGTGCCGATGGTTCTCCCATTGCTTTGCTCGGCCCGAACCCCAACGGCGGCTTTTTGCCGTACGCCAACAATGGTTCGTGGGGCAGGCTCGTTGAGGCATACCACGCGCGCTGCTTCATTTGGTGGTACGGCGTCAACAATCAACCGCAGGCCATTCGCCTGCCAGGGATGTAGTCATGCCCGCTATAAAAGGTACTACCGTCTTTTATCCGTCGGCCTCAGCGCTGAGCGGCAACGTAGTTTCAGGCTCCTTTGCCCGATCAGCAGGTCAAGGTCTTTTGTGTGGCGTCTATCAAGCCGTTGCCTTCGCGTCAGTGGGGTCAGCCTCCGCGCCTGTTTGGGACGCTGCTGGCGACAACCAAACTTTCACTCTGCTCGCCGCCCAACAAGAATCCACTGAGAACAGAAAGCTGTCGCTGTTTTATCTGGCGGAGCCGACTACCGTCAAGACAGGTCTCATCACCTCTACGCTCTCCGGTGGGTATGGCGGCGCAAACTCCCATGAAAACGGAGCAATGTTTGTAACTCCGATCACGGGCCACGATGTGGCGGCAATGATCCGGGAGTTCAACGCCCGCAGCGAACCGAATGCACCCGCCAACGGACTGACAAACACGATCCCTAGTGCAGTTGGCGATCTGGTGGTGTTCACTGGCTCCCATCGAGACGATGTGGGTCAGATCAGTGCCGGAGATTTGAGTGGCTACGAAGAGGCCACATCTGCAAATGCCAACATGCTGTTTGTCGGTACCAAGCCGGGTGCTGCGTCAGTCACAGGCACTCCGACAACCGTCAATTCCACTGCTTACAGCTGCGCGCTGATCGCGGTTTCGATCAGAGAGGGTGCGGTACCGCCCCCCGTCATCACTGGCCCTACAGGGGCTGCAGGCGCCGCAAGCAGCACCTTCAACCTGGCCGAGAACGCCGCCACAGGCCCACTGTTCAGCACCGATGTCGCGCTCGGCTCAGGCTACCCCACGCTGACCGGCGCTGCGTCCAGCGCCTACACGCTGGTCAGCGTCGGCGCCAACCAGTGGCGCGCCAACCCTGTCAGCCCGTTCAACTTCGATAGCCTGACGCCGGCGAATCCGCACGCGCTGGTCTTCAATGCCAGCGCCAGCGTCTCGCAAACCACTACAGGCACCATCACCAACGTGGCCGAAGGCGCCACTTTTGCGGGCACGCTGAGCGTGCCGACGCAGACGGTGGGCGTTGCCATGTCGGCCATCAACGTGGCCAGCTACTTCACGGCCGTGGACGCAGGCGACACTGGCACATACAGCCTGGACGGCGGGGCCATCCCTGGGCTTACTGTCTCGTCAAATGGGCTGACCTTCGGTGGCACTGTGAGTGCCTCAGGCAGCTACACCGGCCGCCGCATCGCGCGGCTCGGCTCCAACGGGGTCACGTCCTACAGCAATACCTTCACAGTTACTGCAAACGCCGGCAGCGGTGACACGACGGTGCCCACGCTGACGGGCGCCATCACCGTCACTGCCATCACAGCCACCGGCTACAACTACTCGCACCCCGCGGGCAGCGACAACGTTGGTGTCGCCAGCTACGAACGCAGCGTAGACGGCGGGGCAACCTGGTCGGACGTGGGCAATGTGCTCAGCGGCTCCGTGTCGGGCCGCACACCGGGCAGCGTGGACCCACTGCGCATTCGCGCGAAGGACGCCAATGGCAACGTCAGCACGCCAGCCTTGGCGGCGTCTGTGCCGCTTGACGTCTACAAGTGCAGCATCCTGGACTGGGTGCTGCCCAGCACCAGCCAGCACGCCATTGCTGAGCCGTGGAACATCAGCTTCCACAATGTCAGCACGCGCGCGCTGGTGGCCTACCTTCCCAGCCAGGCGCTGGTAGCAGGCCTGAACGGTGCCGGCCAGGCCAGCCGCAACCTGGTGGCCGGCAGCGCCGCTTTCGCGCAAGGCGCCACCTATGCGTGGCTGGCTACGCACCCCACCAACGCCACCTGGTTCTCCTGTGGCCTGGCCACCGCTGCCTGATTTCGGTGATACCCAATGACGCCCGCTGATGCCCCTGATACCCATCACGCCATGACGCCATGACCACGCGCGCAGGCCCTTCGCTCATTGCTGGCAAGACGGTGGCCGGCTTCAACACGCGCGGCGTGCTGGGCTCGGTCATCCTGGCCGATGCAGCTGCTGGCGACTACGGCGCCGGCGTGCTCAACAACGACGGCCTGGTGGCGGGCGCCGAATACTGGGTGCTCATCGAGAGCAGCAGCTTCCCGGCGGGCACCTTTACGCTGAAGGAGAACGGCAGCGGCCAGTACACGGCGGCCGGCGCCATCATCTACCGACTGTTTGAGAACGGCGCAGACCAGGGCACCGCCAGCTTCACCGGCAGCTTTGGCGCCACGGTGAACGCGGTCATGGCCGCGCAAGAGACCGGCGACGACCTGTTCAGCGGCACAGTGGCCGTGCAACGCAACCTGGGCGCCAGCCTGGCGGTGGTCGAGGTTGGCAACGATGTCTTCAGCGGCTACGCCTATATCAGCGGCGCCATCAACGCCGAGCTGGCCGTGGCCGAGCTGGGCGACGACGTGTTTGCGGGCACGGTGCTGGTCAACAGCCGCAAGAAGCCTATTGCGCACTTCGCCACTGAAGCGGACATGCTGGTGCGCTTCAGCGAGACCGAGCTGATCCAGCTGACCAATCGCAACAAGCGCGCCACCACTGTCGACTCGCTGGTGCTGGACCGCGCGCTCACCGACGCAGACGCCGAGATCGAGGCCCGCCTGGTGGCCCGCTACACGCTGCCGCTGGCCACCGTGCCGTGGTTGCTGGTCAACCTGGCCTGCGACATTGCGCGCTGGCGCCTGTATGACGACAGGGCTACCGACCAGGTCACCCGCCGCTATGAAGACGCTGTGAAGCGGCTTTCTGAGATAGCTTCCGGCAAGCTGAGCCTGGGCCTGGACGCCGAGGCCGCCACCACCCCTCCGGTGGACGGGCCCACGGCCACGCCCACCACGCGCGTGTTCAGCCGCGACCTGCTGAATGACTACGGTGGCTGAGCCCACTACCACCACCCCGGGCAGCATCCTCGCCTGCGAGGACGCCATCATCAGCAAGGCCAAGGCGTTGCTGGGCGACCTGGTGCGCCAGGTGGAAAGTCTGCCGGGTGACTGGGATGACCAGATGTTCAAGCGGCTGCTGGCGGCCGTGCCTGGTGTGTTCGTCATCTTCAGCGGCGGCGCGCGCAGCAGCGGCGCGGGCCAGCAGGAAGCCGCTATTGAAGGCCGCTGGACAGTGCTGACCGCCACGGGTCATGCCAGCGGCGAACAGGCCCGCCGGCATGGCGACGCGCTGGAGGTTGGGGCCTACCACCTGGTGCAGGTGCTGGCCGCCGGTCTGCACGGCTTCACCGTGCCCGGCGTGGGCACCATGTCGCTGCTGGACGTGGCCAATCTGTACACCGGCACGGTGGAGGCCCAAGGCCTGGCCGTGTACGCGCTGACCTTCAGCCTGCCCATGACCTTTGACCTGGCCGATGACGCCGGGGACAGGCCGGGCTACTTCGTGCGCTTTGATGCCCAGCTGGACGTGCCGCCCCACAACCCTGAACGCCACCGAGCCTGGCTGCGTGGCGACTACGACCTGGCGCGCCCTGACGCCACCGACACCGTCACCCTTCCATCGGAGATCTGAACCATGAACGAGCTGACCAAAACCATCGTCCACGTGCTGCCTGTTGACGGACAACGCGTGGTGGACCCCGAAACGCGCAAGCCGCTGCCACATGAGGGACGCGTGCTGGACGCGCTGGCGCCCGAGGTAACGCACTGGCGCCGCCGCGAGGCAGACGGCGAAGTGCACTTCGTTGTTGCTGATTCGCCCGAGTGACGAGACCGACTGATTCGCCCGACTGACGCGACCGACGACGCGACCGACTGACGCGCCCCATCGATCGCCTTGTAGATCGCCTGAACTTTAGCCGCCGCTAGATGCTTGCCGCGCCCCGTGCCGCGACCATCGCTGAACCACTCAGGGAGCCCCTGTGAGCATTGCCTTTAACGCCATCCCGATCAACATCCGCACGCCGGGCCACTACATTGAGTTCGACAACACGCGAGCCGTGCAGGGCTTGCCTGCCATTGCGCACCGCATTCTGGTCATTGGCCAGCGGCTCACGGCGGGCAGTGTGTCGGCGGGCGTGCCCACCCGTGTGCTGAGCGCCGCGCAGGCTGAAGAGAACTTTGGCCGCGGCTCCATGCTGAGCGCCATGCTGGCAGCGCTGAAGGCGGCCAACACCTACACTGATTGTTGGGCCGTGGCGCTGGACGATCTGGGCGCTGGTCAGGCTGCCACGGGTACCCTCACGCTGGGCGGGTCGCCCACAGAGGCCGGCACGCTCAACGTGTACATCGGCGCGCAGCTGGTGCAAGTGGGTGTGGCCAGCGCGCAGGCGCCTGCATCGGTGGCTACGGCCTTGGCTGCGGCCATCACGGCGGCTACGGCACTGCCGGTGACCGCCGCCGCAGCGGGCGCGGTTGTGACGCTGACCTTCAAGCACAAGGGCGAGGTTGGCAACACGCTGGACGTGCGCCTGAACTACTACACCGGTCAGCGCACGCCAAAGGGCCTGACGGTGGCCATTGCTGTGATGGCTGGCGGCACCGGCAACCCGGACCTGCAGGGCGCCATCACCGCCATCGGCGACGAGCAGTTCCACACGGTGGTGGTGCCGTACACGGACACCTCCAATCTCAGCAAGCTGGAAGGCATGCTGGCCACGCGCTTCGGCCCAATGGTGCAGAAGGAAGGCCACGCCTTCACGGCCGCTGCCGGCACGCACGGCGCCATCAGCACGGTTGGCGACAGCCGCAACAGCCCGCACCTGAGCATCATGGGCGCCGGCAAGAGCCCGACGCCGGTCTACGTATGGGCCGCCGTGGCTGCAGCCGTGGACGCCTACGAGCCCGACCCAGCCAGGCCACGCCAGACGCTGCTGCTGCCGGGTGTGCTGCCGGCGGCCATTGCCGACCGCTACACGCGGGACGAGCGCAACCTGCACCTTTTTGACGGCATCAGCAGCACCACGGTGGACGCTGGTGGCAATGTGCTCATCGAGCGGCTGATCACCACTTACAAGACCAACGCCTTTGGCGTGGACGACATCAGCTACCTGGACGTGGAGACGATGCGCACCATCGCGTACCTGCGCTTCAGCGTGCGCGCGCGCATTGCTCTGAAGTACCCGCGCCACAAGCTGGCCAACGACGGCACGCGCTTCGGTGCGGGCCAGGCCATCGTCACGCCCAATGTCATACGCGCCGAGCTGGTGGCGCTCTTTGCGCAGTGGGAAGAGGCTGGCCTGGCTGAAGGCATGGAGCAGTTCAAGCGCGACCTGATCGTGGAGCGCGAGCCCAGCGACCCGAACCGTGTGAACGCCATCATCCCGCCAGACGTGGTGAACCAGTTCCGCGTGTTTGCTGCCCAAGTGCAGTTCCGCCTGTAAGCGGATCGCAACATGGGCTTGAGCGTACTCATCAAGAACGACGAGCCGGCCGGGTCATCCTGCCGCGCCACGGTGACAGTGATCACCGTGGGCCAGCTCGACAAGGAAGAAGAGAAGCACGTCCTGGAACCCCAGGGCAGCGTGACTGTGCCGGTGCATACCGGCCAGTTCGTGCTGGTGGATGAATCTGAAGCCGAAAGGGGCTGACCATGTCTCAACGTCATTCGATGGCGTACATCAAGACTGACGGGCAGTTACTGCCTACGCTGCCGTCACCAACCGTTGACCTAGGCGGCGCCGAGCGCGCGCCTGTGGTCGGTAACAACACGGTGCTGGGCCATTCCGAGGTCATCAAGCCAGCCACGCTGGAATGCGACATCAGCCTGGGCCTGGGCATGAGCTTGGCGCAGTTGCAGAAGATCAAGGACGCCACGGTGACTTACGAGGCCGACACCGGCCAGACCTACGTCATTCGCGACGCCTTCGTCACCGAGACCCTGAAGGTCAGCGGTGGCGCTGACGGCAAAGTGACCCTGAAGTTTGCAGGCCAGCCGGCCGAGGAGCTGGTCTCGTGAGCGGCGCCAAGACCTACACCCTGCTGCATCCCGTCGACCTCATGGGTAAAGACGGCCAGCTGCTTGAGACGGTGCGCCAGCTTGAACTGAAGCGCCTGCAAGGCGGCGCGGCCAGGCGCGTGCTGAACGCGCAGGCCAAGGGCCCGGGTGAGTTTGCCTTTGAGCTGATCTGCCACAGCGCAGGTATTCCGCCCAGCACTTTCGAGAAGCTGGACGCTGAGGACATCCTCAACGCCACCGAGCTGGCCGCCCCTTTTTTGCGGAGTGGCCTGCCAACCTGACGGAGGTGCAGGCCGACCTGGCCTACGCGTTCAAGTGGCAGCCCCGCGAAATTGACGCGCTGCCGTTGGAAGACCTGCTGGTGTGGCACGGGCAGATTGAGCGCATAGGCAAGGCGCTGAAGGACGCAAGCAAATGAGCACGCCGCAGAACCTGAAGCTGGCCTTCGTGATCGAGGCCATAGACCGCGCCACCGCCACGGTGACGCGCATCAACAAGGTCATCGACAAGGTCAGCGAGCCGCTGCGGCGCGTGCGTGCGGCCACCACTGCGCTGATGCGCGAGAGCAAGCTGGACGTGCTGCGCAACGCCTGGGGCGAACTGGGCGAGCGGGGTCAGCGCATCATGTCCTGGGGCCGTGGTGTCACGACCATGCTGTTCGGCATGGGCGCTGCGGCCGGCGTGGCCAGCTTTGCGTTCAAGAGCCACGTTGACGGCATTGACCGCGCGCTGGATCAGAGCAAGAAGCTGGGCATCACGCTGGCCACGTACCAGCGCCTGGGCTTTGCTGCACAGATGAACGGCAGCAGCGCCGACGAGATGAGCCAGGCCCTGCAGTTCCTGTCACAGAACATGGTGGAGGCCGTCAACGGCAGCAAAGAGACCGCAGCCTGGTTCGAACGCGTTGGCATCCCGCTGGCCCAATTGAAGAAAATGGACGTATCGCAGGTGATCTTGCGCATTGCAGACACCTTCCTGAAGGTTGGCGATGTGGGCCAGAACGCCAGCAAGAAGATCGCGGCCACGCGGGCGCTGATGGGCCGCGGCGGCGCCGAGCTGGTGCAGACCTTGAACCTGGGTGGCAATGGCGTCCGCAAGTTCATGGCCGAAGCTGACGCCTTGGGTGGCGTGGTGGGCGACGACGTTGCCGAGAAGATGGCCGACTTCAACGACGAATTCGACCGCCTGCGCTTTGCAGCCGGTGGCGCTATGACGGCCATCAGCCGCGCCGTGTTGCCCATTTTCGATGACCTGGTCAAGCGCACCACGGCGTGGACGGTGGCCAACCGCGAATTGATCGCCACACGCGTGGCCACCTTTGTGGAGAAGGTGCTGCCGCGCCTGCCTGAGTTTGCAGCGGCCGTTGTACAGATCACTGGGGCGATGGCAAGCATGCTCATGGCTGCGGACAACGTGGCCCAGACCCTGGGTGGTTGGGAGACGGTGATGGCCGTCGTCGCTGGTGTGATCATCGGCAAGGGGCTGGTGGCGGTGTGGGGCCTGACGACGGCGGTATGGGGCCTGGGCGCCGCGCTGTGGGCCACTCCCATCGGGTGGGTGATTGCAGGCGTCGGCGCGTTGGCCTTGGCCGCTGGCTTGGTCATGAAGCATTGGGAACCCATCAAGGCCTTCTTTGAAGGCCTGTGGAACGTGGTGAAAAGGGTCTTCTCAGGCTTCGGTTCGCCCAGCGGCGGCGCCTACCACCCAACGCCCCTCATGCCGGGCTTGGCCTTGGCCAAACCGGCCGCAGCTGCGCCCAGCAACGTGGGCACCTTTGGCCGCAACGACCTGGGCGGCACTCTGCGCATCTACTTCGATGCCGAAGGAAAGCCACGCGTAGACCAGGTGCGCAAGAACCCCGGCAGCCTGTTGGACTTTGACCTGAATGTCGACGGCGGCATGGCGATGGTGGGCCGCTGACGATGGCCTGGCGCGACGCCCTGCAGGCGGCTTCGTTTCGCGGTGTGCCGTTCTTCGTGGACTCGCACGAGGGGACGCTGGGCCGCCGCGTGCACACGCACGAGTTCCCGCTGCGCGACAAGCCGTACGCTGAGGACATGGGCCGCCGCAGCCGCGAATTCAGCGTGGAAGCGCTGGTGCTGGGCAACGACTACATGCAGGCGCGTAACGCGCTGATGGTCGCAGGCGAGCAGCCTGGGCCCGGCCGTCTGGTGCACCCATACATGGGCGAGATGCGCTGCTCGCTGCTTGAACTGAAAGTGCGTGAAGGCGCGGGCGAGGGCGGCGTGGCACGCTTCACGCTGCGCTTCCTGGAGTCTGGCGAGGCCACATTTCCCACGGCGCTGGCCAGCACGCGTGCAGCGGTGGCGGCTGCCGGGGACTCAGCCACGGCCGCTGTGCAAGCCAGCTTTACGGCGCGCCACAAGATCGCGCGAAAGCCTCAGTTCGTGGCTGAAGCTTCGCAGGCGATCTTCGGCCAGGCGCTGGGCACCATGAAGGCTGCGGTTGGCGCGGTAGCAGGCGTGGCGGCCGAGGTTGCATCGCTGGGCCGCGGGGTCGATGCGATGAAACGCGACCTGATAACGCTTCTGTACGAGCCTGCCAGCGCGGCGCAGGCTTTGGTGGGCAATGTGCAGCAGTTGGTGCGCAACGTGACTCAGCTGCCGCGTGAGGCCTACAGCTTGGCGCGCACGCTGTACACCTTTGGGGCCGCCTTCGCTCTGGTGCCGGCCAACACCGGAAGCCGTCGCGCCCAAGCCGCCAACCAGGCCGAGATCGTTCAACTTGCTCGCGTAGCTGCCGTAGCCGAGGGCGCACGCGCAGCCAGCGCCATTGCCTTCGACAGCTATCAGGACGCAGCAGGCACCCGCGATGAGATTCTTGCTGCGCTGGACTTGGTGGTGGATGCTGGACCTGACGACGCCACCTACAACGCTGTGCGCACGCTGCGCGCAGCCGTGGTGATGGACATTGCAGGCCGGGGTGCAGACCTGGGCCGCCTGGTGCAATGGACACCCGGTGTCACCATGCCCGCCCTAGCCATCGCACAACGCCTGTACAGCGACGCCAGGCGCGATGAAGAGCTGCTGCTGCGCAACCGGGTGCGGCACCCGCTGTTCGTGCCTGGCGGCCAGGCGCTTGAGGTATTGAGCGATGCCGGCTGACCAGCTGACCCTGCTCACTGGCGGCCAGCTCTACAGCGGCTGGAAGGCCGTGCGCGTGACGCGCAGCATGGAGCACTGCGCCGGTGGATTTGATCTTCGCCTGTCGCAGCTGTGGCCTGGCCAGGATCAACGTCGCGTGGTCCGCCCCGACGAGGCCTGCGAGGTGCGTGTGGGTGAACACACGGTCATCACCGGCTACATCGACGCGGTGGAAAGTTCCATCGACAAGGACTCGCATGACGTGCGCGTGGTGGGCCGTGACAACACGGGCGACCTG
>JAYVSX010000203.1:0-3999 GCA_043774975.1 Rubrivivax sp.
TGGCGCGGTATTGCGGTATGGCCTGCAGCAGCGCGTCGGGTGACGCCTTTTCGATCAACACCGTGCTGGCGCCGATGCTCATCGGAAACAGCAGCAAGCCCCCCAAGCCAAAGGTGAAGGCCAGCGGTGGGCTGCCGATGAAGACGTCGTCGGGCGCAGCGCGCAAGACATGGGGCGGCCAGCAGCGGCAGGCCGCCAGCAGGTCACGGTGGAAGTGCATGGTGCCTTTGGGCACGCCGGTGGTTCCCGACGTGAAGGCGATCAAACAGGTGTCCAATGCACCGGTGTCCACGTTGTCAAAGTGCGGCGACTGCGCGGCGGCGCGGGCTTCCAGGTCGCCACCAAAATGCAGCACCTGGCGCAGACTGGGGCCGTGCGGCAGGGCCAGCGCCAGTTCATGCGCCAAGGCTGCGTCACACAGCGCGTGGCTGACCTGGGCCTTGTTGATGATGGCCGCCAGTTCACTGGCGCGCAGCAGCGGCATGCTGCCCACCGCCACACCACCGGCCTTGAAAATGGCCAGGAAGCAGGCCGCCAACATCGGCGAATTGGCGCCGCGCAGCAGCACACGGTTGCCGCTGACCAGGCCCATTTCCTGCACCAGCACGTTGGCGATGCGGTTGGCCTGCGCCTGCAGGTCGGCATAAGTCCAGCGCACCGGCTCTTGCAGCACCCGCCCTTGCACACACAGGCGGTTGCCCTGACCCCGCGCCACCGGGCCGTCCAGCAGTTCGGTGGCGCAGTTCAGATGCTCGCCAAACTGCAGCTCGGGGCCTTCAAAAATAAACTCGGGCAAGGCTTCGAGCGGCGGCAGGTTGTCGCGCGTGAAGGTGTCCAGGTGCGCTGTGTGGGCGCCGGCAAGTGTCATCGTCAGGACTTCGTTGTGGCGAGCGTCGTTGTGGACAGCGACATTGCAGAAAGCGTTGTTGCAGAAGGCATCGTTGTCGAAGGCATCGTTGTCGAAGGCATGCTTTTCATTCTTTGATCGGCAGCGGCCCTTGTCAATCCAAACAAAACCGCCGCCGCGTCGCGCAGGCCCACGCCTATGATGAAGCCATGAACCGATCAGAAGCCTTGGCACTTGACACCCACGACACCCTGGCACCGTTGCGCGACCAGTTCAGCCTGCCGGAGGGTGTGATCTACCTGGACGGCAACTCGCTGGGCGTGCTGCCCAAAGCCACCGCCGCGCGCGTTCAACAGGTGGTCCAGTCCGAGTGGGGCCAGGGCTTGATTCGCAGCTGGAACAGCGCCGGCTGGATGGAACTGCCGCTGCGTGTGGGCAACAAGATTGCGCGCCTGGTGGGTGCCGACACCGGTGAGCTGGTGGTGGCCGACTCGACCAGCGTCAACCTGTTCAAGGTGCTCAGTGCAGCGTTGACCATCACGCGTGCCGACGCGCCCCAGCGCACGCGCATTGTCAGCGAACGCAGCAACTTTCCAACCGACCTGTACATCGCCGAATCGCTGGCGCGCGAACGTGGTTTTGAGCTGGTGCTGGCCGAAGTGGAAGAGCTGGCCACGCTGCTCGACGAGCGCGTGGCGGTGCTGCTGCTGACCCACGTCAACTACCGCACCGGCCGCATGCACGACATGGCCGCGCTGACCCGCGCCGCCCACGACGCCGGCGCGCTGACGGTGTGGGACCTGGCCCACAGCGCCGGCGCCGTGCCGGTGGACTTGAAAGGCGGCGGCGCCGACTTTGCGATCGGCTGCGGCTACAAGTACCTGAACGGCGGCCCCGGCGCGCCGGCCTTCGTCTGGGCCCACCCGCGCCATGTCGACCGCTTCTGGCAGCCACTGGCCGGCTGGATCGGCCACGCCGCGCCGTTTGAATTCACGCCTGGCTATCGGCCCGCTGCGGGCATTTCGCGTTACCTGTGCGGCACCCCGGCGGTGCTCTCGCTGGCCGCCCTGGAATGTGGTGTCGACACCCTGCTGGCCGCCGAACCCCTGGGCGGCATGGCCGCGCTGCGAGCCAAGTCGCTGGCGCTGACCCAACTGTTCGCCCAACAGGTGCAAACGCTGTGCCCCAGCCTGGCTTTGGCCTCGCCCAGCGATGAGGCGCTGCGTGGCAGCCAGGTCTGTTTTGCCCACGCCGACATCGCCTACCCCGTGGTGCAGGCCCTGATCGCGCGCGGTGTGATCGGCGACTTCCGCGCGCCCGACATCCTGCGCTTTGGCTTCACGCCGCTGTACCTGCGCTTTGCAGACGCCTGGGACGCCGCGCAACACCTGCAACAGGTGCTGGACAGCCAGGAGTGGCGGCGCCCCGAGTTCAACCAGAAAAACGCGGTGACCTGAGATGAGCGGCTGCCCCATGAACGGTGGTGAGTCAACGCCGCTGACTTCTGCCGCGCCCGCCGCGCCAGCCGTGCCTACCGTGCCTACCGTGCCTGCCACGACCGCCGCGCCTGCCCTGCCCGCCCCGCCAGCCGCGCCTGCCTCTCCTGGGTCGAGCGACACCACAACCGAGCCGCAGCACTTCGGCGCCAAGCTCGACTTCAGCGCCGACATGAGCTACGGCGACTACCTGCACCTGGACGCCGTGCTGAACGCCCAGCACCCGCGCAGCCCCGACCACAACGAGATGCTGTTCATCGTGCAGCACCAGACCAGCGAATTGTGGATGAAGCTGATGCTGCACGAGCTGCGCGCGGCGCTGGCGCACGTGGCAGCCGATGAGCTGCACCAGGCTTTCAAGATGCTGGCTCGGGTCAGCAAGATCATGGAGCAGCTGGTCCACGCCTGGGACGTGCTGGCCACCATGACACCACCCGAGTACAGCGCCATCCGGCCCTTCCTGGCCAACAGCAGCGGTTTCCAGAGTTGGCAATACCGCTGCATCGAATTCAGCCTGGGCAACAAGAACGCGGCCATGCTCAAGCCGCACGCCCACCGGGCGGACTTGTTGGCCCATGTCGAACGCGCCTACCGCAGCCCCAGCCTGTATGACGAAGCGCTGCGCCTGCTGGCCCGCCGCGGGCTGGCCGTGCCGGCCAGCCACACCGAACGCGACTGGTCGCTGCCCTATGCCGAAAACGCCGACGTTGAAGCCGCCTGGCTCGTCGTCTACCGCAACCCCAAGACCCACTGGGACCTGTACCAGCTGGGTGAAGAACTCACCGACCTGGAAGACGCCTTTCGGCTGTGGCGCTTTCGCCATGTCACCACCGTGGAGCGGGTCATCGGCTTCAAGCGCGGCACTGGCGGCACCGGCGGCGTGAGCTACCTGCGCAAGATGCTCGACACGGTGCTGTTTCCTGAAATCTGGCGTTTGCGCACCCAGCTCTGAGGCGGCCTGGCGCTGCGTCCGGCGCTGCGACCTGCGCCGCGACCGGCGCTGCGACCGGCGCTGCAAATGGAGCTGCGACAGGAGCTGCAACTTCAGCTGCAACCCAAGCTGCAACTGGAGCCGCAACCCAAGCGTCCAAGCTCCTAGAATTCCCACCTTCCACCGCTGGCTGCAGGACACCCATGGACACCCGCACATCCCCCATCCGCATGCGCATCACCCAATTGCGCGAGGTCATGGCCCGTGAAGGCGTGCAGGCGCTGTTGGTGCCGTCGGCCGACCCCCATCTCAGCGAATACCTGCCCGGGCGCTGGCAGGGGCGGCAGTGGTTGTCGGGCTTCACCGGCTCCATGGCCACACTGGTGGTGGCGGCCGACCGCGCCGTGCTGTTTGCCGACAGCCGTTACTGGGTGCAGGCCGAGGCCGAACTCGCTGGCACCGGGATCGAGCTGGTCAAGATCGCCACCGGTGCGTCGCCGGCCCACATCGACTGGCTGGTCGGCCACACACCGCGCGGCGCCACGGTGGCGGTCGACGGGCAGGTGCTGGGCCTGGCCAGCCATCAGTCGCTGCAAGCGGCCCTGCACAAGGCCGGTGTGAAGCTGCGCACCGATGGTGACCTGCTCGACGCCATCTGGCCCGACCGTCCCAGCTTGCCCACGCAGCCCGTCTATGAGCACCTGGCGCCCCAGGCCACCGTGTCG
>JAYVSX010000204.1:0-2801 GCA_043774975.1 Rubrivivax sp.
GTCGCGACGAAGCGGCGCAGGAACAGGAAAATCACCAGCACGACCAGCGCGATGGTGCCGATCAGCGTCAGGGTCACGTCGTGCAGCGCCTCGCGCACCGACTTCGAGCGGTCGTTCACCGGCGTCAGGTTGATCGACTGCGGCATTTGCGACTGCAGTGCCGGCAGCGCCGCGCGCACCGCGTCGACCACGCGCACGGTGTTGGCACCGGGCTGGCGCTGCACGGCCAGCGTGATGCTGTTTTCGCCGTTCAGTGTGGCCCAGCTCTTCAAGGTTTCAAGGCTGTCCAAGACCTGGGCGACGTCCTTCAAGCGCACCGGGTTGCCGCCTTTGTTGCTGACGATCAACTCGGCGAATTCGGCGGCGTTCTTCAACTGCTTGTTGGCGGTCAGGGTCAGCGTCTGGCGCGGCCCTTCCAGCGTGCCCACGGGGGTGTTGACGTTGGCGGCGCGCAGCGCGGCGCTGAGTTCGTCCAGGCCGATGTTGCGGGCGGCCAGCGCCTCGGGCAGCACGCGCACGCGCACCGCGAACCGCTTGGCGCCGAAGATGTTGACCTGGGCCACACCGGCGATGGTGGCCAGCGTCGGCGTGATCAGGTGTTCGGCGTAGTCCTGCAGGTCCGACGGCGCCAGCGACGGCGAGGTCATCGCGATCAGCAGCACCGGCGCGTCGGCCGGGTTGACCTTGCGGTAGTTCGGCGGCGCCGTCATGTCGATGGGCAGCGCGCGCTGGGCGCGCAGCAGCGCGGCCTGCACGTCGACCGAGGCCGCGTCGATGTTGCGGCCTTCCTCGAATTCCAGCGTCAGGTTGGTGCTGCCCAGCGTGCTGGACGAGCTGATCGTTTTCAGGCCGGGGATGGTCTGGAACTGCTTTTCCAGCGGCAGCGCCACGCTGGTGGCCATGGTTTCCGGGTTGGCACCGGGCAGGCTGGCACCCACGCTGATGACCGGGGTGTCGTAGCTGGGCAAAGCCGCCACCGGGATGCTGCGGTAGCCGATGACCCCGGCCAGCACGATGGCCAGGTTGAGCAGCACCGTCATCACCGGGCGGCGGATGAAGAGTTCCGAGAAGTTCATGGTGCAAGTGCTCCCTTGCTGTTGCCGCCGTTGGCGGGCCCTGCGGCGGCGCCCGATGCCGCGCCGGATGCAGCGCCGGACGCGCCACCCGGGCGGCCGCCCCGGCCCGCACCGCTGGCGCCGCCTTCACGGGCGCGCTCGACGACGTTGGCGCCTGGCCGCACGTTCTGTCGGCCGTCCATCACGATGCGCTCACCGGGCTTGAGGCCGCTGACCGCGGCGTCTTCACCTTGGGCATACAGAACCTGCACCGGCCGCGGCACGGCCTTGCCGTCGATCACCGCATAGACCTGGGTGCCGCGCGCACTCTGGATGATGGCCACCTGTGGAATCACGATCGCGCCCTTGATGACGCTGGCGGTCATTGCCACGTTGACGAAAGCCCCCGGCCACAGCTTGCCAGCGGCGTTGTCGAACACCGCCTTGGCCTTGACCGTGCCCGAGGTGGTGTCCACTGCGTTGTCAACGAATTTCAGGCGACCTTGCAGCGCGGGCACGGGCGGCGGTGCGGCCGGACGGTTGCCACCGCTCCCGCTGGCGGCACTGCCCGGCGCGGCCCCGACCAAACCCGCGGGCGCGGCGGCGGTGGGCATGCTGGCGCTTTCGGGCGGCATCGCGCTGACCGCCGCGCCGCCGTCTTTCAGCGCCGTCAGCGCGTCGGCCAGGTAGCGCTGCGGCAAACTGAAAGCCACCGCGATAGGGTCGAGCTGGGTCAGGCTGACCAGCGTGGTGACGTTGGCCTGCACCGAGCTGCCGGCGAAAACGTTGATGGCACCCAGGCGCCCGGCGCCCGGCGCGCTGATGCGGGTGTAGGACAGGCCCAGTTTGGCGGCGTCCAGCGCGGCCTTGTCGGCGGCCACGGCACCGGTCTGCGACTGCACATTCGTCAGGTTGGTGTCCAGCGCGCCTTGCGAGATGAAGTTCTGCGCCAGCAATTCCTGGCTGCGCTTGAGTTGCCTTTGCGCGTCGGCCAGGGCGGCTTCGTCCCGCGTCAACTGGGCGCGGGCCTTGGCCACATTCGCCTCATCGGCACGCGGGTCCAGCGTGAACAACAATTCACCGGCCTTGACGAACTGGCCTTCCTTGACGTGGACCTTGGTGATCAGGTTGGTGGTCTGCGGCCGCACGTCGACGCTGGACAGCGGCGCGACGGTGCCGGTGGCGGTGATCAGCACCGGCAGGTCGCGCACCTGGGCGCGCACCGTGGTGATGCCGACCGGCGGCGCCGATGCGGCGGCGCCCGGGGCCGCTGCACTGGAGGCACTGGCGGACGCGGCCGATGCGGCGCTGGCGCTGGCCGTGTCGACCTGCGGGCTGCAGGCGGCCAGCAGGCTCAGCAACGACAGGGCCGTGAGAACCGCGACAGGCGAACTTGAAAACTGGGCGGCGGCCGTCGAAGGTTTCGACACAGCAGGCAGCAAGGTGCGAAAAAACATGGTCAACATCCGAAGTTCTAGGCAGTTTCAGTGCCGAGCGGGTTCGCTCAGGCAGGTTGCAGGGTGGTTTCGAGGTCGGGCTGGAAGGCGCGCTGCAGCACGACCAGCCCCGCGTGCAGCGATTGCAGGTCAGCAGCGCTGCAGGACGCCAGCGTGCGGGCGAATTCGCCAAGGGCGCCGTCTTCGATGTGCTGCATCTGCAACAAGCCAGTGGCCGTGACGTGCAATTCCGAACGCCGACGATCGGCCCGCGCGGTGCTGGGGGCCACGGCACCGGCGCGCACCAGGC
>JAYVSX010000205.1:0-4759 GCA_043774975.1 Rubrivivax sp.
TTTTGCAACACCGAGGCGTGCTCAAAGAGCTCGATGTTCTGGAAGGTGCGGGCAATGCCCAGGCCGGCGATCTGCTCGGGGGCCTGGTCGGTCAAACGCAGTTGGCCTTGCGGCCCCAGGTAGTCGATGGTGCCGGTGGTGGGCGTGTAGATGCGGCTGATCAGGTTGAAGACGGTGGTCTTGCCGGCGCCGTTGGGGCCGATCAGCGTGAAGACCTCGCCACGCTGGACGTCAAAGCTGACCTTGTTGACGGCCAGCACACCGCCAAAACGCACGCTCAGGTCACGCGCCGACAGCAGCACTTCAGGGGCAGCGTTCATTTCAGGCGGTCCGATTTCTGGAACGACTTCTGCCGCTTGAACATGCCGCGGCGGTAGAAGGGGAACAGCTGGAACCAGGTGCGCATCTTCAGCCAGCGCCCGTAAAGGCCCATCGGCTCAAACAGCACAAAGGCGATCAGCACCAGGCCGTAGACGGTGCCCTGCAGGCCCGAGGCCTGGCCAATGGCGGCGGGCAGCAGGTCCTTGCTCAGCGCAATGAGCTGCGGCATGACGATCAGGAAGATGGCCCCCAAAAAGGCCCCGTGCACCGAGCCCAGGCCGCCAATCACCACCAACAGCAGCAGGTCAATGCTTTGCGTGATGCCAAACTGGTCAGGCGACAGGAACTGGATCTTGTGGGCGTACAAGGCGCCGCCCAGACCCGCCAGCGCCGCCGAGAACGCAAACGACAGGGTCTTGTAGCGCGCCAGGTGGATGCCCATGCTCTGCGCCGAGATCTCGGAGTCCCGGATGGCCACAAAGGCCCGCCCGGTGCTGGAGCGCAGCAGGTTGAGCACGCCCAGGGTCGACAACACGGTGACCAGCAGGCACAGGAAGTAGAACTCCATCGGCGTGTCGAGCTTCCAGCCGGCGATGCTGGGTGCCTTCACCGACAGGCCGGCGTTGCCGCCGGTCACGTGTTCCCAGCGTGCGATGGCTTCTTCAACGATGAAACCAAAGGCCAACGTGGCCATGCCCAGGTAGATGCCTTTGACCCGCAGCGCCGGCAGGGCCACCACCACGCCAACGGCGGCCGACAACAGGCCGGCGCACAGCATGGCCAGCGGGAAGGGCCAGCCGGCGTTGACCAGCACCGCCTGGGTGTAGGCCCCGACGCCCAGGAAGGCGGCGTGGCCCAGTGAAAACAAGCCCGTGAAACCGGCCAGCAGCATCAGCCCCAGGCCCACGGTGGCGTAGATCAGCACGAAGGTCAGCTGGGCCAGCCAGTATTCGGGCACGGCCCAGGGCGCCACCAGCAGGGCCAGGCCCAAAGCGCCGTACCAGAAGGTGTGCCCGCCATGCTTGGCCAGGCGGATGTCCTGGTCGTAGTCGGTCTTGAAAATGAAGCGCATGGGGGAGTTAAACCTTCTTGCGCAGCTTGTCGCCGAACAGACCGTTGGGTTTGAGCAGCAGCATCAACAGCACCACCACATAGGGTGCGATGTCCTTGAAGCCTTCGGGCAGGTAAAAGCCCGACACGGCTTCGACGATGCCAATCACCAGCCCGCCCACAATCGCACCGGGCAAGCTGCTGAAGCCGCCCACCACCGCTGCCGGAAAGGCCTTCAGGCCGATGTAACCCATGTTGGCGTGAACAAAGGTGATGGGTGCCAACAGCAAGCCCGCGATGGCCGCAACGGCAGCGGCCAGGCCCCACACCAGGCCGTTGAGCCGCTTGACCGGGATGCCCATGTAGTAGGCCGCCAACTGGTTTTGCGACGAGGCCTGCATCGCAATGCCCAGCGTGCTGTAGCGGAACAAGGCAAACAGCAGCACACACAGCACGGCGGTGGAGCCAATCACCACCAGTTGTTCGGCCGACAGCACCAGCGCACCCGCGCGCAGCACCTGCCCGGCATAGGGCACGGGCAGGGTGTGGGTGTCGGTGCCGACGTCAGGGATCATGGTGATGAAACCGCGCAGCACATAGCCCACGCCGATGGTCAGCATGACGATCGAGAAGGCAGGCTGCCCCAGGATGGGCCGGATCACGGCGCGCTCGATCAGCAGGCCCACCAGCATCATGGCCACGATGGCCGAGGGCACCGCCAGCCAGTAGGGAAAGCCCAGCGCGGTCATGGCGGCCAAGCCGCCAAAGGCGCCCACCATCATCAGGTCGCCCTGGGCGAAGCTGACGGTTTCGGTGGCTTTGTAGATCAGCACAAAGCCCAGCGCGATCAGGCCATAGATGCAGCCCTGCGCAATGCCGCTGATGAGCAATTGAACCAACTGCAAGAAAACGTCCTTTGATTTGCAAACCAGCCGCCAACGCGGCCATGCCAAACCCCGGCGCATTCTCAGGGCCACATGCGGGGCGGCAGATTGGGGTTTGCGTCAATGACCCTGACCCTGACCCTGACGCCGACGCTGAGCCGGGCAGGGCTAATCCAGCCCAGGTGGTGGCACAAAAGCGCGGAACTCGCTCTCCAGCCATTGCCCAAACCGGATCACGTCCAGGTCGCCAAACATCGGGCCGATGATCTGCGCCCCCACCGGCAGGCCGGCGGGACTCAAACCCAGGGGCACACACAAAGCGGGTACGCCCACCACCCCGGGGTAGCCGGCCCAGAACAGGGCGTCGGTGCTGGGCTGCGGGTGCACCCCGTCTGCGCGCTGCACGGGAATCATGCGCTCCCAGCGCTGCCCTTTCTGGTTGTGCAAAAAAGCGGGCGTGGTGGCGGTGGGGCAGATCAGCAGGTCGTGCTGGTCGAAAAACCGGGCCCACTGTTGGCGCAGGCGTTCGCGCCTTTCGTTCATCAGGTGCCAGTCGCGGTGGCCCAGGGTGATGCCGCGGAAGTTGCGGGCCGGGTAGCTGCGGTCCTGCACACTGAAGGGGCGCGCTGCGGCCAAGGCGGCGGCGTAGTTGGCTTCGTCGTAGTGCGAACCGGTGGCCGCACGGAGCAGGTGCAGGTAGACGTCATGGGCCTCTTGGCTGTCCACTGGGCGGGCCTCCAGGCTCACGCCCACGCCGGCGTCGCGCAGGAAGTCCGCCAGGTGCAGCAGCGCGTGCTGCAGGCTGGTGTCTACTTCAGCTTGCGCGTCGTCCACGATCACTGCCACGCGGCAGCGCTGAGGCGGGGTGCCGCGCTCGCGCCAGTTCAGCGGCACGCGCCCCATCGGCGTCATGGCGGTCAGCGGGCTGCTCAGCACGTTCAAGGCCAGGGCGATGTCGTGCGCGCTGCGCGCCAGCGGGCCGGCCACGGCGATGTCGAAGTTGTCGGCGTTGGCCTGCGGACTGAGTTCGTGCCCCAGCATAGGCACCACGCCCCAGCTGGGCTTGAGGCCATAGACGCCGCAGTAGTGCGCCGGGTTGCGGATCGACGCACCAATGTCGCTGCCCATCTCCAGCGCCGTGAACCCAGCCGCCAGCGCGGCCGCCGAGCCGCCCGATGAACCGCCCGGTGTGCGCGCCGGGTCCCAGGGGTTGCGTGTGGTGCCGTACACCGGGTTGAAGCTTTGCCAATCGGCCAGCGAGGTGGGCACATTGGTCTTGCCAAAGATCACCGCACCGGCGGCTTTCAGCCGCTGCACGGTGACGGCGTCGGTGCTGGCGATGTTGTGGCGTGAGGCTTCAAAACCGTAGGTGGTGGGCAGCCCGGCCACGTTGAACGACTCCTTCACCGTCATCGGCAAGCCGTGCAGTGGGCCCCAGCTTTGCCCGGCAGAAAAAGCGGCGTCGGCCGCTTGCGCGCGCTGGCGGGCCCGCTCGGCGTCCAGCACCGGCACGGCATTGAACTGCGGGTCCAGCCGTTGGATGCGTGCCAGGTACAGGTCCAGCAGTTCGACGCTGGACACTTCGCGCCGGCGCAGCAGGCGGGCCAGTTCGTGGGCGGGCAGAAAGGCGATGTTGCTCATGGGTTTTCCTGGGTGCGGAGCACGCCCGTGTTCGCCCTGTCGGCGGCCCGGCGTGCCCAGCGAGGGCTGTGGGTTCGGCTCAGGCCTTGGGGCGGGAAATGGCCATCGTGGACTCCAGGGCTCGCGCTGCGCGCAGCACCAGGGCGTCTGCAAACATCGGCCCGACGATCTGCAGGCCGATCGGCAAGCCAGCCTGCGTCAACCCGCAGGGCACGCTGACGGCCGGCTGCTGGGTCAGGTTGAAGGGGTAGGAAAAAGGTGTCCAGCCGAGCATGCTCTGGTCGTTCATGGGCACGCTGCCAGCGGGCCGGGCATCAAAGGCGGGAATGGCCACGCTGGGCGTCACCAGCAGGTCGTAGCGCTGCATGAACTGCCGCATCTGCGAGCCCAGAGCGCCGCGTTCCAGGATCAGCCGCTGAACGTCCAGCGCCGAGTAGCGCTCGCCCATCAAGGCTTCGCTGCGAAAGTCGGGGTCGGTCTGTGCTTGCTGCGCGGCTGACAGCGTGTTCCAGATGGTCCAGGCGCCAACAAACCAAAGCCCGATGGTGATGTGCAAAGGGTCGGCAAAACCCGGGTCGACTTGATCCACCTGGGCGCCCAGGTCCTGCAAACGCTGCACACCGGCCTGCACCGCTGCGGCCACTTCGGGGTGCACGTTTTTGGCGTAACCCAGGGTGGGCGAATAGGCCACCCGCAAACCGCGCACGCCGTCGTCCAGGCCCACGGTGTAGTCGCTGCTGTCGGGTGGCAGCGAGGTCCAGTCGCGCGCGTCGGCTTGTTTGATGATGTTCATCACCAGCGCGGCGTCGCGCACGCTCATGCTGTGGGGCCCCAAGTGGGCCACGCTGCCAAAAGGCGACAAC
>JAYVSX010000206.1:0-3886 GCA_043774975.1 Rubrivivax sp.
CTGGGCCAGCGAAGGGCGCAACCGGGGCTGGCATGGCACGCTGCTGGTCGAGAGCTACAGACCCCTGTCGCGCGGTGACCCTTTGCGTTTTGACGGCACCGTGGTGCGTGGCGACCTGCGCGGCTACCTGGCGCTGGGCCGCAGCGTGCTGGCGCTGCGCGCCACCGAAGCACGCGCCCAGGACCGCACCGAGCCGTTTCAGCTGGGCGGTGCCAGCGACGATGCGCTGCAAATGGGCCCCACGCTGAACAACCGCCAACTGGCGCTGCGTGGCTACCGCGGTGACGAGCCTGCGCTCAACGGCCGCAACGCCCGTGTGCTGTCGCTGGAATGGCGCACGCCGCTGGCTGACATCGACCGCCACGCCATGGTGCCCGCAGTGGGCATCAACCGCTTGTCGGCGGCAGTCTTTTTCGACGCGGGTGGTGCCTGGAATTCGGGCAACAAGCCCGACACCTGGCGCCGCGGCGTGGGCCTGGAGTTGCTGGGTGAAGTCAAGCTGCTGTATGCCTTGGGACTGCAGCTGCGGCTGGGCTTGGCCCAAGCGCTGGACGCACCCAAAGACACCCGCGGCTACCTGACGGCAGGGCGTTCGTTTTGAAGTCGTGGCCGCCACTGTGCGGCGCTTGATGCGCCCTTCACGAGCCCTTCACGCGCCCAGTTCGCGGTGCAGCCAGGCGCGGGCCAGTGACCAGTCGCGCTTGACGGTGGCGGTGCTCAGGCCCATCACGTCAGCGATCTCTTCGATTTCCAGCCCGCCAAAGAACTTCAGTTCCACCACCTTGGCGGCGCGCGGGTCGACCTGTTCAAAGGCCAACAGCGCGTCGTGCACCTTCACCACGTCGGCGCCTTGGCCGGTGCCTGCCACCTGCTGGGCTTCGGTCAGCGTCAGCGAGACCAGTGCAACTTCGCGCTTGGCGGCCTGTTTGGCCACTGCATGGTTGACCAGGATGCGCCGCATCATGATCGACGCCATGCCCAGGAAGTGACTGCGGCTTTCCCACTGCGTGCGGGTCTGCTCGGTCAGCCGAAACCAGGCCTCGTGGGTCAAGGCGGTGGCGCTGAGCGTGTGGCCCGCGTACTCCTTGCGCATGTGCGATGCCGCGCCACGCTTGAGTTCGTCGTACAGCGCAGCAAACAGCCGGTCGACCGCGCCGGTTTCGCCGCTGTCCAGTTGTTGCAGCCACTGCGTCACATCAGCCGCTGAAAACGTTGAGCTTGTCATGGGCCAGATTGTCGACGGCCAGTGGCCCAAGCGGCCGTGTGGCCGGGCCCGGCCCCGGCGCGATCACGGACTTCTTGCGCGGCGGTGATCCTTTTGCGACCTGGGCTGTGCGCTAGTGATCAAGGCCCGCTGTCAGCCGGCCCATGGACACCCTTGCTGAGGACTCACGATGACAACCCCCCTGCGCGCCCCGGGCGCTTTGGCTTCTTGCTGCGCATTGGCGTTTGTCGCTGCCCTGTCGGGCTGCGGCGGCGGCGACAACCCTGCGGCGCCCGCAACGCCAGTTGCACCGGTGCCACCACCGCCTGCCGCAGTCAGCACCACCGTCAGCGGAGCCGTGGTCAAAGGCCCCGTGGCGGGCGCACAAATCTGCGCCTACACGGTGGTGGCCAACGCGCGCGGCGCTGCCTTGGGCAGCTGCACCACATCCAACGCGGCCGGCAACTACAGCCTGGTGGTGCCGACGGGCAGTGGATCACTGTGGGTCGAGGCCACAGGCGGCAGTTACGTTGATGAAGTCACCCTAGCCACGGTGAGCGTGCCCGTGGGCTCGCCCTTGGTCAGCCTGGTGGCTGCCAACGGCGCCAGCGTGACCACCATGCTCACCCCACTGACCACGCTGGCGCTGAACGCTGCGCGCACCGCCACCGCCACCAGCGGCACGCTGGACGCCACGTCCTATGGCAGCGCGGTGACCCAGCTGATGAGCAGCTTCAACCTGCCAGCCGGGCTGAACATCACCACCACGCTGCCGAACTTTGGCGCCGGCATCAACAGTTATGGCACCGCGCTGACCGCCATTTCGCAGATGGTGGCCAACGGCAGCACGCTGGCCAGCATCCTGGCCACCACCTCGCCTTCCACGCTGGCAGCGGCCTATGCGGCGGCGGCGGCACCGCCGGTGGGCGGTGGTGGTGGTGGTGGTGGCGGCGGCGGCACGGGCGCGCCCAGCGCCAGCGGCAGTCTCACGGTGACCGGCATCACGGCCGCTGGCGCGGCCACCAGCCTGACACCACGGGCCGACGGCTTTGAAGTCGCACTCAAGAACAACGGCAGCACCAGCTACCACTTCTTCAGCGCGCCTCTGTCGTCACCGACCCAGGTGGACGTGACCGTGACCGTGTCAACCACCGGCGCCATCAGTGCTGCGTACTTCGATGTGGCCTCACGCACCAGCGGGTTCTGCGCCGCCAGCTGCGGCGTCACCGTCACCGCCGCCAGCGGCGCGACGCACCCGGTGACGGTGTCTTTTGCCAACACGCCGATGGGTGGCGCGCTCAGGCTCAACGGCAGCCTGGTGGGCGACGCGCCCGGTGCTGCCTGGACCCTGGCCGACCTGCCCGGTGGCAGCAGCAGCAACCTCACGGTGGGCGGCAGCAGCGTGCAAGTCCTGACCAGCGTCGACAGCACCATCGATGCCGGCGGCGGCACGATGCAGCGCTCGATCGCCCTGCGCCTGTCCGACGGCTCGACGCTGTCGCTGACGCAGACCGGCAGCGCGCCCTTTGCCGCCGTCCGCGTGCTGGGGCCGGCCACGGTGTCAATCTGCTCGACGGCCTGCAACTTGACCGTGGCCGACGCCACGGGCACCCGCGTCACCTTCGCCAACACGCCGCTCAGCGGCGGCATCGTCGTCAACGGCGGCATCGTCGTCAACGGCACGGTGGACTTCAACCGCACCAGCGGCAGCCTGAGCACCAACGACAGCGGCGGCTTCACGCCCGTGGCCAGCACCATCGAGTCGCTCAACAGCGCACGCACGCTGACCTTCAACGTGCTGGGCACGGCAGCGCAGGCTGGCCTGAGCCTGGTGACGGTGGAGGTGGTGAGCGGCAGCGTGGTGCGCGCCCAGGCCACGGTGGGCATCGCCAGCCAGGTCTTGAGCTGTTTTGACAACGGCGCTGGCATCGGCATCCCGGCGTGCACCGGCGTCACGGTGGCGGCCGACGGGCGCACCCTCACCTTTAGCAATGCCGTGCTGCGCGGCGGCGCGGTGGGTGCGGCGGCGCGCAACGTCACCTTCAACGGCACGCTTGTCGCCAAGGGCCCTTGAGCGCCACCCCTGGACACCCTAAAGGACATCACCATGCATCAGCTGTCACTCCACACCTCACTGCGCACTTCGTTGCTCACTTCATGCCGCATGCCCCTGCGCACGCTCACCGTAGCTGTGCTCTCAGCCGGCCTGCTCTTCGCCCCTCTGGCCAGTCATGCCAAGCAAGAAACCACGCCGCTCACCGTGGACGCCAGCTTCAACGCCGCCGCTGCCGCTGAAAAAGGCTTCACCATGGCCGACACCAAGGCCTTGAAGGGCATCAAGCGGGTGGCGGTGCCGGTGTTTGCGGTGGAGTTCATCACGGCTGACAACGTCAACGCACAGACCTCGGGCTTTGGCGCGGCGGGGCGGGCGTCGTCGTCGCTGTACTACAAGCTGCTGGGTGTGGGCGAGCCCGACTTCCAGGCCGTTACCGACAGGCTGTACACGCAGTTCCTGGCCGACCTCAAGTCCAGTGGGGTGGAGGTGGTGGAAGCCAGCCAGGTGGTGGCTGCGCCGAATTACCGCAAGCTGGTGGCCAGCGGCAGCCCAGCGCCCATCAAGAGCGACACCACGATGATGATGTCGCCGCCCGGCTTGGGCATCTACGGCTTTGCCAAGATGGG
>JAYVSX010000207.1:0-2310 GCA_043774975.1 Rubrivivax sp.
GCGTTCCAGCGCTTGGCGTCGTCGTCGTATTCGAACATCGGGAAGTCGACCACCCACAGCGGCGCCCACTTGTCTTCAAACAGGCCATGGTTGCGACCAAATTCGCTGTGACCGATCTTGACGCGCAGCGCACCCAAGGCGTCGTTGACCACCTTGGCCTTGTCGGCGCCAAAGAAGATCAGGTCGCCGTTGCAGGCACCGGTGCGGGCCAGGATCTGTGCGATGGCCGCATCGTGCAGGTTCTTCACGATCGGGCTTTGCAAGCCTTCACGGCCTTTGGCGGCGTCGTTGACCTTGATCCAGGCCAAACCGCGCGCACCGTAGATCTTGACGAACTCGGTGTAGGCGTCGATTTCGCCGCGGCTCATCTCGCCACCAGCCGGCACGCGCAAGGCCGCCACCCGGCCACCCTTGGTGGTGGCGGGCGTGCTGAAGACCTTGAAGTCCACGTCCTTCATCACGTCGGTGAGCTCGGTGAAAGCCAGCTTCACGCGCAGGTCGGGCTTGTCCGAGCCGTACTGGTGCATCGCGTCGGCGTAGGTCATCTCCGCATACACCGGCAATTCCACGCCCATGGTCTTGCGAAACACGGTGCGGATCATGGCTTCGGTGATGGCGCGAATTTCGGCCTCGCCCAGGAAGCTGGTCTCGATGTCGATCTGCGTGAATTCAGGCTGGCGGTCGGCGCGCAGGTCTTCGTCGCGGAAGCACTTGACGATCTGGTAGTAGCGGTCAAAGCCCGCCACCATCAACAATTGCTTGAAGAGCTGCGGCGACTGCGGCAGCGCAAAAAAGGTGCCGTCGTGAACCCGGCTGGGCACCAGGTAGTCGCGTGCACCTTCGGGCGTGCTCTTGGTCAACATCGGCGTTTCGATGTCGACAAAACCCTGCTCGTCCAGGAACTTGCGCACCTCGATGGCGACCCGGTAGCGCAGCATCAGGTTCTTCTGCATCTGCGGGCGGCGCAGGTCCAGCACGCGGTGCGTCAGGCGCACGGTTTCGCTCAGGTTCTCGTCGTCCAGCGGGAAGGGCGGTGTCACGCTGGGGTTGAGCACTTCCAGTTCGTGGCACAAGACTTCAATCTTGCCGCTGACCAGGCCCGTGTTTTCGGTGCCGGCCGGGCGCGCGCGCACGATACCCTTGACCTGCAAGCAGAACTCATTGCGCACGCCTTCGGCGGTCTTGAAGCTGTCGGCGCGGTCGGGGTCACAGACGATCTGCACCAAGCCTTCGCGGTCACGCAAGTCGATGAAGATCACGCCGCCGTGGTCGCGCCGGCGGTGGGCCCAACCCATCAGGGTGACGGTCTGGCCCATCAGCGTTTCGCTGACCAGGCCGCAGTAAGTGGTTCTCATGGTTCGATTCCAGTTCGAAACAACGGGTTGTTCAGGTGGGGCGTTGTGGCGCTGCTGCGGCCCTGCCGCGCGCGGTGATTGCCGTGCGTGACGGGCGCCTTCAGGGCTGACCGGCTGCCGAGCCGCGTCAACCCGGTCAATTTCGAGCCGCGGGCTCTGCCAGCGGCAGCACGGGAAGCGTGGCGCCATTCGGACCGGCCACGCCCATGGAGATGACGTACTTCAGCGCTGCATCGACGCTCATGTCCAGCTCGATGAGATCGGCGCGCGGCATCATCAAGAAAAAACCCGAGGTGGGGTTGGGGGTGGTCGGCACGTAGACGCTGACGTAGTCGCCAGCCAGTTTGCTGGCGACTTCACCGCCAGGCTTGCCGGTGACAAAAGCAATCGTCCAGGAACCCTGGCGCGGGTACTGCACCAGCACCGCTTCCCGAAACGCATTGCCGGTGCTAGAAAACAGCGTGTCGGAAACCTGCTTGACCGAGCTGTAGATGCTTTTGACGATGGGGATCTTGCTCAACAGGCGATTACCCTGCCGCAACCACCATTGGCCAAACATGTTGGCCGCAAACATGCCCGACAGCAACAGGCCCAGCGCCAACACCAACACGCCCAAGCCAGGCACATGACGCAGCTGTTCAAGCGTGGCGTGCGCGGTTGCAGGCATCACCGCTTGCGTGGCCGACAGCAAACCGGCAAACACGCCATTCAAAGCACCAAGCAGCCACGTCAAAACCCAGATCGTGATGGCCAATGGCAGCCACACCAACAGGCCGGCGATGAGGTATTTCTTCAAGGGCTCAGACTCAAAACGTGAAGTTCAGCTGCCCGCGCTGGGCGTGGGTGCCACTGCGGCAGGGGCGGGGGCGGGAGAAACCGATGGTGCAACCGTTGCAGGTGCCGCAGCTTTGTCAGCGCTGGGTGCAGCGGGCTTGGCATCGGCTTTGTCGCTGCC
>JAYVSX010000208.1:0-9070 GCA_043774975.1 Rubrivivax sp.
GCACAAACACGTCGACCAGGTAGGTGTAGGTGTGGCCGCCGAGGTCGCCCGCCGCGCGGGTGGACCAGGCCCCGGTGCGGTTGTCGCGCCGCAAGGGCAGCAACCGGCTGGCCTGTTCGGTGGTTGGCTCGGTGGTTTGCTGGGTGTTTTGCTCGGGCGTGGGCCGGTGCAGGCACAACCAGACCTGCCGCGCGGTGGGTGCCCACAGCTTGAAGGTGGTGCCCTGACGGGTGGGCTTGGCGCCTAAGTCGGTCAGGCCTTCGGCTTGGGCGTACAGGTCGTCCAGCAGCCCGGCGTGTTGCAGCGCCGACGCGCGCAGCACGCGCCCTTGCTCGTCTTCTTGCACCAGCAGCAACTGGCCGCGCAGCCAGTTGGGCAGCCGGGCCTGGTCCTCCAGTCGCAGCGCCAACGTGGCGCCACCCGTGACCCACTTGAAACGTGTTTGCAGCGGACGCGGCAGTTCGGCGGTGTGTGTGTTCAGCGGGATGGCACCATCGAAGCCCTGCGCCACCTGACCCGGCACCGCGCTGATTTGCCCAGGCGCCGAATGCAGAAGGCGAAAGCGACCCGTCGGCAAGGCGTCGGGCCAGCGAATGAACTGGCGGCTCAGCCAGACCGCTGAAGCCTCGGAATCTGGGGCCGCGTGGGGTGTGGCTTGCAGTGCGGTTTCAAAGTTCGCTTGGCAGGCCGCTAGAGTGGGGTCGCTGTGGGAGGCCTGAATGGACGTCGCCGACCTGCCAGCGCTGGCAGGGGTTGGCGTGATCAGCACAGCAAGCGCTGCACAGGCGAGAACCAGGCCGTGCCAAGTGGTGGTTGTTCTTTCGTGACCGGCCGAGCTTGGCAACAGAGAAGGCCAGGGCCGGCGCAGGGGTCTGTATGGCATCTCGGTTCCGGTAAGCTGGGTTAGGAATAATTGTAGTTTGGCTACACGGATTGGGAGTGGGTTTAGTTATTTGCAGTTGAGTTCGTCTGGGTCGCGCCGGTACCTATAGAAAATGCGATGTACTTGACCTACATTCCGGCGATCTGCCACTTGTTCCTGCAAGGCTCTCTCATGCACCCTTCGTGGTCACTCGCCCGCGCGTTTCGCCTGGCCATCGTGTGGGTGGGGGCCACGCTGGCGGTGGCAGCTGCGGCTGCCCAAAATCCTGTCCCCGCTGCGGGTCCCAGTGCGGTTTCAAGGTCCGTCGACATCGCCTACGTGGCCGCTGCCAACCGCGCCAGCCAGCTGCCCGCTGCAGCCCAAGAAGGCTGGCAGCACGGCGTCTTCATGGAGATCTTTGTGCGTGCCTGGCGCGACAGCAACGGCGACGGCATCGGCGACCTCAAAGGGCTGACCCAGAGCCTGGACTACCTGAAGGACCTGGGCATTCGCGGCATCTGGCTGATGCCGATTACCAAGAACGCCGACGGTGACCACGGTTACGCCACCACCGACTTTCGCGACATCGCCCCGGAGTACGGCACGCTGGCCGACTTTGACGAGTTGCTTCGCCAGGCCCATCAGCGCGGCATCGGGGTGATCATGGACTACGTCATCAACCACAGCGCGGCCAGTCACCCGATGTTCGTCGAAGCCTTGAAGGGCCAGGACAACCCGTTTCGCGACTGGTACGTGTGGAGCGAAGCAGCGCCACCCGGATGGGACATCTGGGGCAAGTACCCGTGGTACCACGTGGCGTCCCAGCCTTGGCTGTGGAAAGGCGAAGTCAAGGACATGCCCCTGGCCGGCGCCGGTGCCAAGGACTTTTACTTCGGCACCTTTGGCCCCCACATGCCGGACTTCAACTTCAACAACCCCGCGGTGGTGAAGTACCACCTGAGCAGCCTGCGCTTTTGGCTCAACCGCGGGCTGGACGGGTTTCGGCTGGACGCCGTGCCGCACCTGTTTGAGTCCAGCGCCAAGGACTGGAACGACCAGCCGGCCAGCCGTGCCCTGACCAAGCAGCTGCAAGACCTGATCAAGGGCTATGCCCACCGCTACGTGGTCTGCGAGGCCACCGCCGAGCCGCAACAGTACGGCGACCCATCGGCCTGCGGCGGTGCCTTTGCCTTTGGCCACGTACACCACTATGTGGATGCCGCGCGCGGCAAGCCGGATGCCGTGCAGCAGGTGGCCGAGTACTACCGCAAGGCCTTGCCCACCATGGCCACCTTTGTTTCCAGCCACGACATCTTTGCCGGGCAGCGGCTGTGGGACCAGCTGCAAGGCGACCTCAAGCGCTACCGCCTGGCCGCCGCCGGATACCTGCTGCAACCCGGCACGCCCTTTGTCTACTACGGTGAAGAACTGGGCCAGGCCGGTGTGCCAGGGCTGCCTGGCGACCTGCCCTTGCGCAGCCCTATGAGTTGGTCGGCCGACCCGCGCACGGCCGGGTTCACCACCGGCACGCCGTTTCGGCCACTGGCCCCCAACCACGCCCGCCACAACGCGCAAGTCCAAGCGCAAGACCCAGGCTCCATTTTCAATTTCTACAAAACCCTGATTGGCCTGCGCAACAGCCTGCCGTCCTTGGCGCGCGGCAGTTATGAGGGCAGTTTTGCGCAAGGGCTGCTGGCCGGTTGGCAGCGCAAGTGGCAAGGTGAGCACACCGTGGTGCTGATCAACTACGACACCCGTCCTACTGCGGCCCGGATGGACGGACTGCCGGTGGGCGCGCAACTGGTGTCTGCCTACCCGGCTGGGGGTGCGGTGGCCACACGAGTTGACGGCACCGGTGGTGCCACCCTGTTGCTGGCGCCGCAGCAGGTGCGGGTGCTGGTGGTTCAAACCGGGGCGGCCAATCGCAGCGGCGCTGCAACGGGTAAGGCCAAGTCGGCCAAGCCCAAGGCCAAGCCCAAGGCCCGGACTTCAGCGACCCGCCCACACGTTTAGGCGCAAACCGCCACCCGGGTCCGGGCACCGCTGCATGGCGATCAAGGCAGAAAAAAGCAGGACCGCAGACCAGCGGTTCAAGGAGCTTGCCAACATGGCGTCTCCTGGATGTCGGTGCCAACGTTGCTGGGCTGGGCACGAAGGCCCAAAGTCTCCCGCGGGCGGCTGATGACTTGCAGACTGCGTCGCGCGGTGTCCCGGTCGGCAACGCCGGTGCTGCCTCCATTCAAACGGGGGCTCTGCCGCTGGCTGCTGTGATGCGTTTCAGAGTCGCCGCTTCTGACCCCTGCAACATGCCCGGCAACACACGCCAGCTCCAGTTTCCCTGAGCCGTGCCGGGCAGGTTCATGCGGTGGGAGCCGTCCAGGCCCAGCACGTCCTGCATCGGAAACAGTGCCAACTGCGCCACCGAATGGCTGGTGGCCCGGATCAGCGCCCAGTGCAGCTGATCGTCGGTGAATTGCAGGTACTCGCGCGCAAACTCACGGGTGCTGGCGGTGGCTGCAGCCCACCAGCCGTGGGCGGTGTCGCTGTCGTGGGTGCTGCTGTAGGCCAGGCAGGTGGGCACGTGGTGGTGCGGCAAAGAAGGATGCTGCGCGTTGCCGCCAAAGGCTTCTTGCACGATGCGCATGCCGGGAAAGCCGAAATGGCTGCGCAGTTCCACCACGTCGGGCGTGATGGTGCCCAGGTCTTCGGCCACGATGGGCAAGCGCCCCAGTGCCGCTTCGATGGCGGCGAACAGTGGCTTGCCCGGCCCGGGTGCCCAGCGTCCTTCTCGTGCGGTGGGGCAACTGGCGGGCACTTCCCAGTAGCCGGCAAAGCCGCGAAAGTGGTCAATGCGCACGATGTCGGCGTGCACGAAGGCACGCTGCACGCGGGCCACCCACCACGCGTAGTCTTCGTCGGCCATGCGGTCCCAGCGGTACAGCGGGTTGCCCCAGCGCTGGCCGTCGGGGCCAAAACCGTCGGGCGGGACGCCGGCGACAAAGGTCAGCTGATGCTGCTGGTCCATGAAGTAGAGATCGGGTCTGGACCACACATCCACGCTGTCGTGGGCCACGAAGATGGGCAGGTCGCCCATCAACTGCACACCGCGTTGGTGGGCGTAGGCGCGCAGTCCATGCATCTGCTGCTCAAAGCACCACTGCACAAAAGCGTGCTCGGCGATCGGCTGGGCCAGGCGCAGGCGTGCCGTAGCCAATGCCGCCGGGTCGCGGCCGGCCAACGCGGGGCCCCAAAGCCACCAGGGCTGGCCCGCGTGTGCGTCCTTCAGGGCCGCAAAAAGCGTCCACTCCGGCAGCCAATGGGCCTGCTGTTCGCACCAAGCCGCCAGCGCATCACGCTGCAGGGTGGTGGCACGTTTGGCAAAACCCGCTGCAGCCTGGCGCAGCCGTGCCCAGCGCCAAGGGATGACCTGGCCGTAATCAACCCGCGCGGCGTTGAAGTCGGGCACCGATTCCAGTGCCTCGGGCTCCAGCCAGCCTTGGTCGACCAGCGCTTGCAGCGCCACCATCAGCCCACTGCCTGCAAACGCCGAAGGGCTTTGGTAGGGTGAGTTTCCGGGCCCGATGGGGTTGATCGGCAGCACCTGCCAAACCGACTGCTGGGCCTTAACCAGCCAGTCGACAAAGCGATGTGCGGGCGGCCCCAGATCGCCCACGCCGTGCTCGCCGGGAAGGGAGGTGATGTGCAGCACCACACCTGAGCTTCTGCCAGAGAGGGTCATCGCGTGGAAGGCCGTTGGGTCAGAACAAACCGTAGTAATACTACAGACCAAAAGACACGAAATGTTCCAAGTGATTGATTCACAAGGGTTTACGCCACGTCGGGCGGTGCAGGACCGGGTTGTTGGCAGATGACCGTGCCTGTATATTCTCTACAAATACCCAGCAAACAACCAGCAAACACCAAGCAAACAGCGGAGTCTCAGCATGGCGGACGTCAAACTGTCCGGGGTCGGCAAGGCTTACGGCGACGTGAAGATTCTGCAGGGCATCGACCTGCAGATTCTGGATGGCGAGTTCATGGTGTTTGTGGGCCCCAGCGGCTGCGGCAAGAGCACCTTGTTGCGCGTCATTGCGGGTTTGGAAGACATCACCGAAGGCACCTTGAGCATCGGCGGCCGGGTGGTCAACGACGTGCCGCCGGCCGAACGCGGCATCTCGATGGTGTTTCAAAGCTACGCCCTTTACCCGCACATGAACCTGTTCGACAACATGGCCTTCGGGCTCAAGTTGGCGAAGATGCCGGCGGCTGAAATCGACAGCGCCGTCAACAACGCGGCCAAGATCCTGCACATCGACCACCTGCTGCAGCGCAAGCCCAAGGACTTGTCGGGCGGCCAGCGCCAGCGGGTGGCCATCGGACGCGCCATCGTGCGCAAGCCCGAGGTCTTCTTGTTCGACGAGCCGCTGTCCAACCTGGACACCGCGCTGCGCGTGAAGATGCGCTACGAGTTTGCCAAGCTGCACGAGCAGTTCAAGACCACGATGGTCTACGTCACGCACGACCAGGTCGAGGCCATGACGCTGGCCGACCGCATCGTGGTGCTGCAGGCCGGACGCATCGAACAGGTCGGCGCGCCGATGGCGCTGTACGAACACCCGTGCAACCTGTTCGTGGCCGGCTTCATCGGCAGCCCGGGCATGAACCTCATTGACGCGGTGGTGCAAGAGGCCAGCGCCAGCGGCGCCACGGTGCAGCTGCGCGGCGGCGAGATCATCCGCTGCGCGGTCGACGCGTCGCTTGCCAAGGCCGGCGACCCGGTGAAGCTGGGCGTGCGCCCCGAGCACCTGCGCGCTGGCGTGGCGCACAACGCGCTGGCCACCACCGTGACCTTTGTCGAAAGCCTGGGCAGCATGACCTATGCCTACTGCAGCAACCCGAGCCTGGACGACGTGATCACCTGCGCCGTCGAAGGCGACCGCGTCATTGCCCACGGCCAGGCGCTGCCGCTGGCGGTGCCGGAGGAAAAAGCCTACCTGTTCGACGCCGCTGGACAGGCGTTCCGCCGCCTGGCCGCAGCGCCTGCACGGCAAGTCGCTTGATGCGCATGCGAGCGTCGCGCACGCACCTCAAATGCCTGATGGCGCCGCTGCTGGTGCTGGCCTGCACGGCGGCGCAAGCCCAGGCCTCGCTGCGCCTGCTGGTGTGGATCAACGGCGACAAGGGCTACAACGGCCTGCAGAAAGTGGGCGACGCGTTCGCCAAAGTCAGTGGCGTGCAGGTGGTGGTGCAGCACCCCGAGGGCGCGCCCGACAAGTTCCAGGCCGCCGCCGCCGCGGGCAAGGGCCCGGACATCATGTGCTGGGCCCACGACCGCGTGGGCGAATGGGCCAAGAGCGGCCTGGTGGTGCCAGTGCGGCCGAACCAGCGCATCCGCGACGAGATCGACGAATCGGCCTGGAAGGCCTTCAGCTACCGTGGCCAGACCTGGGGCTACCCGCTGGCCATTGAGGCCATCGGCCTGATCGTCAACAAGGCGCTGGTGAGCGAGCCGCCAAAGACCTTCGACGAGGTCATCGCCATCGACCAGCGGCTCAAGAAAGAAGGCAAGGGCGCCATCCTCTGGGCCTACAACAACAGCTTCTTCAGCTGGCCGCTGCTGGCCGGGCCGGGCGGCTTTGTGTTCGGACGCGACGCGCAGGGCAACCTGGACCCGAAGCAGGTGGGCGTGAACAACGCCGGTGCGCTGCAAGGCGCCATGATGCTGGACAGGCTGGTGAAGGACGGCCACATGCCCAAGGGTGCGCGCTACGCCGAGATGGAAGGCGCGTTCGCCAAGGGCCAGGTGGCGATGATGATCAACGGCCCCTGGGCCTGGGACAACGTGCGCAAGGTTGGCATCGACTTCACGGTGGCCCCCATTCCCAGTGTCACGGGCATCGGCGGCAAACCCAGCAAGCCCTTCGTGGGCGTGCTGGGCTGCATGATCACCGCGCCCAGCAAGATCAAGGACGTGGCACGCGAGTTTCTTGAGAACCACCTGTTGAAGGTTGACAGCCTGAAGACCATCGGCGCCGATGTGCCGCTGGGCGTGCCGGCCAACAAGGCCTACTACGCCGAGCTCAGCGCCGACCCGCGCATCAAGGCCACGATGGACAACGCGCGCGCCGGCGAGCCCATCCCCAACATCCCCGAAATGGGCCGCTTCTTCCCGGCGCTGGACGCGGCGCTGGAGGCCATCACCAACGGCCGGCAGGCGCCGAAGGACGCGCTCGATGGCGCGGCAGCGCGCATGGTGACGAAATGAATCCCCCCCGCAGCGCCTTTGGCGCTCCTCCCCAGCAGGGCGTTGGCAACGGCAAGGCGAAGCCGGTCGCGCGGTGGCTGCTGGGGGTCGCGGTGCCTGCATTGGCAACGCTGGCCTTGCTGTGGCTGGTGTTCAGCCTGTGGGTCGCGGCCCAGCCTCTGGCGGCGGTTGGGGTGCTGGCCCTGGGCGGCAGCGCCATCGTGGTCTATGGCACCGCGCAGTCGGTGGCCTGGAAATACCTGTTCCCGGGCATCGCCGGCATGCTGGTGTTCGTGGCCTTCCCGCTGCTGTACACGGTGCAGATCGGCTTCACCAACTACTCGTCCAGCAACCTGCTCGACCAGGGCCGCGCCCGCGCCTACCTGCTGGACCAGACCGTGGCCGACGAGGCGCACGCGCGGCCCTTCACGCTGCATGCCGAAGGCGGTGCGTTCCGCCTGCGCCTGCAGCCCGAGGCTGGCGACAGCAGCGGCCGCGTGCTGGTGTCGCCACCACTGGACCTGGCCGCACTGTCAGCCGCAACGTCAGCCGCAACGTCAGCCGCACCCATCGTCATGCAGCCCGACGCAGGCGCGGCGCTGGGCGAACCGGCGAACCTGCGCACGCTGGTCCTCTGGCGCGAGGGCCTGGCCCGGTTGCAGTTGCAGTTGCCCGATGGCAAGCGCATCCGCTACGCCGGCCTGCGCGAATTTGGGCCCATCGACCCGTTGTGGAAACCCGGACCCGATGGTGCCGTCATCGAGGCTTCATCCAACACCGTCTACCAGCCCAACCGCAGCACCGGCTTTTTCGAGAACGCGCAGGGCGAACGCATCCAGCCCGGCTTCAAGGTCGGCATCGGCTTGGCCAACTACGCGCGCATGCTGCTGGACGCCGACTTCCGCGGCCCCTTCGTCAGCATCTTCATCTGGACCGTGCTGTTCGCGGGCCTGACGGTGCTGCTGAGCACCGCGCTGGGCATGACGCTGGCGGTGTTGCTGGAATGGGAAGGCCTGAAGCACCGCGCGCTGTACCGCACGCTGCTGTTCCTGCCCTACGCGGTGCCGGGCTTCATCAGCATCCTGGTGTTCAAGGGCCTGTTCAACCAGAACTTCGGCGAGATCAACGCCATCCTCGACGCGATCTTCGGCATCCGCCCGGCCTGGTTTGCCGACCCGCTGCTGGCCAAGGTGATGATCCTCACCGTCAACACCTGGCTCGGCTACCCGTACATCATGATTCTGTGCAGCGGGCTGATCAAGGCGATCCCGTCCGACCTGTACGAGGCCAGCGCGATTGCCGGCGCCACGCCGCTGACCAACTTCTTCAAGATCACCGCACCGCTGATCGCCAAGCCGCTGACGCCGTTGCTGATCAGCGCCTTTGCCTTCAACTTCAACAACTTCGTGTTGATCAGCCTGCTCACCGACGGCCGGCCCGATTTCCTGAACACCAAGCTGCCGGCCGGCACCACCGACATCCTGGTCAGCTACACCTACCGCATCGCCTTCACCGACAGCGGCCAGAATTTCGGCCTGGCCGCCGCCATCAGCACGCTGATCTTCGTGATGGTGGCGATCATGGCGTTGGTGCAGCTGAAGATCACGCAGCGGGCGGAGGCGAAGCGGTGAGTCGGTTTTTGCTGGGAACGCGGGGCACCCGTCGTGGCGGGATCGGGCCAATGGGGTGCCCTGTTCCGCTCATGCCTTTCGCTTGCGCTCAAGGCGCTTGCCAGGCACAAACAGTCCACTGGACTGTTTGTGTCCGGGCTCGCTCCTCCTTCGCCAGTCTTCGACTGGCGAATTCCCCCTTTACTTCGCTCCACAGGGCACCCCATTGGCCCGATCCGGCTACAGAGCTGGTTCTCCTGCATCGAACGCCACGGCCGGTGGCTGCGCTGGGAGTCGGGTGGCTGGCGCAGCGAAGTAAAGGGGGAATTCGCCGGCCAAAGGCCGGCGAAGGAG
>JAYVSX010000209.1:0-4131 GCA_043774975.1 Rubrivivax sp.
TCAAGCCGTGCGCCGCCATGTAGCCCATCTGCCCATGAAAGCCGGCTGCCAACCAGTCCAGCAAGCCCGATTCGGCATCTTGCAGGTCCACATCGGCCACCGCGATCTGTGAGAATCCCAGCTCACGTGCCCACCCACGCAGCTGGTCCAGCAGCTGCTCCTTGCTGAAGTGAACTTCGCCGGGCATGCGCCCATTCTAGAAAGCCGCAGCTTGCACTGGCCCGATGAAGCGGCCTGCGAGGCCTTTGCGCTCGCCTTGGCGCTCAAGCCCGGCCTGCGCCATGCGTTCATTGAATTGCACGGTCCGCTGGGCGCGGGCAAGACAACTTTTGTTCGCCACCTGCTGCGCGCATTGGGAGTTCAGGGTCGCATCAAAAGCCCGACCTACGCGGTGCTGGAACCCTATGAGTTGCCCGGTCTGAACGTGTCGCACTTTGACTTCTACCGCTTCACCGACCCGCGCGAGTTGCTGGACGCCGGCTTTCGTGACGTGCTGGCCGCGCCGGGCTTGAAGCTGGCCGAGTGGCCCGAGCACGCGGCTGGCCTGTTGCCGGTGGCCGACCTGCGCCTCTTCATTCAACCCGGCGACGGCGATCAACGCTGGGTGACGGTGCAAGCGGGCACCGCCGCTGGCTTGGCCTTGCTGACACCCTGAGGCTTCGCTGCGCAACCATGCCCGCACCATGACACCGCCCTCACGCCGCGCCGCGCTGCAAACACTGGGCCAGCTGGCCTTGCTGCTGGGGGCCCATGACCTGGCCTGGGGTGCTGCCATCGTGGCGGTTCGGCTGTGGCCGGCGCGCGCCTACACCCGCGTCACGATCGAGTCTGACCAGGCGCTGCAAGCCACCCACTTGCTGACCGAAGCGCCGCACCGCCTGGCGGTGGACATAAGCAACCTCGAACTCGGTCCGGCCTTGCGCGAACTGGTGGGCAAGGTACGCGCCGACGACCCCTTCATTGCCGGCCTGCGCGTCGGTCAATACCAAACCCGTGTGGTGCGACTGGTGTTTGACCTGAAGCAGCCCATTCGCCCCGAGCTGTTTGCGCTGGCCCCCGTGGGGGTCTACAAACACCGGCTGGTGTTTGATCTGTTCCCCACCCAGGAGGTCGACCCGCTGCTGGCGCTGGTGCGCGACAAGGAAGCCGCCGAACAGCAGGCGGCGCGTGCGGTGCAAGACGCACTGGGCGAGCTGATTGCGCGAATCGACCGTGGCGCATGGGGGCCCAGCGTCAGCGCTGCTGCATCGGCACCTGTCGCGTCAGTCGCAGCCGCGCCAAGGCCAACAACAGCAGCAGCGTCAGCGGTGGCCGCTGCTGTTGCGTCTGCCACCGCTTCTGCAAATGCTTCCGCAAATGCTTCTTCAACCGCCTCAAGCATCGCACCCACACGGCCACCCGCCGCCCCAACCCAAACTGCAGCCACGGCGGAAGAACGGCGCCGGATGGACCGCCTCACCATCGTTGCACTGGATCCCGGCCACGGCGGCGAAGACCCGGGTGCCATCGGCCCCACCGGGCTGCGTGAGAAGGACGTGGTTTTGTCCATCGCGCTCCAACTGCGCGACCGGCTCAACGCCCGCCCTGGCATGCGGGCCATGCTGACCCGCGACGCCGACTTCTTTGTGCCCTTGCACGAACGCGTGCGCAAAGCGCGGCGGGTGCAAGCCGACCTTTTCATCAGCATCCACGCCGACGCCTTCTTTCGCCCTGAAGCACGCGGTGCCAGCGTCTTTGCGCTCAGCACCAAGGGCGCCACCAGCACGGCCGCCCGCTGGATGGCCGAGCGCGAAAACTCAGCTGATCAGGTCGGCGGCGTCAACGTGGCGGGCGTGCGCGACCGCCAGTTGCTGCAAGCCATGCTGGACATGAGCACCACCGCCCAGATCAAGGACAGCTTGAAGCTGGGTGACGAGGTTCTGGGCCGCATCGGCCGCGTCGGCAGGCTGCACAAGAAGCAGGTCGAACAGGCCGGCTTTGCCGTGCTCAAGGCGCCCGACATCCCCAGCATCCTGGTCGAAACGGCCTTTATCTCCAACCCGGAAGAAGAGGCGCTGTTGCGCTCGGCGACCTATCGCCAGGAATTGGTACAAGCCCTGGTCGAGGGCATCACGCGCTTCTTTGCCCGCAACCCACCCCTGAACCGGCACCGGCAGACCTGAGCCGCAGCCACGCGGGGTTCAGCGCTTCATCACCACCAAGCCGATCGCCAGGACCATCAAGGCCACTGCGGTCCAGTCCTGCCAAAACAGGTTCTCGCCCAGCAACACGGCGCCACTGAACACACCCAGCACCGGGATCATCATCACGCTGATCGAACTGGCCACCGGCGGCATGGTGCGGGCCAGGTAGAACCAGGCCGCATGGGCAAAGCCAAACACACCCACGGCGTTGTAGAAAATGGAGCCCCACACGTGGGGCTCGGGCGTTCGCCACAGGCTGCGTTCCCACACCGTCGACAACACCACCATCAGTACCGCAGTGAGGGCGGTCATCCAGAACACGATGGTCAGCAAGGGCACCGGCAGGGTTGATCGACGCAGCCGGTGGGTGCCCACGGCCCAAATGGCGGCAGCCGACACCACGGCGGCGGCGGCCCACGGCGATCCACTCAGCTTGGAAAACTCGCCCGACAGCAACAGCACGACACCCAGGGCCGCAGCAGCCACGCCCAGCAGTTGCCGTGCGCTGAGCCGTTCGCCATAGGTCAGGCGGCCCCACAAGGCGACAAAGATCGGCATCGTGTAACCCAGGATGGCAGACCGGCCCGAACTGAGCTGCTGCAGGCTGACGATGACGACCACATGCCAAATCGCCATGTTCAACAGCGTCAACAGCAGCAACTCGGGCCAGTGGCGGCGCGGCACCGCAAACGGAATCTTCAGCCACAGCAAAGCCGCAGCCAGAACCGGCAGGCCCAGCACCATGGACAAGGCGCGAAAGGTCAAGGGCGGAAAGCTCAGGGGCGCCCCCGGCAAGCCGCTGACCGCCACTTTCATGACCGGCCAATTCAAGCCCCACACCAGCGTCAGTGCCACCAACACCCAGAGCTGTCGCGCTGTCGGCCTCATGGGCGGAAAGGGCCCCGCTTCAGGCCCATCATGGGTCGCGCGAACCGATGAACCGCTTGCGCCTGAACATGAACCACAAACCGACAGCCACCACCAACATCATCAACAGCGCCATCCACGCCCCTGCGGGCTGGTGAATCAGCGGCAGGCCGTCAAAGTTCATGCCAAAAAACCCGGTGATCAGGTTCAGCGGCAAAAAGATGGCCGTCAGCACCGTCAGGGTGCGCATGATGTCGTTGGTGCGGTGGCTCAAGGCCGAGAAGTGCATCTGCACCGCAGTTTCGGCGCTGTGCTCCAGGCGGCGAACGTGGCCCAACACGCGCTCAACGTGCTCCAGCACGTCGCGCGAACGCACCCGCAGCAGCTCGCGCTCTCGACGCGCATGGGCATCGGTTTCTTCGGGCCATTCGTCCAGTGCGTCGATCCACTCCTGCACCGCGCTGCGCTGGTCTTCACACACGTCTTCCAGCATGTGCAGCGCGTTGCGCGAGTCCAGCAGCATGGCCCAGTCGTCAAAACGACTGCGCGGGTCGAGCAACTCTTGCTGCAGATAACCGAGCTGGCGCGTCAACAGGCGGCGCAGGTCGAGGTATCCGTCGACCATGTGGTTGAGCATGCGCAGCATCAGGTCTGACGGGCTGCTGGGCATGCGCGCCGACCCGCGCGTCTCGGCTGACGTGGCCTGCGCCGCCAGGCGCTGGACAAAGTACTCGAGCACCGTGCAAGCGGTGGGGTGGACCGTGATCAGCACACGGTCAAACACCGCAAAGCCCACCGGACTGGTGTCGATGGACTGCAAGGCTTTGCGGGCCGTCGCCATGGTGCCACGCGCTTCGTCGACAAACAGGCCCTCACTGCCCGCGCCTGCAGCCAGACGCCGAAACACCATCAAGTCGTACCACGAGGTGTAATCGAAGTGACTGGGCAGCTGGTTGTTGAGCAGGTCGGAGACGTGCAGGTCCACCAGTTGCCCACCCGTCCAGCGCTGCAGCAGGTTCTGCAGCTCGGTCACACCCAGTTCAAATTCGCGCCGCGCGCTGCCCACCCACAAGAAGCCGGT
>JAYVSX010000210.1:0-3265 GCA_043774975.1 Rubrivivax sp.
GGCGAATCCAGCCGCCACCAACATGTCGCCCAGGTCGTGCATGTCGACAAAGGGCGCATGAGCCGCGGGCCAGGCCTGACGGACATACAGGGCAGACAACTGACGCAAGGAACCTGGCCCCAGCGTGGAAAACATCAAAAACCCATCGACCGCCAAAGCCCGGTGCCAGGCCGCCAGCACAGCGGCCGGGTCTGGCACGCCCTGGAGGATCATGTTGGACCACAACAACTGTGCTTCACCCGGGGCCACCCCAGACGGCGTCAGCACCGCCGCAGCCGATCGCCACGGCTGCCACCAGGGCTGCTTGTGCCGCGCAGCCGTGGCCGCGCAGCGCGCGCCATCGGGTTCGACCGCCAGCCTGTGCGCCTTGGGGTAGGCCTGCGCCAGCTGGGTTTGACTGGCGCCCAGAAAGCTGCCCCAGTCCACCACACGCGCAGGCTGCAACCGAATGACCGACAGTCGCTCGGCCATGCGGCGGGCTACTTCACCGTGCAACCAAGGTGGTTCGGCGGCGCGCAACAGGCGCTGTTGAACACGGGCCAGGGCCACCACGTCAACGGGTCGCAAGGCGCTGTGGGCGACAGTGGCAAGGGGCATGCGGGCAGTATATTGAGCCATGCTCCATACCGTTGCAGATCACCTCTTTTGCCACTGGCCCAGCCAGTGCGGCGTGTGTCGGCAATGGGGCACCAGCGCGCTGTGCAGCGACTGCGTAGGTCGGTTTGCCGCTCCGGCACCGCGCTGCAGTCGATGTGGCTTGCGATGGGGCTCGAGCTTGGGCATGGCCGACGCCGTCTGCGGTGGCTGTCTGCGCGAACCGCCGGCCTTTGTCAAAACCTGCTGTGCGGTGGACTACGCTTTTCCCTGGGACCGTGTGATCACGGCGTTCAAGTTTGAAGATCGGCTGGACTGGGCGCCGGCGTTGGCCAGGCTGCTGCACCACGCGCTGCCGCCGCAGGCACAGGTTGACCTGGTGTTGCCGATTCCCCTGTCCGCCCAGCGCCTGGCCGAACGCGGCTACAACCAGGCTTGGGAGTTGGCCCGCCGCGCCGCCGCGCTGATCCGCGTGCCGGCTCGCGCGGACTTGTTGCTGCGTCCTTGGGACACCGCCCACCAAGCCGACTTGGGCCGCCGCGAACGACAACTCAACCTGCGGCGCGCCTTCATCGTTGATGCACGCCTGCGCCACCGGGTGCAGGGCCGCCGGGTCGCCTTGGTCGACGATGTCATGACCACCGGCGCCACGGCCCAAGCCGCCAGTTCAGCACTGCTGCGCGCTGGCGCAGGCAGCGTTCAAATGTGGGTGCTGGCGCGCACCGAAGGTCACTGACGATGTTCAATATCGTGCTGGTGACACCCGAGATTCCACCCAACACAGGCAACGTGATCCGCCTGGCCGCCAACGCAGGCTGCGCCTTGCACCTGATCGAACCCTTGGGTTTTTCGATGGACGACAAGCTGCTTCGCCGCGCCGGCCTGGATTACCACGAATGGGCGCCGGTGCGTCGGCATGGCAGTTGGGACGCTTTTGTGCAGGCCTGCCTGCCCGACCCTGCTCGTGCATTCGCGTTCACCACCCACGGTACCCGCACGCCCCACCAAGTGACGTGGCAGGCCGGCGACTGGCTGGTGTTTGGCAGCGAAACGCAGGGCTTGCCAGCCCCGTTGCGCGAGTCCTTTGCGCCTGAGCGGCGCCTTCGTTTGCCGATGCGGCCTGGTCAGAGAAGCCTGAACCTGAGCAATGCCGTGGCGATTGCCGTGTTCGAGGCTTGGCGCCAAAACGGCTTTGGAGGCTCCTAAAGCTGCACTTCTTCAGCGCGCGCGTGGCGCGCCATCAGCGCGGCCATGGCCTGCGCCGGCGCCATGCGGCCCTCCAGCACCTCCACCACCGCGGCCGTGATGGGCATGTCCACGCCCAGTTGGCGCGCCCGGTTCAGCACCACCGGGGCTGCCAAGGCACCCTCGGCCACGTGACCCAGGTCGCGCAGGGTTTGCTGCAGCGACTTGCCGGCCGCCAGCCCCAAGCCCACCTGCCGGTTGCGCGACAGGTCGCCGGTGGCCGTCAGCACCAGATCGCCCAGGCCTGACAGCCCCATGAAGGTTTCGGCCCGGGCCCCCAGAGCCAGGCCCAGGCGGGTCATTTCAGCCAGGCCACGGGTGATCAGCGCTGCGCGAGCGTTCAGGCCCGCGCCATCCATGCCATCGACAATGCCGGTGGCAATGGCCAGCACGTTCTTGACCGCCCCGCCCACCTCGACCCCGACCACGTCGCTCGTGGTGTAGACCCGCAGCGCATCACTGTGAAAAGCAGAAACGGCAGCGGCACTGAGCTCGGCGCTCAGGCTGGCGGCCACCAGCGCCGTGGGCAGCCCTTGCGCGACTTCCGCAGCAAAGCTCGGGCCCGACAGCACACCACAAGCGGCGTCAGGCCGCAGGGTGCGGGCCACCTCGTGTGCCAAGGCACCCGTTCCCGCTTCAAAGCCCTTGCACAGCCACAAAGCCGAACGGCCCGCCGGCAGGCTGAGAAGCGCTTCGCGCAGACCCGCCATGGGGGTGGCGATCAGCGTCAAACCAGGGTCGGCGTGCGCCAGAGCCTGCCGCAGATCTGAAGTGACCGCCAACAAGGGCGGCAGCGTCACACCCGGCAGGTAGCGTTGGTTGTCACGGCGCTGCTGCATCAGCAGTGCCTGCTCGGCACCGCGCGCCCAGAGCACCACGTCGTGGCCTGCGGCGAGGGCCGCCAGGGCCATGGCCGTGCCCCATGCGCCAGCGCCAAGCACGAGAACCTTCATGGCCTGCTGTGTTGAGCATGAGTGGCCCAACACCCGGCAGGCGTGGCGCCACGGCAGGCGCCACCGAACCCAGCTGCCGGGCGGCGCATCAGCGCGGCCTCAGTTGGCCCCGGCGATGATGCGCGACCCGCCGTTGCTCTGCGCCGCGGCCTGGGCCTGTTGCGACTCGAACATGGCCTGGAAGTTGACCTCGGTCAGCAAGATGGGCGGGAAGCCAGCCCGGGTGCAGACGTCGGACACGATGGCGCGCAGGTAGGGGTAGATCATCTGCGGGCAAACGATGCTGATGATCCCTTGCATCTGCTCTTCAGGCACGTTGCGGATCTCGAAAATGCCGGCCTGCTTGGCCTCGACCAGGAACAAAACCTTGTCCTTGACCTTCGTCGTCACGGTGGCCATCACGCTGACCTCGAAGACGCCTTCGGCGACCTGCTCGGTGCCCATCGTCAGGTTGATGTCCACCTGCGGTTGCG
>JAYVSX010000211.1:0-10315 GCA_043774975.1 Rubrivivax sp.
GCAGCAGGTGCTGGCGCTGCTGCGCTGATCGCAGCGCGGCTTTTGGCCAGCGCCAGAAGGGGTTCGCCCCTTCCACCTTTCCAAAGAGGCTCACCGCTTGCGGTGGGCCTTTTTTTCGTGGGCTGGCAACGCGACAAATGGGAATTGGCACCGGTTGCCCCCGCTCATCGGGCTCAAGGCAGCGGCCAGGCGCCTTAACCTCCACCGCAGCGTTTCGAAACCTCGGCAGGACGAATCGCCTCATGCTCCGACTGCCGTCATTTCAGGAGAGCCGCCGTGCCCCAAACGATCAACACCAACCTCGTGTCGCTCAATGCCCAGCGCAACCTGAGCACCAGCCAGTCCCAACTGGCAACTTCCATGCAGCGCCTGTCGTCAGGTCTGCGTGTCAACAGCGCCAAGGACGACGCGGCCGGTCTGGCCATCGCCGAGCGCATGAACACCCAGGTTCGAGGCATGAACGTGGCCATGCGCAACGCCAACGACGGTATTTCGATGGCCCAGGTGGGCGAGGGTGCGCTGGGCAAGGTCGGCGACCTGTTCCAGCGCATGCGTGAACTGGCGGTGCAATCGGCCAACGGCACCAACACCGGCGCCGACCGCATCAGCCTGAACGAAGAATTTGTGCAACTGGCCCAGGAAGCCACGCGCACACTGGGCGGAACCCAGTTCAACGGCCAGAACATCCTGGCCACGACCAACAACTCGACCTTCCAGATCGGCGCCAACAACAGCACCGACATTGACCAGATCACGGTGACCTCGTTTGACTGGGCGAGCAACACCGACATCACCAACACCCTGGGTTCGGCGGTCATCACCGGCACCGACATCCCGACCGTGCAGATCACCGACATCCCGAACTCGCAGGCCGCGATTTCGGCCATCGACAGCGCGATCAACGCCATCAACAGCCAGCGGGCCGAGTTGGGCGCGGTGCAAAACCGCTTTGAGAACGTCGTCACCACCTTGATGGTGTCGTCGGAAAACCAAAGTGCCGCACGCAGCCGCATCATGGACGCCGACTACGCCGCCGAAACGGCCAACCTGTCGCGGGCGCAGATCCTGCAGCAGGCCGGCAACGCGATGGTGGCGCAGGCCAACCAACTGCCCCAGCAAGTGCTGAGCCTGCTGCAACGCTGAGCGCAGCAACGCAAAGCCGCCAACATTCCGTCACACGCCGCCCTCAAGCGGCGCTGCAGGCGGCCGATAAGGGGAACAGGGGGGGTGGCGTTCACGCGCTCCTTCTGGCCCCTTGTTCATTGGCGGGTGCGATTGCACCGGCCCAGGAGATCGACCATGCCAGCCATCACTTCACTCGGGATCGGCAGCGGCGCAGACATCAACAGCATCGTCACCCAGCTGGTGGCCTTGGAAAGCCGCCCCTTGGTGGCCATGCGCAGCCAGGCCACGGCCTTGCAGACGCAGGTCTCGTCCTATGGCCAGTTGAGCAGCCTCTTCGGCGGCCTGCAGAGCGCGGCCACCAAGCTCACCGGCACGTCGCTGTGGACCCAGTCCAAGGCCACCAGCAGCGACGAGACGGCGGTGTCGGTGGTGGGCGGCTCCACGGCGGCGGCAGGCGGCTATTCGGTCAGCGTGGCCAATCTGGCGGCGCACCACACCGTGGTGTCCAACACGCCCTACAGCGATGTCAATGAACGGGTCGGCGCGGGCACCTTGACGCTGGACATCGGCACCTGGGAAACGGCGCCGCCGCCGATGGACTTTGTGCCCCAGGTCGGGCGCGCACCGGTGACGGTGGACATCACCGCCACCGACACCCTGCAAAGCCTGCGTGACAAGGTCAACGCCACCGGCAGCGGTGTGTCGGCCTCCATCGTCACCGACAGCAGCGGGTCGCGCCTGTCGCTGCGCTCTGCCGTCAGCGGCAAAGAAAACAGCTTTCGCATGACCGTGGCCGACAGCGATGGCGGCCTGCCGGCCGACGGCGTGGGCCTGTCGCGGTTCGCCTACGACGCCCGCAGCGGCGGTGCCAACATGACCGCCGCGGTGCAGGGCGACAACGCGCGCGCCACCGTCAACGGCATTGCCGTCGAATCGGCCACCAACGAGCTGAGCACCGTGATCGACGGGCTGACCCTGCGGCTGCGCAAGTCCAACTTCGGGTCTGCCGATGTGGCCGTGGCCAGCGACCGTGAAGCCGTCAAGACAGCCATCCAGGGCTTTGCCGACGCCTACAACGCGCTGAGCAAAAGCATCACCGAGCAAACCAAGTACGACGCCACCTCCAAGGTCAGCGGCCCGCTGCAGGGCGACAGCGCCGCCACCAGCTTGCAACGCCAGCTGCGCGACCTGCTCAACACGCCTTCGGGCGCGTCGACCGCCTTTGCCCGGCTGTCCGACGTGGGCCTGCAGCTGCAGCGCGACGGCACGCTGTCGGTCAACGCCAGCAAGCTCGACAGTGCCACCGCCAACCTGGCCGAACTGAAGAAGGCGTTTTCCAACAACGACACCAGCAACGCTGCGAACAACGGCTTTGCGCGCCGCTATTCCAACCTGGCCACCCAGATCCTGGGCAGCGACGGCAGCCTGACCACCCGCAGCCAGGGCCTGCGCGACCGCATCGCCAAGAACAGCGACGACCAGTCCAAGGTGGAGCTGCGCGTGGAACGCTATCGCGCCCGCCTGGTGGCGCAGTACACCGCGATGGACGCCGCGGTGTCCAAACTCAGCGGGCTGTCCAGCTATGTCACGGCCCAGCTCAATGCACTGAGCAACAACGCGGGCAACAGCCGCTAGCTGAAACGTTTGAGGGCCTCAAGAGGCCTGCGGGGGGGCCGATAACAAAAACATCTCCAGCCCCAACTTGCGATCCCCCCCAACGATGTTCGCCAGCAACCACCCGCCCCGCCCTCATGGCCGCAGCCCGCTCGGCGGCCTGTATCAACAGGTTGGCATCGAAACCCGCCTCAGTGGCGCCGGTCCGCATCAGCTGGTGGCGATGCTGTTCGACGGCTTCATGGAAGCGCTGGCACAGGGCCGCGGCGCCATGCGCGCAGGCCAGACCGAAATCAAGGGCTTGGCCCTGGGCCGCGCCGTGCGCATCGTCGAAGAAGGCCTGCGAGCCGGCCTGGACCTCACCGCCGGCGGCCCGCTGGCGCGCGATCTGGACGAGCTGTACACCTACCTGTGCATGCGCCTGACCCTGTCCAACCTGCGCAACGACGAAGCCGGACTGGACGAATGCCAACGCCTGGTTCAACCCCTGCAACAAGCCTGGGCAGCGATCGCCCCAGGCAGCAAGGGCAACCCTTGATGCCCGCCCCGATGTCCACCTTTCGAGATCACCCGATGGACCCCCAACTGCTCAGCTACTACGAAGCCATTGAACGGGCCAGCGCCGACATGTTGGCCGCCGCACGCCAGGGCAACTGGGACGAGGTTGTCAAACTTGAGGGCGCCTGCGTGCTGCTGATCAGCCAGCTCAAGAACGCGGCGCAGGAGCCGCCGGCGCTGGCGGCCCCAGTTCAGGCCCAGGCCCAAGCCAAAGAGGCGGCCAGCGCCAAGTCGCGAATCATGCAGCGCATCCTGGTCAACGACGCCGAAATACGCCAACTGGCAGAACCTTGGTTGCAGGACCTGGACGACACGATGTCGGGTCGCCGTCAAACGCTGCATTGAGCTGAGGTGAGCCCACCTCACTGGCTTCAGTTTCCCAAGAGCCCAAAACCACGCCATGTTCCACGACACCCAGCCTGCTGAACTCGACACCTCCGGTGGCGAAGACCGCTGGGCGCCGTTTCGCATCAGCCACCCGCAAGAGCGCCTGACCTTGCTGCGCCAACTGCGCGATGGCCAGGTGCCCGTCATCCTGAACGGCCCCGACGGTTCGACGATGACTTCCACCCTGTGGGCGGTGGACGAACAACAGCCCCGCCTGAGCTTCACCATCGACCCCGGCATGCCCGTGGTGGACCGGCTCGTCGAAGCCGACGAGGCCGTGGCCGTGGCCTACATGGACAGCGTCAAACTGCAGTTTGATCTGCACCACATCGTGGCTGTGCACGGCGCGCAGGCCAGCACCTTGCAGTGCGAACTGCCGCAGTCCATTTACCGCTTCCAGCGCCGCGACGCCTACCGGGTTCGCTCTGGCGAGCGCAACGCACCCACCGCGCGGCTGCGCCACCCGTCCATTCCCGACATGCAACTGGGCTTGCGGGTCCTGGACCTGAGCATTGGTGGCTGCGCCTTGTGGTTGCCGAAAGACCTGCCCGCGCTGCAGGCGGGCAGTCGACTTGCCGACGTGGTGGTGGAACTGGACATCGAAACCCGCTTTGGTGCCACGCTGCAGCTGCAGCACGTCACCGCCCTGGGCACCAACGACATCGGCGTTCGGCTGGGCTGCGAATGGCAACAACTGAGTGGCCAGGCCGAACGTGTGCTGCAGCGCTGGATTGACCACACCCAAAAGCGCCGTCGCCTGCTGGCGCTGGACTAAGAGCTTGTGAACCCGTCCAAGACTGCCACCCGCGCGCCGCCAACCCAGCGGGGCTTCACGTTGGTGGAGTGCCTGGTGGTGGCCTCGGTCGTTGCCTTGGTCAGCAGCATCGCCTGGCCGTCCTTTCGTCGCCACGACCTGCAGGCAGGACGGCTGGATGCGGTCCACGCACTCAGCCGCGTGCAAGCGGCGCAGGAAAAGTACCGCAGCGCGCACGGGCTCTACGCCGCCGACCTGAGCGCGCTGCTGGGCACATCGGCGCAAAGCCCGCAAGGCCGCTATGCCATTCAACTGACGCTGGACGGACCCGAAAGCTACCAGGCCAGAGCACAGGCACTGGGCCCGCAAGTCCAGGACAACCCCTGCGCCGCCATGACCTTGCAGGTCAAGCTGGGCTTTGCGCAGCACGGCCCCAACCCCGGCTGCTGGCGCCAATGAAACACGCCCGGGGACTGACCCTGATCGAACTGGCCATCGCGCTGGCGCTGATGGCCCTGCTGGCCACTCTGGCGGTTCCCAGCATGGGCGCCCATCTGGACCAACGGCGCCTGCTGGCCGCCGCCGAAACCTTGGCTGCAGACCTGGGTGAGGCACGCTTCGAAGCGGCCCGCCAGGGCCGCCCGATGCACCTGCTGGTTCAAGGCGGCGCGGGATGGTGCTGGTCGGTGGCAACCAGCGCCAGTTGCCCGTGCGGCCAGCGCCAGGCCTGCGAGCTGCGCAGCTCGACATCCAGCGACCACGGTGCGGTGCAGACGATCCAAGGCCAGGCCATGCTGCTGGCACCCACGGGCGCGGCGCAAACCGCCGGTGCCGTGACGCTGGAGTCAAGGCGTGGCGCGCGCTTGCGGGTGCAACTGCAGGCTCTGGGTCGCCCCCGCATCTGCACCGAGATCGGCCCTGCCAACCGGTACCCGTCATGCTGAGGTCCCGGCTCAAGAAGCTCACTGTCAACAGCGGCTTGACCACCACGGTGTGGTTGGCCGCTGCGGTGGTGATGCTGGCGGGCGTGGTCAGTTCGACACGTCATCTGGCCGACCAGCACCTGGCCGCCGACGCTGAACGGGTGGCCCTGGGCTGGAGCCATCACCTGGCCCGGGTTGTGCCTGACATCGACCTGGTGTTCCTGGGTGACCCGCCCGGCCCCCAGGCGCAAGACCGGCTGGCCTCACTGCGGGGAGCCGCCGGCCTGATGAACATCAGCCTCTTCAATGCCCAGGGGCACCTGTTGCTGGTGTCCGATTCGCTGGGCACCGTGGCGCGCAGCAGCGACGCACAGCCCGCCAGCACCCAGCTGGCGCGCCAGGTTGCACTCAGCTCCGTCGCCACCACGCAGTTGCTGCATGGCAATGGGGACCCGTTGCCTCGAACCTACAGCCAGACCTGGGCCCCCGTCCGCCTGGGCTCACAGCTGGTCGGCGTGGTGGAAGTCACCGTCGATCAAAGTGAGCTGGCCGAGTCCATCACGGCATCGTTTCGCCACGCGGCCATGGTGGCGGGCTCTGCCGTGCTGGTTTGCCTGATGGCCGCCCTGGCCTTCACCCGGCTGCGGGCCGATCAGGCCCGGGCCGCGCGCGAGAAGGCCAACTTCCTGACCCAGCACGATGTGCTGACCGGGGCCCTGAACCACGGGCAGTTCAACCTGCGGCTGCAGCAGGCCTGCGAGGTTGATCAAAGGCTTCACACCCAAGGAGCCAACGCAGCACAAGGGCTGTCGGTGATCTGCATCGACCTGAACGGTTTTGGCATCGTCAACGAACGCCATGGCCACCAGGTCGGTGACGCTTTGCTGCAACAGGCTGGCCAGCGACTGCAGAACGTGCTGCGCGGCGGTGACTCGCTGGCCCGCTTGGCCGGCGACCGTTTTGGCATCTTGCAGCGGGGTGCAACAGACAGCGCCTCGGTGACCGCGTTGGTGGAGCGCATCATGGCCAGTCTGGCACGGCCCTATGAGCTGCCCGAGGCCCGTGAGCCCGTGCTGGTCACCGCCAGTGTCGGTGCAGCGTTGCGCGGCGTAGACGGCCACGACGCCGACACCCTGCTTCACAACGCCGAGTTGGCGCTGCTGCGGGCCAAGTCCCGAGGTCGCGGCACCTGGAGCTTCTACGACGCCTCGCTGGACCGTGCGCTCAACGAACGCCAGGCCTTGGCCAGCGACTTGCTCGCCGCACTGGAACGCGGTCAGTTGCTGTTGCACTACCAACCGATCTACGCGGGCGACGGCACCACCCTCAAAGGCTACGAGGCGCTGGCCCGCTGGTCACACCCCACGCGCGGCATGGTGCCACCCGTGGCCTTCATTCCGGTGGCCGAAGAAACGGGCCTGATCGGGCGCCTGGGACTCTGGGTCTTGCGTGAAGCCTGCAGCCAGGCGGCACGCTGGCCAGAACCGCTGTCGGTGGCGGTCAACCTGTCGTCGGCGCAGTTCGCCAAGGGGCAGGCCATTGTCGATGTGGTTCGCCAGGCGCTTCAAGACACCGGCTTGGCGCCGCGGCGGCTGGAGCTGGAAATCACCGAAAGCCTGCTGATGCAGCAGACCGACCACGTGCTGAGCACCCTGCAGTCCTTGCGCGCACTGGGTGTGCGCATCGCGATGGACGACTTTGGCACCGGCTACTCAAGCCTGTCCTACCTGTGGCGCTTTCCGTTCGACAAGCTCAAGATCGACCGTTCCTTCACCCAGGGCCTGGGCCTGGATCCGCGGGTCGACGTCATCGTGCGCTCCATTGTCCGAATGGCGCACTCCTTGTCCATCCGCGTCAATGCCGAAGGCGTTGAGACCGAAGCCCAGCGCGAAGCGCTGCGCCGCTGCGGTTGTGATGAGTTGCAGGGCTACCTGCTGGGCCGCCCGGTTCCCACCGACCTGCTGGCCCACCTGGACGTACAAACCGCCGCCATGGTACTGGCCGACTGAGCCGTCATACCTGCATGTTCATGATGTCGCTGTAGGCTTGCACCAGCCGGTTGCGCACCTGAACCGTGGCCTGAAAGCCGATCTGGGCTTTTTGCATGGCCACCATGGTCTCTTCGATGCTCACAGCCGGGTTGTCCAGCGTCACTTCGCGCTGAAGCCGGCTGGCCTCGAATTGGGTCTGGCTGACTTCTTTCAGCGCCGTCGACATGGCGGCCTTGAAACCGCCGTCCACGCCAGCAGCAGCGTCGGTGCGTGGCATGCCATCGGGCCGCAATCCGGCGCGCGCCACGGCGGCCTGGAAGTCGAAGCTCTTGATGCGCAGATCGTTCATGTCGGGTCGGTCCTGTCGTCTTGCAAGGGAGCCACTGCACCAGTGCCATGGACGGTGAGTGCACTTTAGGCCCCAGGCCGGCCAACAACGGTGCGATCAGGCGGTTCTTTGCAGCCCTTCTCGGGCTAATGTTTCAGCCCCACGCGGCCACCATAGGCACCGAGCCTCCAGTCCCCCCGAACCTGCCCCTGCACACGCATCCATGAACAACGCCGTCACCACGACTGCATCCAACACCGCGCTGGTTCAGCCGGGCGCCGCCAACCCCGGGCTGGGCCAGCGCTGGCAATCCCTGCCCGCCAAAACCCAGATCAGCGCTGCGCTGGGCGTGGCCGCCTTGCTCGCCGTGCTGGTGTTGATGTTTGGCAGCGCCCGTGATGCGGACTTTCGGGTGCTGTTTCCCAACCTCAGCGACAAGGACGGCGGCGCCGTCATCGAGAAGCTGACGCAACTCAACGTGCCCTACAAGTTCAGCGAAGGTGGCAGCACCATCCTGGTCCCGGCGGGTCGGGTTCACGAATTGCGCATGAAGCTGGCTTCGGGCGGCCTGCCTTCCACCGCAGGCGGTGGGTCGGCAGGCTACGAGCTGCTGGACAAGAACAACTTTGGCCAGACCCAAGGCCAGGAACGCATGAAGATGCAGCGTGCCATCGAAGGCGAGCTGACCACCACCATCCAGGCGGTGGAATCGGTGAAATCGGCTCGCGTGCACCTGGCGCTGCCACAGCAGAATGGCTTTTTTCGCGAGCAGTTGAAGCCATCGGCCTCGGTGGTGTTGACGCTGCACCCGGGCCGCACCCTGGACCGCGGCCAGGTGGCCGGCATCATCAGGGCGGTTTCGGGCAGCGTGCCCGACTTGTCACCCAAAGCGGTCAGCGTGGTCGACAGCACCGGTACCCTGCTGTCCGGCGCGGGTGACGAGGCGGCGACCCATGGCCTGGACTCGCAGCAACTGCAATACCGCCGGGAAGTGGAAGCCGGGCATCACAAGCGTGTGCTGGCGCTGCTGGAACCGATGGTGGGGCGTGACAACGTGCGCGCCAGCATCTCGGCTGAAATCGACTTCTCGCAGGTCATGCAAACGGCCGAGGCCTACGGCCCCAACCAAGGCGCCAGCGCCAAGGCCGCGGTGCGCGAACAGCGCACCGAAGAGTCCAACCAGCCCGCAAACGCCAACCCGGCCGGCGTGCCGGGCGCCACCAGCAACCAGCCGCCGGTGCCCGCACAGGCGCCGATCAACGGCGCTTCGGCACCCTTGCAAGGCGCGCAGGGTGCAGGCGGATCAGCGGGAACGATGCGCCGCGACGCGGCGACGCGGTTTGAGGTCGACAAGACGGTCACCGTGACCAAAGCCGCGGTGGGCAACGTGCGCCGTTTGAACGCCGCCGTGGTGGTCAACCACCGCACCAACACCGACGCCAAAGGCAAGACCACCACGGTGCCCTTGACGGAAAAGGAAATTGAACAACTCACCGCGCTGGTGCAGCAGGGCATTGGGTTCAACAGCGAACGGGGCGACGTGGTCAAGATCGTCAACGCCCCCTTCCGCGTGGAAGCGGTTGCACCCGCTGAGGACACCCCGATCTGGAAGCAGCCCTGGCTGATCGACCTGTTGCGCAGCGCCTTGGCGCCCCTGGCACTGGCCCTGGTGGCACTGACCATCGTCTTCAAACTCATCAAGCCGGCCTTGACGGCAGTAATGGCGCCGCCTCCACCACCCGAGCCGGGCACCCAGGTCAGTGAAGTGGTGGATGACGGGCCCACCCCCGGCAACGCGGTGGTCGCGGCACTGGCAGCGCCGCAGCACAACGCTCGCCTGGAAGCCGCCCGTGCGCTGGCCAAGGACAACCCGGCAGCCGTGGCCAGCATCGTGCGCGGCTGGGTCAATGGCCAAGCCGCCTGAAGGAAACAAGCCCACATGGCAGCCGCAACCGACGACGCAGGCCTGGAAGACGCAGCTATTTTGCTGATGTTGCTGGGTGAAGAGGAGGCCTCCGAGGTCTTCAAGCACCTGGCGCCCAAGGAGGTGCAGCGCCTGGGCGAGACCATTGCGCGCATGAAGGCCGTCACCCGTGAACGCGTCGATGTGGTCTTTGACAACTTTGAAAAAGTCGCCGCCAGCGAAAGCCTGCTGGTGGCCGACAGCAACGAGTACGTCAAGAGCGTGCTGCGCAAGGCCCTGGGCGAAGACAAGGCCAACCTGCTGATCGACCGCATCTTGCAAGGCAGCGACGTCACCGGCATCGAAAGCCTGAAGTGGATGGACCCGCAAAGCGTGGCTGAACTGCTGCGCAACGAACACCCGCAGATCGTCGCCGCGATCCTGGTGCACCTGGAGTTTGACCAGGCCGCCGAAGTCCTGAAGCGTTTCACCGAGCGCCACCGCAACGAGGTGATGGTGCGCGTGGCCACGCTCGATGGCATTCAGCCCACCGCGCTGCGTGACCTGAACGAGGTCATGAGCAAGGTGCTGGCCGGCGGTGACCGCGGCAAGAAGAGCAGCCTGGGCGGCGCCAAAGCGGCCGCAGAAATCCTGAACATGATGGGCAGCGCGGTGGAAACCAGCGTGCTGGACTTCGTGCGCGAGGCCGACAACGACCTGGCGCAGAAGATC
>JAYVSX010000212.1:0-4604 GCA_043774975.1 Rubrivivax sp.
GCCCACCTGGGCGGTGGTGCCGTCGCTGGTGCTGAGCGCGCCAACGGTTTGCAGCACGGTGCCGGGCGCGGCCACCCCAAGGCTGACCCCGAGCGAGCCACCCAGGATGCGGCCAAATGCGCCCCAGTTGATGCCGGTCTGGGCGTCCTTGCTGAGCGAGACCTCAATGATCTTGGCCTCGATCATCACCTGCCGTGTGACCGCCAGTTGAATGGCCTTGAGGTACTGGTCCACCTGCCGTTGCTCGGCTGCCGTGGCACGCACCACGATGACGCCGGCGGCGGGGTTGAGCACCACGCCGCGGCCTGCGGTCTGGCCGATCAGCGTTTGCAGCGACAGTTTCACCTCTTGCCAGAAGTCGGCGTCTGAGGTGGTGCGCACGTGGGAGCTGTCGTCGGGGCGCGAACTGGACGAGCCCGTGCTGCTGCCTGAATTGCTGGCGTTGCCGCCACCGCCACCGCCGCTGCCGCTGCCATTGGACCCGGTGCCGGCCTTGGCCAGCGAGCTGGAGGTGACGCGGATGTCGGACGCACCTTCACGCCGGCCCGGCAGGTAGTTGATGCGGTACAGCCGCGTCTGCACGGCGTTGGAATAGACAAAGATCCGGTTGCCTGTGACGCGGTAGTCGTAACCAAAAAGTTCGCGGATGGACTCCATGGCTTCCAGCACCGTCGAGTCTTTCAACGTCACGCTGATCTGGCCGCTCACGTCGGGCGAGACCAGCATGTTGTAGGACGTGCCCGAAGCGATTTGCAGGAAGACCTGGGCCGCTGCAGCATTGCTCACCGAGAGGTCGAAACGGGCCAGGTCGTTGGCCGAGCGCGCAACGCTGGCCATGCTGGGGGCGGCGGCTGTAGCCGCTGCGATCGTTGCCGCTGATGCAGTCGCTGCAGTCGCTGCAGTCGCTGCGGTTACGGGGGCCGTTGCAACGGCCGCAGCCGTTGTCAGGGTGGCCGCCGTGGCAGCAACAGCGGGTGCCGGGGCCGACAGCTGGGCCCGGGGGACCGGGTTTTGCAAGGCCAGCGCCGTGGGTACCAAGGCAGCGGCTGACACGGCGCTCAGCGCGGGCGCGGGCATCAGGGCGGTCACCATGGGGCCCTTGGCGCGTTTGGTGAACCAGCGCTGTGTTGCAGCGGCAGGGGTCAACGTGGTGATCGTCATTGCGGCCACCGCAGCCATCGTGCCAAGGCGTTGGGCGTTGTTCATGGTTTCGAACCTCCGGCCGACACCGTCGGACTCGTGTTGTGACCGGCCACGCCGGAATTCGGGTTGGACGAGGGCACTTTGCCGCTGCCCTGCAGCAGCAGGATGCGAAGCAGGCCCTTGGGTCCACGCAAGGTGACGCCTTGGCTGTCAATCAGCGTGACGGTGCTGTCGCCGACCTTGTCGCCAACGCGAACGACCTGGCCATCCAGCAAAGCGCTCGCGGCGCCATCGCGACTCAGTTGCAAAGAGCCCAGCAGTGGTGGCTGTGGCGGTGGCTTGCCCGCCGACGCGGCGGCTGCCGCGCTGCGTGCCGGTGTGCCGGGTGTTGGTGTGGTGAAACCGGGCGGTCGGGTTGGGTCACCAGCAGCCTGTGACAGCGTGGCCACCAGCAACGCCAACAAGGACAGGCTGGTGACCATCAGGTTCAAAGGTAGGTGTCTGCGCATGCCTAGATTTCCAGCCAGTTGCGGTCCAGGCTGAGCGTGTAGACACGCAGCGTCAGCACCGCTTTGGGGTGGCGTTCAACCTTGAGCTGAAGGCTGCCCCACAGCAACTGCTCCGGCATGGCCTCCAAGGCTTCCAGGTAGGTCACCAGGTCCCCATAACTGCCTTCGACCGCCAGCTCCACACCATGGCGGTACAGCAGTGTTTTGCCGCCTTCGGCAAGCTCTGTGCGTGGCAGCGACTGCATGGCGCGCAGCCGCAGTTGTCCGTGGCGGGCCAGCAGTTGCTCCAACAGACCCAGCATGCGCTCGGGGCCGACCAGGCTGCGTTCCACGTCGCGCATGTCGCCTTCGCGGGCACGCAGTCGCTCACGCAGCTGGGTGATTTCTGACTTGAAGGCGTTGTCTTGTGTGCGCTGGCGGTCCAGCCTTTGCTGTTGGTCCGCCAGTGCCCTGGCCGTCTGGGCCTGCGCTGCGCGCTGCTGCTGGGACGCCACGTTCCAGCGCTTGAAGGCCGGGCCCAACCACCAACTGTCCACCGCCATGATGGCCACGGCCACCAGAGCCACGGTCATGATCAAACGTTCGCGGCGGGGCCGGGCGTCAAAGCGGCGTTGCAAGGCGCGTGTTTGCTGAAGGCCCTGCGCCCATGACGCTTGAAGACTCACGGTGCGGCCTCCTTGGCAGTGGGCAGCGAGCGCAGCGTGAATTGCGGGTAACCGAGCGTCGCGGCTTCGGCGCTGACAGGGCCCGCTCCAGCGCCATCGCCGGCTGGGGGCTGGCGGATGTGCAGATGGGCGAAGGGCCGGCCCTTGAAGCGCTCTTCGCTGTTCAGTCGACGCAGGTACGCGGGCAACGCTGAAGCGTCCAGCGTCTGTCCGTCGATTTCGAGTGCCTTGGTCTCGGGTTTGACCGAGAAGCCGGTCAGCCAAACCTGCGGCTGGGCCTGGCGCGCCAGGGCCCGCAGGTACTCCGCATGGCCACTTCGGGCGCCAAGGCCGCCGTCCAGAATGGCTGCATGCACGCGCCGCTGGTGGGCTTCAAAGTCGTGCAGACGTTGCAACTCGGCCGCTGCCCCGCTAAGGGGTGCGGCTGGCGTGCTGGCGGCGCCGGCGGCAGCAGCCTGACTTGCCAAAGGATTCAGCGTCGGGGCCTGCGAAGGCGTGCCCAGGTGCAGTGCCCAGGCTGCCGCCATGGCCAACAGCGCGGCGCCGGCGGCCCAGAGCAGGCTGGCCTGTGCGGTGAAGGCGTCGCGCAGCGGACGCAGCGCAGGGTCGTAGAGGTTGATCTGCTGCGCCATGGACGTCAATCGGTCCGCAAGGCCGCGCCAATCGCGCACAAGTGCAAGGACAGCTGCGCGGGGTCGTTAAGGCTGGCCACCGCCGTGATGTCCAGGGCCGAGCCCAGGCACAGGGGTTCGACGGGCACGTAGACCAGTTCGCGCAGGTGCGCCATGAAGGCTTCCAGCCCAACTGCGGGGGTGATCAGCAGCCGGGCCAGGCTCAGATGGTTGAAGTGGCGCTCAAAGCTGTCCAAGGTGCGCTGAAGTTCCAGCCCCGCGCGGTCAAATACCGTCTGACGGGCGTTGTCGTCGCTGCTGCTCAAGGGGCCTAGCGCCATGTCCAGGTGCCGTGAGCTGGCCAGTTCGCCGTCCACGGTGATGACCAGCAAAGCGTGTTCATCGCCGATGTGCACCAGTGCCTGGGCCTTGTTGGGCGGCTCCACCAGGGCGCTGATGTTGCGCAGTGCGGTCTCTGGAATGTCGATGGCCGACCAGTCCAGCCCGACTTGGTTGCCGCGGGCGATCAGGTTCTGCAAAGGGCCATGCCCGGCTGCTATGGCCACCACTTGACTGTTGGCTTTGCGAATCGGGTCGGTTGGCAGCTCCAAGAGTTGAATCACCGCTTGTTCGACGGGGAAGTCCAGGCGGTCCTTGATTTGCCAGCGCAGGGCCTGAGTCCACTCCGGACGCGGCAGTTCGGGCGCGTCAACCTGCAACACCTGGTATTGGCCGCGTGCCAACACGGCGACCGACTCGGAACGATTCAGGCCGCGGCGGTTTCGCAGTTCACGGCCTGCGCGACCGTCTGAGGTCCAGCCCGTCGATTCCACCCAAAGCACTTGCGGGACGCCATCGGGCTTTCGCTGAACGCAGGCCCAACTGGCCTGTGCCCCTTGAACGGCGCAAGCCACCTTGCCTGTTTGCGGAGTCTTGCGCCCGAAAGAAATCACCGCGCCTACCCAGAGTTGCGTGCGGCGATGTTTCCATTGCGCGGTGGGCAGCAAAGAGGCAATGACAGGCAGCTTTGCCTGCCATTTCAAAGCCGGCGGTGCTGCTGGCGCTTCAGCGGAGACAGCGCCAAAGGCGGTTCCAACGAGACAGCGCCCATGGCGCTGGTTTAACCCGTTCTGGTTGGGGCCCGGTGGCTCAGGCGCCCAGCCGTTGTTGGTGACGCTGAACCTGCGCGCGCACCTGGGCCGGCGCAGTGCCTCCCAGAACCTGGCGGGCGTTGAGCGACCCTTGCAAGGTCAGTACCTGGGCCACGTCGGCTGTGATCCGGCCGTTGATGGCCTGCAGGTCCGACAACGGCAGCTCGGCCAGATCGATGCCGCGGCCCATGGCCACCTTCACCGCATGAGCCACTGCTTCATGGGCGTCGCGGAAGGGCAGGCCCTTTTTCACCAGGTAGTCGGCCAGGTCGGTGGCTGTGGCGTAGCCCTTGAGGGCGGCGCGCTCCATGGCGTCTTTCTTGACGATGATGCCGCCGGCCATCTCGGCCATGATGCGCAGCGTGTCCGACAGCGTGTCCACGGTGTCGAACAGCGGCTCCTTGTCTTCTTGGTTGTCCTTGTTGTAGGCCAGCGGTTGGCCCTTCATCAGGGTGAGCAGGCCCATCAGGTGGCCCACCACACGGCCGCTCTTGCCGCGTGCCAGCTCGGCCACGTCGGGGTTGC
>JAYVSX010000213.1:0-45929 GCA_043774975.1 Rubrivivax sp.
AGCACTGGACCGCTACCGCGACACCGGGCTCAAGCCTGCAACCTTCCTCGCCATGGCTGTGGGGGCGTGAGGCGATCACTACTCAACGCGAACTGAGCCTTGTTGTTTGCCTTGTCCTCGGGGTTGATGAACCCGATAGGCCGTTTGGGCGGATCGGGCGGCGTCATGAGCTGGTTGACTGCCTCGATGAGCTGCTTGAGCTGGATGCGGGTATTGCGGCTGAAGGTGTCGTGTGTGAGCGCAAGCCCTTCGGTCTTTTGCTCCAACTCGCTCAGCCGCTTGGCCAGGTCGGCATGCACCGCAGCCAGCGCTAGCGGGGATTGGGGTCCGGGGATTGGGGTCAGGTCTTCCATTTCCCCTCCAAACCGACTACCCTTCGGCCACGACCTTTACCCCATGACTCGCCCTCTCCGGATCGAATTCCCCGGCGCCATCTACCACGTCACCTCCCGTGGAGACCGCCGCGAAGCGATCTATCGCGACGACGCGGATCGCCGCGCGCATCTGGACGTGTTGGCAGCCGCGATGGACAGGTTCAATGCGCAGTTGCTGGCTTACTGCCTGATGGGCAATCACTACCACCTGGTCTTGCATACCCGTCAGGGCAATCTGTCGCGGCTGATGCGCCATGCCAATGGTGTGTACACGCAGCAGTTCAATCGCCGACACGGGCTGGTGGGCCACTTATTTCAAGGTCGCTACAAGGCCATTCTGGTTGATCGCGACGCTTACTTGCTCGCGCTTTGCCGCTATGTCGAACGCAACCCCGTCGCGGCGCGGTTGGTCGCCCAGGCCAGCCAGTGGCCCTGGTCGAGTTGTCGCGCACATCTGGGGCTGGACCCCACACCACTCTGGCTCGACAGCGACGGCCTGCACGGCTACTTGCTGGGCAGCGCTGTAACGAATCAGCGCGATCGGGCAAGGGCCTGCCGAAGCTACGCGACCCTGGTTGCACAGGCCGACGACGGGGACGCGACCTTCTGGCAGTCCGCCCTGCGCGGGCAGATGTACTTGGGCGACGAAGCCTTTGCCCAACGCATGCTGGCGCTCGCGGAGCCGGGCCGCCAGCAGCACAAGCAGATCCCGCGGCAGCAGCGGATGCTCGAGCAGCCTTGGTCCGCATGGCTGACGACCTGCAACGGAGACCGCCCCATGGCGCTGGCGCGCGCCTATCGCGAAGGTGGCATGACGATGACACGGTTGGCTCAGGAGACGGGGTTGTCCGTCACGCATGTCAGTCGGCTTGTGGCGGTTGGAGAAAGAAGATAGAAAAAATGGAAGACCTGACCCCGTCCAGACCTGACCCCGTCCAGACCAGAGCCTGCGAAGCATTCCGGCGCGAAAGGGCGGGTGTGGCGGCGTGCTTCACGGGAGCTCAGCGCCAACGCCCCGGCTGGTGCCGCTTCTGTAGCCAAAACGCTGCACATGCCCTGAGGCTGCGCACAAACGCACTGCCGACCGGACCCCACGGCGTTACGCTGCACAGCTTCAGTTTTCGCTTCGGCCAGCACAGCCAACACTGGCGCGGCGCAGGGCCACAAACAACCCAAGGCATCACAAAGCCGCCCACACGCCCAAGCCCTGGGCAACAAGCCCTTGAAAGACCCCCACCATGCTCGATGACATCCGCCACGCCACCGCCCGCCAGCGCACGGCCCGCGCCGTGCGCCGCATGAAGGCCGACTGCAAGCGGCTGTTGAGCGAAAAAGGTGAGCTGGGCGGCATGGCCATCACCGCCGACCTGATTGAAAGGTTGGACAGCTTGGCCGACGAAGAACTGGAGGAGTTCTTCGACTACCTGGCGCAAGACCTCAGCCCCGACCCGCAAGGCGTGCTGGGGCTGGCGCAGGCCTACGCCAGCACACCCAGCGCCAGCACGCTGCTGGCGCTGACACGCGCCGCCGAGCCGGCGCGCCAAGAACTGTTCAGGCGCCTGAACCGCATGCCTGGGGGCACCGGCGCGGTGCTGCGGCTGCGCCGGGCCTTGCTCAAGCGCCTGAGAGAACGGCCCGAGCTGCAGGTGATCGAGGCCGACCTGCTGCACCTGCTGACCAGCTGGTTCAACCCCGGCTTCTTGCAGATGAAGCGGGTCGACTGGAACTCACCGGCGCAGCTGCTGGAAAAAATCATCCACCACGAAGCGGTGCACGCGGTGGACGGCTGGGACGACCTGCGTCGGCGCCTGCAACCCGACCGCCGTTGTTTCGCCTTCTTTCACCCCCAGCTGCCCGACGAGCCGCTGATCTTTGTGGAAGTGGCGCTGCTGCCCGACATGCCGGCCAGCATCGGCCCGCTGATCAACAAGTCCAGCACGCCGATGCCCAGCGACCGCTTTCGGGTGGCCGCCTTTTACAGCATCAGCAACTGCGAACCGGGGCTGCGCGGTGTCAGCCTGGGCAACTTCCTGATCAAGACCGTGGCCCAGCAATTGCAGCGCGAACTGCCCCGCCTGCGCACCTTCTGCACCCTGTCGCCGATACCGGGCTTTGCGGCGTGGCTGTTGTCAGAGCCCGACCTTTCAGCGCTGCCCAACCTGCGCAAAAGCCAGCTGGCGGACTTGGAAACTGCACGCGAGCGCCTGCGCAAGCTGTGCAAAGGCGACCTCAGCGCGCTGCAAGGGCCGGCCGTGCACGAGGGCATGGACGACAGCGCTGTTGCCGACTTGCAGCACTTGTGCAGCGCCTACCTGTTGGGGCTTTCACCAACCCCGGCAGGTGACCCGGTGGCCCGCTTTCACCTGGACAATGGGGCACGGCTGGAGCGGCTCAACCCGGGTGGCAACCTGTCGGGCAAAGGCTTGCGCCAGTCCTTCGGCATGATGGTCAACTACCTGTACGACCTGAGCAAGGTCGAAGCCAGCCACGCCAAGTTTCGGCAAGGCGAAGTGGCACGTTCGCGTGCAGTGGGCAGCCCGCCCTAGTGCCGAGCCCTAGTGCCGAGCCATAGAACCGAGCCCCAGCACCACGCCCCAGCACCAAATTGCACTTGCCCCAAGCCCTTTTCACAAGCAACAACATCCATCGGAGACCAAGCATGAACCAGATCACCCGTCGCCACGCACTGCTGGGCAGCGCCGCCACCCTGGCCGCACCCTGGGTGCACGCCCAAAGCGCCTGGCCCGCCAAGCCGGTGACCATCGTCGTGCCCTTCCCACCCGGCGGTGGCACCGACGCCTTCGCCCGCCCCTTGTTTGCCGCGATGACACGCAACCTGGGCAAGCAGTTCCTGATCGACAACAAGGGCGGCGCTGGCGGCACGCTGGGCGCCAGCATCGCCGCCAAGGCCGCGCCCGACGGCTACACCTTCTTCATGGGCGCGGTGCACCACGCCATTGCGCCCAGCATGTACCCCAAGCTGGACTACAACATCGAGACCGACTTTGTGCCGGTGGGCCTGGTGTCCAGCGTGCCGCAGGTGATTGTGGTCAACCCGACCAAGGTGCAGGCCACCACGCTGCCACAGCTGCTGGAGTTCATCCGCAAGAACCCCGGCAAGCTCAACTACGGCTCGGCCGGCAACGGCACCAGCCACCACATGGCCGGTGAACTGTTCAAGCTGCAGACCAAGACCTTCATCACCCACATCCCCTACCGCGGCGCCGGGCCCATGCTGCAAGACCTGATCGCCGGGCAAGTGGACCTGTGTTTTGACGGCCTGGGCAGCAGCGCCACCCACATCAAGGGTGGTCGCCTGCGCGGCATCGTGGTGGCCAGCGACAAACGTGCGCCGGGCTTTCCTGATCTGCCCACGTCGGTGGAAGGTGGCGTGCCCACCTACAAGGTGGCCACCTGGTACGGCATCTGGGCGCCCAAGGGCACCCCGCGCGAAGCCACGCAAGCCATGGCCACCGAGATGCGCAAAGCCTTGAATGCCGACGACCTGCGCGGCATCTGGACCGGCCTGGGCACCGAAACGCCCAACCTGTGGGGCGACGACTTCGGCCGTTTTGTGGGCGCCGAGGTCAAGCGCTGGGCCGAAGTGGTGAAGAGCTCGGGCGCCAAACTGGACTGACAGGCAGCGCCCCCCCCCCCGGGCAGGCCAGCAAACGATGACCACCAACCACAACCTCTTCACAGCCCTGCGCGCCGCTTTCCCGGCCGACCTGGACGCCACGGCCATCGAGACCACCGACACGGCTACGCCGCTGTTCTACACCTGGCGCGACCTGGAGCGTGGCACCGCCATGCTGGCCAACCTGATCGACAGCCTGGACCTGCCCGCCGCGTCACGCGTGGCCGTTCAAGTGGAAAAAAGCGTGGAAGCGCTGATGCTCTACCTGGCGGTGCTGCGCGCCGGGCACGTCTTCTTGCCGCTGAACACCGCCTACCAGGCCGCCGAGGTGGCCTACTTCATCGGCAACGCCGAGCCGGCACTGGTGGTGTGCAGTGGCAAGAACTTTGGCTGGGTCAGCAAGACGGCCTTCCTGGCCGGCACGAAGCACGTCTTCACGCTGAACGACGACCGCACCGGCACGCTGCTGGACCGCGCCAGCTTCCACAGCGACCGGCACCGCGCCAAGGTGATGGCGGCAGACGACCTGGCCGCCATCCTCTACACCAGCGGCACCACCGGGCGCAGCAAGGGCGCGATGCTGACGCACGGCAACCTGCTGTCCAACGCCTTGGTGCTGCAAAAGGCCTGGGGTTGGCGCTCTGCCAGTGAAGGCTGCGACGTGCTGATCCATGCGCTGCCCATCTTCCACGTGCACGGCCTGTTTGTGGCCAGCCATGGCGCGCTGATCAACGGCAGCAAGATGATCTGGATGGCGCGCTTTGATCCGCGCGTGGCCACCGCACGCATGCGTGAGGCCACCGTCTTCATGGGCGTGCCCACGCTGTACGTGCGCTTGCTGGGCGAGCCCAGCTTCACCGCCGCAGCCTGCGCCAACATGCGCCTGTTTGTCAGCGGCTCGGCCCCTTTGCTGCTGGAAACCTTCAATGACTTTGCGCAGCGCAGCGGCCACACCATTCTTGAACGCTACGGCATGAGCGAAACCGTGATGCTCGCGTCCAACCCCTACCACCCCGCCAGCCAGCGCCAGGGCGGCACCGTGGGCCTGGCGCTGCCCGGCGTGGGTGTGCGGGTGCACAGCGACCAGGGCGCGCCTTTGGCCAGCGGCGAGATCGGCAACATCGAAGTGCGCGGCCCCAACGTTTTCAAGGGCTACTGGCGCATGCCCGAAAAAACGGCTGACGAGTTCACCAAAGATGGCTGGTTCAAGACCGGTGACGTTGGCAAGATCGACGTCCGCGGCGTGGTCACCATCGTCGGCCGCAGCAAGGACCTGATCATCAGCGGCGGCTACAACGTCTACCCGGCCGAGATTGAAGGCTTCATCAACGACATGCCGGGCGTGATGGAGTCCGCCGTGGTGGGCGTACCCCACCCCGACTTCGGCGAAGCCGTGGTGGCCGTGGTGGTGGCCAAGCCCGGCGTGGCCATCAACGGTGCAGACATCGCGGCCGCACTGAAAGGCCAGATCGCCAACTTCAAAGTGCCCAAGCTGGTGGACGTGGTGGCCAGCTTGCCGCGCAACGCCATGGGCAAGGTGCAGAAAAACCTGCTGCGCGACAAACACAAGGGCTTGTTTGCTGCATGAGCCACGGCGCGCCGCCCGACACCTGCCCGCGCTGTGGCGATGGCTTTGCCTGCGCCGTGGCGGGGCCAGGGCCCTGCCCCTGCACCACCTTGACCTTGAGCGCAGAACTGCAAGCCACGCTGCGGGCACGCTACACCGGCTGTCTGTGCATGAAGTGCCTGGGCGAACTGGCTTCGGGGGCTGATGTGGAGCCCGGTGAGGCAAGCACTGAGGCCGGCTCTAAGGCAAGCACTGAGGTCAGCACTTTGGCAAGCGGCGCTGCGGTTGATGACGCTGTGCCGGCTGAGCACCTGGAACCTGCTGCAGGCCAAACGCGCCACGCCCGATGTCTTTAACCTCACCGGCCCGGCCCAGCCGCTAACGATGAGCAGTCTTTTGACCATCGCCCGCGACAGCCTGAACCCCGGCGCCAGCCTGTTGTGGGTGGGCGAACCCTTCCTGCTGGACCAAGGCGTGGCGCCGTGGAGTGACCTGCCCGTGTGGCTGCCCACCGCGCAAGCGGGCCGGCACAGTTGGGCGTTTGCAGCACAGCTGAAACCGGCTACGCTGCGAGCCAGGTCCTGCACCGGGAGACTTCACCATGGCCGACCCCCAAGCCGCCACCGTCACGCAGCTGAAAAACATCCAGGCCAAGACCGGCCAGCGCATTGAAGCGCTGCACGCCGCGGTGGCCAACAGCGGGGCCGCCAAGCACGGCGAACGCCGAACCTGGCTGATGGAACACTTCAAGTTGGGCTACGGCGACGCCAACGCAGTGGCCAAATTCTTCGGCAAGCCTTTGCCTGATCTGGGCAGCGGCGACGCGCGCCAGACCGCAGCAACAGCCCCAGCCGCAGGCGACCCTTTGGACACCCTCTACAGCGGCCCCAAAGCCGCGCTACGTCCCCTGCATGCGGCCCTGATGGCGGTGGTGCAGGGCTTCGGCGAATTCGAAGCCGCACCTAAAAAAACCTACATCAGCCTGCGTCGCAAGAAACAGTTTGCGATGGTGGGGCCGGCCACCAAAGACAGCCTCGAGATCGGGCTGAACTGCAAGGACCTGCCACCCCACGCACGGCTGAAGGTGCAGCCGCCAGGGGGCATGTGCCAGGCCACGACACGCATCAGCGGGGCTTCAGAGATTGACGCGGCGTTGAAGGGGTGGTTGAGGCGGGCTTATGACGCTGCTGCGTGAGTGAGCGCGACGGGCTGCATGCGGACTGAGCGTCTTTGAAAAGGACCACCACAACCGATCGTGCGCCCAGCACATCGGCCTTCACAACGAAGCCAGGCCGCCGGCCTTGACCAGGGTCAACCATTGCCAGAGAGCAAATCCAGCCAACATCACCGCTGAAACCTGCCCCACCCAGCGCCGAGCCTGCGCGTCAAAGCGGTGGCGCAACCGGCTTAACCCCGAGCACAACAGCAGCCACCACATCGCCAAGCCCACCAGCACACCGGCCACCATCCACCGCGTCGGCGACAGCCGCCCCCAAGCCCATGGCCAGGCCCACCGGCAAACCGTGGCGCAAGCAACGCTGAATCACCAACAGTCCGATGGGCCCCACTGGCGCTGCAATGGAAAGGCCGATCCAAACTGACTGCCAAAACACAGACGCGCTCACAGGCCTACGCTGCGCGCAGTGCGGTGCGGTGCGGTGCGGTGCGGTGCGGGATGAGTACATGGGACGCCCCAGTGTTCGCACTTGGCCACCCAGCCCGCCGTGCGTTCCGGATGAGCGCTTGGGCCGGCCCGCTGCGCTCCTGGCCAGCTGCCTGCCGCACCGTCAGCGGCGCAGCTGAATGCGCTCAAACTTGTCCTGCCGAAAGTCCTCGGGCGCACCCACAGGCGCATTGAGGTTGAAGCGCACACCCACCTCGGCCTCGATGGGCTTGCCATTGACCTGCTGCGCTTCAAAACGCCATTGCTCCAGCGACACGCGGGCAAAGCGGCGCACGCTATCCGGCATGCCCGGCAGGGCTGTGACGGTGATGGACTTGCAAGCGCCGTCCACCCCCACCAGACAGAAGGCGTCGACGCGGCCGTCCCAACCATCGGTGAGCGCCACATCGGCCGGGAAACTGGCCATGTAACGTTTGATGGGCAAGGGCTCCATCGCCAGCCCGTCCAGCTTGACAGTGCCGCTGCCCTGGCCCGGCGTGATCACAAAGTCCATGCGCACGCCGGTCTTGAAGGTGGCCGGTGCCCCTAGGTCTTGCACCGGCTGGATGCGTGCGCGGGCCAGGCGGACCTTGACGCCTTCGACAAAAGGGGCCGAGTAAGTGGCTTCGTCCACCACCTGAAACTGGCTGGCTTTGCCGTCGGTTCCAAAGAGGGTCTGGGCCCACACCGTCACGGTGTAGGGCGCTGGTGACTGCGCGGTGGCGGGTGAAGCCAAAAACGGGCCCAGCAGGGTCGCCGCCAGCCAGGCCCATTGAAGTCGGTGGAGTCTGTTCATCGCGAGAAGTCTGACACGAACGCAGCGCCGTCAAGCCAGGGTTGCGTTAAGTGGGGTGCGGCCTCCGTTGCGAACCGCAAACGCGACCAACTAAGCGACCCCCAGCGCCACTGCGCTGACGTGTCCAGTCGGTCAACCAAATTTCCAGCTCGACTCGGGGCATCCCGACTAGCCGCCTTGTGTCCTCGTACGTCATGATGATGACAGCCTGCCCTTACCGAAGACAACATGACTGAAAGAGCCGTCCCGACTCCCGACGCAATGAACCTGTTGCGTGTGCGTAAGGCGTTAGCTGTGGTGGACATGATCGAGTCTGTGAGACTAATGCAAGCGCACGAGAGTGACGTGATCGTGCGCTGGCGCAAATTTGTTGAATCCGTTTGCCAGCAGGTTTTGCCCGTCTACCTGGGTCGAATGGCCAAGAGCCTGGGGGACGGTTTGCTGCTGGAGTTCGACACCGCTTCCCAAGCGATGGGGGCCGTGCTGGACATGCACGCGCGTGTTGAAGAGTTCAACATCGGGCGCAGTTCCACCCAGGCCTTGAAGTTGCGGGCGGCCATCCACGTGGCCGACGTGGTGGTTGACGAGTTGGATGTCTTCGGCGCCGGTGTCAACCTGGCGGTCCGCTTGTGTTCGCTGGGCCGTCCCGGTTCGGCCGTCTTGTCTGCGGAGGCCCACGATGAATTGATACCGTCGCGGGCGCTTCAAATTGACGATCTGGGCGAATGTTGGCTCAAGCACCTGGAGCAACCGGTGCGCGCTTTTCTGGCTTCGCCAGTGCAGAGATTGCCTGCCACGAGCGCCGAAGATTCGGTGCGTGCGCTGGTCCGGCTGAGTTGCTCCATCGCCGTGGTTCCGCTGAGCTGCAGCCTGGGTGGGGCCCACGAAGCCGTCATTGGCGACCTGGTGGCTGACGGCGTGATTGCGCAGTTGACTAAAACGCCCGAGTTGCTGGTGCTGTCGCGCTTGGCCACCCAGGCATTGCGCTCGACCCGCCTGGACCTGGCGCAAGCCGAAGATTTGGTGGGCGCGCGCTACCTGCTGGGCGGCAGCTACGCCGTGCAACGCGGCAAGGTGGTGATGACGCTCGAACTGTCCGACACCCGCAGCGCCACGGTAGTCTGGGCCGACCGCCTGCAGTGCCGCGTCAGCGACCTGCTGCGCCAACCCAGCGAGCCCATCGACCGCATTGCCCAGGGCGCGCACCAGGCCATCCTGTCCGTAGAAGCCATGCGGGTGGCCACGCAGCCACTGCCCACCCTGGAAAGCGCCTCTTTGCTCTTTGGTGGCATCGGGCTGCTGCACCGAACCGCGCCAACCGACTTCGCACGCGCGCGTGAAGCGCTGACGGAACTGTCGGAAAGAGTTCCACGCCACCACGCTTCACACGCCTGGCTGGCCCAGTGGCACTGCCTGCGCGTGATCCGTGGCCAGACCAGCTTTGCCGGACAGGATGCACGCGAAGCGCGCTTTCGCATCGACCAGGCGCTGGAGCGCAGCCCCGACAGCTCCATGGCTTGGTCCCTGATGTCGCTGGTCGTCAGTTGGTTGGACAAGGATTTGCAGGCGGCAGACCGGGCCTTGCACCGCGCCCTGGTTTGCAACCCGAGCGAACCGCTGGCTTGGCTGTTCACTGCCACCTTGCGCAGTTGGCAAGGCAGGGGACCGGAAGCGGCGGCAGCGGCCGATCGTGCCCTGGCCTTGTCGGGCCTGCATCCGCTGCGCTACTACTTCGCCACGCTGGCGGCTGCAGGCTACCTCGCCGACGGCCAACACCAGCGTGCGATTGACCTGTGCAAAGAATCCATGCGCCTGAACCGGTCGCACACACCCACGCACCGCGTGCTGGCCATTTCGTTGGTTAGCGCCGGGCAATCGGCTGCGGCACAACAGGTTGTCGCCGACATGCTGGCACTGCAGCCGGGCTACACGGCGGCCCGCTACCTGGATGGCTATCCGGGCGGGCCGGTACCGCATGCCCAGGTCTACGCCCAGGCGCTGCGCGAGGCCGGCGTGCCGGCCTGAGATCACCCCAACAAACCAAAGGAAAACCGATGAGCGAAATGACGGCGATGACGGCGATGACGGCCATGACCGCGATGACCGCTATGACGGCTATGACCGGCCGCAGTGGCAGCCAACTGGCCGCGCTGACTGGGCTGTATGGCGATGGCCTGGTGACCGACGCGCTGTTGACTTCGAGGGGTCGCAACACGCCTGAGAACCCCACGCTGCCAACGCGCAGCGGCTACTTTGCTGCCGACAAATTGCCGAAGATTTCCCACGCCGAGCAACTGGCTTGGTGGCAGCCCGAGGTTCGTGGCCACTTGTTCAGCCTGGAACTGGCCAATGGCCTGACCTTTGAGGCCAGCCCAGCCCATGACGGAAGCGTGACCGTGACGGCCGTGGCCGCGCCGTTGGACGAAAGTAGGCTCGACGCCTCGCAAAAGCAAAGCTTGGAGGCTGCGCGTCAATTGGGTGTTGTCACCGAACGGCGCGCTCAGCTGGTGACCCTGATCCGCCCCAGCCGGGCCACCGTCGATGCACAACTGGCCAAGGTCATGGCCCACGCCGAGTCCGAGTGGCGCCGCGGGCGCGCCAATGAAGTGGTGGCCCAGGTGTTACCGCAGGTTCCGTTCTGGAGTTCACTGGTGCCCTTGTCGCCGTGGCGCACACCTTGGTCGTTTGAACTGCTGGGCGCTGCTCTGAAATTTGGCAACGAGGTGTGCCACAGGCTCAAGCATGAACTGGCGCTGCCACGCCCGTCTGAACTGTCCCCTTTTGTGCAACCGATCCTGCAGACACCAGGCTGGGCCGCGCTGCCCAGCGGCCACGCCACCGAGGCTTTTTTGTTTGCCGGTTTGATCAGCCGCCTGATGGGACTGGACCCGCTGGGCGACACCCACACGGCGTTGCAGCGCCAAGCCACCAGCATTGCCGACAACCGCGTCTGGGCTGGCTTGCACTACCCCATGGATGGCATTGCGGGCCGGCTGCTGGGGCAAACCATGGCCGAGTACGTGGTGGCGCGCTGCAAGGGCACACCCTGGACACCCCGCATCTTTGACGGCCAGCACGCCGACGTAGCGCAGGCCGATCTGGAATGGACCCAGACTGCCGAAACAGGCGCCGGATGCAGCGCGGCCGTCGCGGTGCTGGGGCCCGAGGTCAGCACGATGTTGGCGTATCTTTGGCACCGCGCCCGCAACGAATTCAGGGAGCTTGGCTATGACTGAGTTGCGCAGCGCAAGAAGCTCCACATGAGGTGGCAAAACATCGCTCAAGGCGAGTTCGTTGGCGACTGGTTGGCGCAGGGGTTGCTTGACCAGACCGACCCCTATCTGCTTTGGCTGGACGTCTCGCGTTTTGTAGGCACGCCCCTGCACGGAAGGCATACCCGGGTGATACCGACCATTCGGGAACGCAGCGATAGCGAGAAGAAGTTCGGCACTGATGCGCTTCGGCCCATTCCAGGTGCTGAACGTTTCGACAGCCTGCTGGCTATGGTCAAGCCCAAGAAGCCCGGCGACACGTTGCGCTTCGAGGTCGCGGCGGGCTTTATCAGCGACGGGGGTGCGGACGGTTCGACTTCGGCCTCAATTGACCGCTACACAGGGCCCGCTGGCGATGACAGGCGCACTGGCAAGGATGCCAAACCGCTGATCGGATTCATCGACTATGGATGCGCCTTCGCCAACAAACAGTTCCGCGGTCGTCAGCCCGCCGGACTGTCGACGCGGGTTCTCGCCATTTGGGACCAGAGCCCAGGCGAAGACTACGAGAGCAACCTACCCAAGGGTCTGCAAAGGCTGCAGTGGCGCTTCCCAAGCGACTTTCCCTACGGTGCCGAGACTCACCGCGACGCCCATTGGGGCCACACCGGGGCGTTGACACTGGACCTCTACATTCGCCAGTTTTTGCAGCACGGGCAGTTGGACGAAGAAGCCTTGTATCGGCACTGTGGATATCCAGCCATCCAAGACCGCAGCGCAACGCACGGCACCCATGTGATGGACTTAGCCACCGGCTTTCCAAACCCCTTGGATGCCTTGAGCGGTGGGGCGCCCTCGCCCGCGCACGATGCCGATATCGTATTTGTGCAGCTGCCGCGCCACATCAGGAACCGCGAAATCAGCGGTCTGCTGCGCGCCAATGTCTATGACGGCATTCGCTACATCCTGTCTTGTGCGCACCCAGGTCAGCCGGTCATCATCAACCTCAGCTACGGTGGCAACGCAGGTCCGCACGACGGCTCATCGGTGTTGGAGCAAGCCATGGACTGGCGGCTCAAGCGCGCGCGTAAAAAGTTGGGGGCCAACGTGAATCTGGTGCTGCCCGCCGGCAACGCCCGCGAAGCTAAGCTGCACGCCGTAGCCGAGGTGTCGCGGCAAGAGCCGGCCACCTTCATCTGGAACAACCCACCCGATGACCCCAGCGAGAGTTTTGTTGAGGTCTGGCTGCCCAATGAGGGCGACTTTCAGGTCAGCGTGGTCGCACCAGCCGGCCTGGGCGCCAGCAAGAGCTTGTCGCCTGGCCAAGCGGGAACCTGGGTCGACAAGAACAACCGTGTGGTGGCAGCACTGGTCTTTGCCAAAGCGGCGTGTCAGTCGCGCTCGGGTCGCATGGTGTTGTTGGCGGTGGCCAAAACGCGCAAGTCCGACTCGCCCTCTGCACCGTATGGCCGCTGGACCTTGCAGGTACAACTTGCCGGGCAAGTACCCGCCACGGTCCATGCCTGGTGCGAGCGCGACACGCCGCCTTTTGGCAGCACAGGCGTGCCCCGACAAGCCTACTTTTCGCCGACTTCCACCAGTCACATTGACCGCGACGGCACGCTCAACAGCATTGCCCATGGGACCATGCCTGTGGTGGTGGGTGGCCTGGTTTTGGGCGCCGGCGTCGCCCAATACTCGGGCACGGGGCCAGGCCGGGGACTGGGGAACCGTCAGCGTCACCCGTCGCCCGCAGCAGGACCGTCCGCCCTCAGAGGCCCACAAGCGTTGGCCGCCAGCGATGAAAGCAGCGGCGCACCGGGACTGCTGGCCGCTGCGGTGTATGGCTCAGACAAGGTCCGGCTGGCCGGCACCAGCATGGCCGCCGCCGTGATGACCCGCCGCATTTTTGAGGGCAAGAGAACCCCATCAGGAGCCAGAGGTCGTCGCAAGTTGCGTCTACCGACCCACCCGGACGACGACTTACTGTCTGGCTGAACTCCCTGCCGCGAGCGTCTCACGCACCTGACACCAGAGCAGCCCGCGCTGCACCAGACCTCCGGTTCTGGCTTACACCGGGTTGCGCCGCACCACCCCACCCCGAGGCTGCTCGGCATCTCCCCAACCCGACCCCTCAAACCAAGCCCCGCCCAACAGCGCATCGCGCACCATGGGCAGCGCGTCCAGCCCCCAGAAGTGGCGCCCTTCCAAGGTGATGGTGGGCACACCAAACACACCATCGGCGATGGCCTGGTCGGTGGCGGCACGCAATTCGGTTTTGACGTCTTCGCCGTTGGGGTCGCGTGCGGGTTGCGCGGCTTGCTGCAACGCATGCAAGCGGGCGGGGTCGTTGGCGTCGTGGCCGCCTTGCCAGACATGGCGCATCACGGCCTCCACCGTGCGGCGGTTGGGGCCGGTGGCCACCAGCAAGCGCAGCAGCGCCAGCGGGTTGAAGGGGTGCTGCACCGGTGTCTGCAGGGTGATGCCGTGCTGGTGGGCCAGCCAATGCACCTGGCGAAAGGTCCACTGGCGTTTGGGTTCGATTTCGGCCGGGCCTTTGTGGGCGTGGGCCTTGAGCAGCGCCGCAAACAGCAGCGGGCGGTACTGCACCTCGTAGCTGCAGCCTTCCAGCACCTGCGGCAAACGCTCGAACGCCAAGTAGGCGTAGGGCGAGATGGGGTCGAAGTGGAAGATCAGGCGCTTCATGGCTTGTGCACTTGGGTTTGATTTTGGTTTGTGACGCGCTGCGCCCAGCTGTGACGCCGCTGTTCCAGGTTGTGCACGACGGTGGCCTTTTCGGCGTCGTCCAGCAGCGACCAGCATGCGATCTCGTCCAGGGTGCGCAGGCAGCCCTCGCACCAGCCGCTGGCTTCGTCCATGCGGCAGATGTTGATACAGGGCGACGGTGTCGGGGTGGTCATAAAGCGAAACAGCTCGCGGTCGCCTCAAGCGCTGAACTTTGGGGCGCGCTCGCGCTCATCGGCTGCCTTCGCCGTTGATAGGCTGCGCTCTGAGCGCTTGCCAGCGGCCCGGCGCCCTCAAACAGCCCCCGCCATGCTGGTCGCCACCCCACGCTTGGCCAACAGCGCACGGCTCACGCGTGACACCGGGGCGCGGCCCAGGACACGGCTGATGGCGGCGCCGGCGTCGACCAGTGCGTCCAGGCTCAAGCCCGTTTGGATGCCCATGCCGTGCAGCATGTAGACCACATCTTCGGTGGCCACGTTGCCGGTGGCGCCCTTGGCATAGGGGCAGCCGCCCAAGCCCGCAATGCTGGTGTCAAAGGTGTGGATGCCGAGCTCCAGGCAGGCCAGGATGTTGCTCAGCGCTTGGCCATAGGTGTCGTGGAAATGGCCGCTGACTTCAGCCACCGGAAAGTGCTTCAACGCACGCTCCAGCGCCGCCTGCGCAGCGCGCGGGGTGCCGGTGCCGATGGTGTCGGCAATGCCGCAGTGGTCCACCCCAATCTGTTTCAGCAGCAGCACCACCCGCTCCACCTCGTCGGCCGTCACGGGGCCTTGGTAGGGGCAGCCCAGTGCGCACGACACCGCGGCGCGCACCTTCACGCCCGCGGCGTGTGCCGCGGCCACCACGGGCGCAAAGCGCTCGATGCTTTCAGCAATGCTGCAGTTGATGTTGCGTTGGCTGAAGGACTCGGTGGCCGCGCCGAAGACCACCACTTCGTCAGGACGGGACAAGAGCGCGGCTTCCAGGCCCTTCATGTTGGGAGTCAGCACCGAATAGCGAACGCCGGCCAAGCGCTGCACGCCGGCCATGACCTGGGCGTTGTCGGCCATCTGCGGCACCCACTTGGGGCTGACAAAGCTGGTGACTTCGATCTCGCGGCAGCCGGCCGACTGCAGCGCGTGCACCAGCTCGATCTTGTGCGCAGCGTCAACGGGTTGGGCTTCGTTTTGCAAGCCGTCGCGCGGGCCCACTTCAACCAAGGTCACGTGGCTGGGAATCATGTTGCAGTCCTGCTCAAGGCGCCGTGGCGGCGGCCTGGTTTATGGGAAACGCCAGCGTACACGCTGGCCACTGTTTCAAATGTACCGGGGTCTTTCGGTCAACCTTTGGGGGGATGGCAGCCCCAGGGTCTGCGCCCAAGAATGCGGCACAGGACATCCTTCACATGCACACCCGCCACTGCCTCAAGATTGCCGACCGCATCCACCTGCTGTTGGTGCGCGAACTGGGCCAAGGCCTGGACCGCCAGCGCATGCTGCGCGAACCGCTCTACGCCCGCGACGTGCTGCTGGTGTGCGACGCCCTGCGCCTGACCGGCGCGCCCTTTCTGGCCATGCACTTTCGCCGCTGCGCGGCCAGCCCGGACGAAGCAGAGCAAGCGGCGGCGCGGCGGGCGGCGGCCAAGGGGCGTGGCTTCGGTGCTGGCCTCGTTGCTGGCATAAATGCTGGCTTCGGGTCTGGATTCAGTGCATCGCGCTTCTTGAATTCGCTGTTTGTGAATTCGCTGTTTGGCAACGCTGATGCAGCCACTCCTGGGCAGGCCGGTGCGCGCATGGCGCCCGTGCCCAGCAGCGGCGCCACGCTGCGCCCACGCTGAGCCTCTTGCGCCCAGCGACGACAGCAGCGCCAACCGAAGCCCAGGGGGCCGCGGCGGGCCTGACGCTGCTGGGGAACAGCTTCGGTGCAAGGCCGGTGGCAGACCCAAAATTCCTGGCGAACAAAGGCTCTCTCCAAGCCCTGCGCCTTCCAAACCCAGCGCTTACCCAGCCGCAGCAGGCCCCCTGCGCGGCGTATCCTCGTGCCTACCGCGGGCGCGGCGCCACCGCGCCACCCACACCAGCGAGACCTGCCGATGGCCACCGACCCGACCGCAGCCCCCAGCAAGCACATTCGCCTGACTTCACACCCAGGCCAGGGCAGCAGCGGCGCGCCGGCCCTGAACTGGGGCGCGGCCAGTGCGACCGAGCGCGGGCCCGTGGTGGGCACCACCGCCAACCGCAGCCAGCGCAACGTCATCGGCACCCACAGCGGCAGCTATGGCGTTTACCGCGCTTTGGCGGTGGCGGCGGGCAACCTGCTCAAGGGCCATCGCGCCGACCTGACCAACACATCGCCCACCGACCTGATCGGCCCGCATCCGCAGTGGTGCGACGCCCCCAAGATGGTCTCGATCGACCCCTGGGGCGCGTGTGTGGCCGAGGTCTTTGCCGACCACCTGGCGCTGGGCTACGACATCCGGCCCACGATTGCGGTGACCCAAGCCCACATCCACCTGCCCGAAGTGCGCCAGGCCATCGCATTCCAGCGCCTGCAAAGCGACGGCCGCGTGCTGCTGGAAGACGGCTCGGCCGTGGTGACCAAGGTCGCCATCGAACCCGTCTGGTGGTTGCCCGGCGTGGCCGCGCGCTTCAAGGTCAGTGAAGCCGACCTGCGCCGTGCGCTGTTTGAAGAAACCGGCGGCATGTACCCCGAGCTGGTGACGCGCAGCGACATCGAAGTCTTCTTGCCGCCCATCGGCGGCCAGACGCTCTACATCTTTGGCAACCCACGCGACCTGGCCGACACCAGCGTGACGCTGACCGCGCGTGTGCACGACGAATGCAACGGCTCGGACGTGTTTGGCTCCGACATCTGCACCTGCCGCCCTTACCTGACCCACGCCATTGAAGAGTGCATCAAAGGCGCGCAAGCCGGTGGTGTGGGGCTGATCGCCTACAGCCGCAAGGAAGGCCGCGCACTGGGCGAGGTGACCAAGTTCCTGGTCTACAACGCGCGCAAGCGGCAGCTCGGTGGCGACAGCGCCGACAAGTACTTCTTGCGCACCGAATGTGTGGCCGGCGTGCAGGACATGCGCTTCCAGGAACTGATGCCCGACGTGCTGCACTGGCTGGGCGTGCGCAAGATCCACCGCCTGGTGAGCATGAGCAACGACAAGTTCGACGCCATCACCGGCAGCGGCATCGAAGTGGGTGAACGGGTGGCCATCCCCGACGCCTTGATCCCGGCCGACGCCAAGGTGGAAATGGAGGCCAAGATCGCCGCCGGCTACTTCACCGATGGGCAGGTGCCGAGCGTTCAGCAACTGGCGCAAACCAAGGGGCGCACCCTTGGCTAACGGTTCACGGCCGGGCCCCGACGCCGCCAGCGTGCTGCGCAACCCGGCCACCATCCGCCAGCGCTGCACGGCCATCGCGCGTGCGGTCGGCGAAGGCCGTTCTTCGCACTTCACGCTGGACCGCAGCCGCCTGGACGACGTGGCCCGCCGGGTTGAAACGGTCACCCGCGCGGCTTACCCCAGCCTGCGCATTCCGTACCACAGCCGCTGGCGGCACTTTGAAGTGGGTGGTGTCGACCGCAAGGCCCAGATGGACGCCTTGCTGGCCGGCCGCAGCACGGCCGACAAGGCGCGTGCGCGCATCGACCTCACGGTGATCAGCGTCTTGCTCGACGCCGGCGCCGGGCCACAGTGGTCTTATGAAGAAGGCGCCAGCGGCCAGCGTTTCACGCGCTCCGAAGGCCTGGGTGTGGCCAGCCTGCGCGCCTATCTGAACGGCGACTTCTCGGCCGTGGCGGGTGATCCCCTGCGGGTAGACGCCAGCCGCTTGCTGCAGCTGGACGCCACCGCGTTGGCCACCGTGTTCCAGTGTTCGCACAGCAACCCGTTGGTCGGCCTGGACGGCCGCGCCGCGCTGTTGCGTCGGCTGGGTCAGGCGCTGCAGGCGCAGGCTGCTGTCAGCGGCCAGCCGGCCCGGCCGTCGGCGCTGTGGGATCGACTGGTGGGCAGCCACGGCGCCGCAGCGGGTGAGCCATGGGGTGAAGAGCGGTTCGCTGAAGAGCGGATCGGTCAAGCGCGGATCGCACAGGAGCCGATCGGTCAAGCGCGGATCACTGCAGCGCCCATCAGCGCCGCGCAGGTCTTGCGCGACCTGCTCGACACCTTCAGCCCGATCTGGCTCACCGGCAGCGTCTTGCACGGCGTGCCGCTGGGCGACGTGTGGCCGCACCGCTGGGCCGGTGGTGAAGACCCGATGGCCGGGCGTCATGGCACCACCGCCGGTTGGGTGCCGTTTCACAAACTCAGTCAGTGGTTGGCCTATTCGCTGCTGGAGCCTCTTGAATGGGCCGGCATCACCGTCACCGAACTGGACAGCCTGACCGGCCTGCCCGAATACCGCAACGGCGGCCTGCTGCTGGACGGCGGCGTGATCGTGGCGCGCGACAAGTCCAGCCTGGCCAAGACCTGGCAGGTCAGTGACGAATTCATCATCGAATGGCGCGCGCTGACCGTGGCCCTGCTGGACGAACTGGCGCCGCTGGTGCGCGCCCGGCTGGGCCAAACGGCGGAACAAATGCCGCTGGCCTGCGTCCTGGAAGGCGGCACCTGGGCCACCGGCCGGGTGCTGGCGCAAGAACTGCGCGGTGGCGCACCGCCCTTGACCATAACCAGTGACGGCACGGTGTTTTGACCGCTCTTTCTTGACGCATTCCAGACGAACCACCAGGACCCAATGCAATGACCGCTCCCGTACACCACATCACCCACCCGCTGATCCAGCACAAGCTGACGCTGATGCGCCAGAAAGACCGCAGCACCAGCCATTTCCGCACGCTGATGAACGAAATCAGCATGTTGATGGCCTACGAGGTGACACGCGACATGCCGACCCAACTGGTCGAGATCGAGACGCCGCTTGAAAAGATGATGGCGCCCATGATCGACGGCAAGAAGACCGTCTTTGTCAGCATCCTGCGCGCCGGCAACGGTTTTCTGGACGGCATGCTCAATGTGGTGCCCGGCGCCCGCGTCGGCCACGTGGGCCTGTACCGTGACCCCAAGACGCTGGTGGCAGTGGAGTACTACTTCAAGATGCCGCACGACATGCAAGAGCGCGACGCCATCGTGCTCGACCCCATGCTGGCCACCGGCAACTCCGCGGTGGCGGCGGTCGACCGGCTGAAAGAAACCTCGCCGCGTTCGATTCGCTTTGTCAGCCTGGTCTCGGCGCCCGAGGGCATTGCCCACATGCAAAAGCACCACCCCGACGTGCCCATCTACACCGCCGCCATCGACCGCCAACTCAACAGCCACGGCTACATCGTGCCGGGCTTGGGGGATGCGGGTGACCGGCTGTTTGGCACCAAGTAAACCGGCGGATTCTTCTGCCATGAACAACACCATCGCAGCCCTGCTGTTGACGCTGACGGGCCTGAGCACGCCACTGCAAGTCCGCGCCCAGGTTCCGCCCACCGCCACCGAAGTCGCCGCCTACCAGGGGCTGCACGCCGCTGCGCAGCGTGGCGACCTGGCCGCCATACGCCAGCTGGCCACCAGCCCGGCAGCGCTGCAGGCCCGCGACAGCGCCGGCCGCACACCCTTGCATGTGGCCACCTTTGCGCGCCAGCACCAAGCGGTGCGGGCCTTGCTGCAGGCCGGCGCCGACCCCTCGGCCCTGGAACAAGGGCGCTACGACGCCGTGACCATTGCTGCAGTGGCCGACGACGAAGAAACCCTGCGCGTGCTGCTGGCCCTGGGTGCCAGCGCCAAGCTCACCACCAGCCGCTACGACGGCACCGCGCTGATTGCCGCAGCGCACCTGGGCCACGACGGCGTGGTGCGCCAGCTGATCAAAGCCGGTGCGCCGCTGGACCACGTCAACAACCTGCACTGGACAGCGCTGATCGAAGCCATCGTGCTGGGTGACGGTGGCGCGCGCCATCAAGCCAGCCTGAAAGCCCTGCTGGACGCCGGCGCCAGCACCCAGTTGACCGACCGCAGCGGCGCCACGCCGCTGCAGTTGGCGCGATCGCGGGGTTACGCTGCCATGGTGCAGATGCTGCAAGCCGCGGGCGGGCGCTGAAGCCGGCAGGCTCGGCGAAAGCTTCGGCGAAGCCGAACCCAGAGCTTCCGGCTAAGCGATCCACTTCGCGCTGCAGCGTGGCAGGTCGCGACGGGCGGGCTGGTCGTAGAAATGGTGGTCGGCATGTGAAACTCTGGCCTCTGGGACCTATGTCAAGAACATGACCATCAACCCGTGCCACGCGGCGCAAAAGGGCAGCGACTGCGTTTTCTCCACGTTCAGAAAGTGACACCATGACCGGAGCAGGCGCACGACGGCAAACCATGCAAAGCCAGCTTGGCCTGAACCCACCCGGCCAGAACGCCCCGCCGTGGACCACCCGCGAGTGGTTCAACACCAGCCAACCTGTGCAGCTGACCGACCTGCGCGGCCAGGTGGTGGTGCTGCACACCTTTCAGATGTTATGCCCGGGCTGCGTGCACCATGGCTTACCGCAGGCACAGCGTGTTCACGCCACCTTTGCAGCCATGGGCGTGACCGTGATTGGCCTGCACACGGTGTTTGAACACCACGCGGCCATGACGCCGGTTTCCTTGCAGGCTTTTTTGCACGAGTACCGGATTCTCTTTCCGGTGGGTGTGGACGCGCCCAGCACCGATGCGCACAACCCCGTTCCGCAAACGATGCAGGCCTATGGCCTGCAGGGCACACCCAGCCTGGTGCTGATCGACCGCCTGGGTCAGCTGCGCCAGCAGGCCTTTGGGTCGGTGGAAGACTTGGTCCTGGGCGCGGCCATCACGGCGCTGGTCGCAGAAGGCACCTGAGTCGAACCCGGTCGGCACAGCCACCCCGTTGCGCGACGAGTCCCTAACGCAAGCCGCCTGAAGATGCGTGTGAGCGCGGCCGCGGCCGCTGCAACACAAGGTGGAAGGTGTGGACTCCATCGACAACACAAGACGCGATCTACGGCGCGGAAGTGGAGACCCCCGCAGCCAACGGTCTGGGGCCAGGTGAATGCGCCATCCGCCCGCTGACGACGACAAACTCGGCGGGCACCTCATAGCCCGCCCCGTTTCGCCAGGGCGCAAGTTCGTCGAGGTAGCGCGCGCAGACCCGTTGGCGGGTCTCCAGCGAAAACCGCGACCAGGCCAGCGCCACCGGGCCGCCGACAAAAGCGGCACGGCAGGCTTCGTCGCCGTGGGCGTACACCAGCGCACGGCTCAGGCGCTGGGTCAGCACCTGTTCAAAGCCCGTCTGGCTGCACAGGCTGGCCAGCGCATCCCCGCGTCCCAAGCCAAAAAACAGCGGGCAGACCTGGCTGGCGACTTCGGCGTCGACGATCTCGAACAGTGCAGCCCAGCCACAACGCGCGCGCTCGCCCCACACCGACAGCACCAGCCGACCACCGGGCTTGAGCACACGTTGCACCTCACGCAGGGCCTGCGCCGGGTCGGGCAGGTACATCAGCCCCAGCGAACACAGGACCACGTCGAACTGCTGGTCGGGCAAGGTCAGCCGCTGGGCGTCCATGCGCATGAAGCGGGTGTTGGGCAGCGCGCGCTGCCGCGCCGTGTCGACCATCCGCGCCGACAGATCAACGCCCACCACCGCGCCCTGCACACCCACCGCGTGCGCCATCTGCAGCGTGACATGGCCGGTGCCGCAAGCCAGGTCCAGCACCTGTTCTCCGGGCAACAGCGCCGCTGCGGCGAGCAACGCGCTTTGCACGCCGGCCAATTGCGCGCCCCACAGCGGCTCGTAGTCGTCGGCCGCCAGGTCCCAACCGTAGCGCTGGATACGGGTTTGAAGTCGCTCGTCCATGGTCAGCCGCTGCGCCAGCGTGGTGGGGCAGGCGGCCGTTCAGCGGCGGGTGACCACGACTTCAAGGTAGGCGCTGGGCACCACCAACGCGCCGGGTCCCGCGGTGTTCATCTCATCCAGCAATTCGATCAATTCGCTCTGCAGCACCAGCGCCTGCTCGGCGGGCAAGGCCGCAAAAGCCTTGTGCACCGGCCCGTACCACTGGCGAAAGACGTCCACAAAATGAGCCGCCGAGCGATAGCGAAAGTTGAAGACCCGGGGCGTGACCTGCAGCCGGACTGCGCTGTCACCGAACAGGGATTGCAGGTGCGGCTCCACGCCCCACAGCGAGGGTGGCTGCACACCCGCTGGCGGCGGCAGCTGGCGGCCCAGCACCTTGAACATGCGGCCGACCAGGCTGTCGGGCGTCCAGTTGGCCAGTCCGATGCGGCCGCCCGGCTTGCAGACCCGGGCCAGCTCGGCGGCCGCCCGCGCCTGGTTGGGCGAGAACATCACGCCAAAGGTTGACAGCACGCTGTCAAAGTGGGCGTCGCCAAACGGCAGGGCCTCGGCATCGGCCACCTGGAAGTTCACCTGCAGCCCTTCGGCACGGGCCCGCTGGGCACCCTGTTCGAGCAGGCTTGCGACATAGTCGGTTGATGTCACGACGCAGCCGCGTCGCGCCGCGGCCAGCGTGGCATTGCCGTTGCCGGCAGCCACGTCCAGCACCTGCTCGTCCCAGCGCAAGTCACAGGCTTCGGCCAGCAGCTCGCCCACCAGTTGCAGCGTGGTGCCGATGACGGCGTAGTCGCCGCTGGCCCAGGCGGTTTGCTGGCGCGTCTTGAGGGCGTTGAAGTCAACGGGTGCATTCATGGTCGGGCTCCTGATGTGGTGGAATGGGCGGTGAGATGGACGGTGGCCACTGGCGACAGCAGTGCGCTGTGAGCGTGGGTAGTAAGCGTTGGTAGTAAGCGTCGCTGGTGAGCGTCGGTGGTGAGCGTTGGTGGACATCGTTGGTGCTGGTCGCTGAACAGCTGTCGTTCATCGGCTGCACCTGCGTGCATTGAAACGCCGCGCGACACCCGCGTCCTGCCCAGACGACCGGCGAGCCTGCCCCTTCGTCCGCCAACGACGGGCCTGGTGGCTGCAAGCTGCCCTGGCATCCGGAAGTCTTGACCGGGCGTCCGGCCTGGCCACGCAGGGCCTGTTGTGGGTTGGCCGCCAGCGTTCAGGCATCCACAATGGCCAGCCCGATCACGCGCCCTGACCTCGTCAACGACGCCAGCGCCGGTTTTCTCCACAGCTGCCGCTGAGCAGCGCCCAACCACCAGGAACGGCACCATGAGCGTTACCCTGCAGACCATCGCCACCGCCATGCAACGTGTCCAGGCGGCGTTCAAGCGGCGCCCCGAAGCGGGCCTGCACGACGACCCCCCGGCGCTGTCCCGCTGGCTGGGTGGCACCCGGGTCGTGACCTCTCATGCCGATGGTGTGCAACTGCTCACCGACATGCCGCCCGAGTTGGCTGGCAGCGGCGACCAGGTCACGCCAGGCTGGTTGTTCCGGGCCGGCCTGGCGGCCTGCGCGACAACCTCCATCGTGCTGACGGCAGCAGCCGAGGGCGTCGAGCTGACGGCACTCGACGTGCAAGCTGGCAGCCGGTCGGACGCGCGGGGCCTGCTCGGCATGAACGACGAAACGGGCCGGCCCGTGCACGCCGGTCCGCTTGAAGTTCACCTGACGGTGCGCATCGTTGCGCCAACAGCCACCCCAGAGCAGCTGCGCGCGCTGGTCGAACGTGCCATCGGCTGCTCGCCCATTCCCAGCATGGTCGGGCACCCCACGCCGCTGACGTTGCAGTTCGACAGCGTCGGCGCCTGACAGCGGTTTGCCGATGGACGCGCTGTCTGAAACCCTCCGTGTGGTGCGCCTGGTTGGCGCCATCTTCCTGCAGGGCCGATTCACCGCGCCGTGGTGTTACCAGTCGCCCAGCGCGGACAGCGCCGCGCCCATTCTGGAGCCCGGTGCCGAGCGGGTGGTGATCTTCCACCTCATCACCGAGGGCGAATGCCATGTCGAGATGGAAGGCCAGCCACCGCTGCGCCTGTGCGCTGGCGACGCCGTGATCTTTCCGCAGGGTGACGCCCACCGCATGGGGTCCGAGCCGGGGCTGGCGCCCGCCACCGGCGCGCGCCTGCACGAGGTGCTGTCGCGTCGGCCGCGCACCCTGGCCTTCGGCGGCGGCGGTGCCACCACGCGGCTGGTCTGCGGCTACATGGCCTGCGATGCCCGACTGGCCGGCTTGTTGCTGGCCGGGCTGCCGGCGCTGGTGCGTGTCAACGTGCGCGGCTCCAACGCCGGCATCTGGCTTGAAGCCTCGGTGCGCTACGCACTGGCCGAGGCGCGCTCGCCCCGACCCGGAGGCGCCGGCGTGTTGGCCAAACTGGCCGAGGTGCTGTTCATCGAGGTGCTGCGCCTGCACATGAATGAAAAAGGCGCCGACCGCCGCGGCTGGCTGGCTGGCGTGGGCGACCGCATCGTGGGTGCCGCGCTGCAAGCCTTGCACAGCCGCCCGGCCCACCCCTGGACGCTGGACGAACTGGCCCGCACGGCGCACACCTCGCGGTCGGTGCTGGCCGAACGATTCCAGGACCTGGTGGGCAACTCGCCCATGCAATACCTGACGCAGTGGCGCATGCTGTTGGCGGCCAACCTGCTGACCCGCAGCAACGCGCCGCTGGCGCGCATTGCCGAGGACGTGGGCTACCAGACCGACACCGCCTTCAGCCGGGCCTTCCGGCGCGAATACGGCGCGCCGCCGGCAGCGTGGCGGCGCCGCCAGGCGCATGCGGCGCAGTCGGTTTAAGGCGACGGCTTGGCTCGGCGATCAGACCCTTCGGCGTGCGGCCGACCGTGCGCGGCCGTCAGGTCACCACCATCAGTGCGCCACCAAACGCAGCAATTCACCGCCTTCAGCCACCTGGTCGCCCACGCCATAGAGCAGCTCTTCCACCACCCCGTCGTGCGGTGCGCTGATGGTGTGCTCCATCTTCATGGCCTCCATCACCGCCAGCGCCTGGCCGCGCTGCACGGTGTCGCCAGCCTTGGCCAGAAACGACACCACCTTGCCAGGCATCGGGGCCGTCAGCCGCCCGCCTTCGGCCGCACCGTCGGCGGCGTGCGCAATCGGGTCGTAGTCGCTCAGCACCGCGCTGCCCTGGGCAGCAAACACCGCATAACGTTCGCCATGAGCGTAGACGCACAAGGTCAGGCGCTGGCTGCCCAAATGCACGTCAAAGCGGCCGTCACCCAGCGGCGTAGAAGTCAGGGGCCAGCGCTGGTCACCCAGCTGCAGCACGGTGGCGCCGTCGTGCAGGCGCACCAGCGTGGGCGTGAGCAGGGTACCGGCGCGGTCCAGGCTCAGCCGGCGGTGCGCGCCACCGTGCAGGCGCCAACCGTCGCGGCGTGACCAGGGGTCGGCGTTTTCCAGCGTGGCTTCATGGGCCAGCAGGTGGGCTGCCACACCGGCCGCAGCGATTTCATCGGGCAGCGGCGCGGCCTCAAACAGGGCTGGGCGTTCACGCTCGATCAGCGCGGTGTCCAGGTCGGCGGTGGCAAACGCATGGCTGGCCACCACGCGGCGCAGGAAGGCCACATTGGTGTTCAGCCCCATGATGTGGGTGGCTTCCAGCGCCGCAGCCAGACGGGCCAGCGCCTGCGCCCGGTCTTCGCCCCAGACGATGAGCTTGGCGATCATGCTGTCGTAGTGCGGGCTGATGGCGTCGCCCTCGCGCACGCCGCTGTCCACCCGCGGCAGTTCGTCGCTGCGCTCAAAACTCACGTGCTGCGGCCAGCGCGCCACGTTCAGCGTGCCGGTGGCGGGCAGGAAGTTGGCGTCGGGGTTTTCGGCGCAGATGCGCGCTTCAATGGCGTGGCCACGCATCTGCAGCTGGTCCTGGCGCAGCGGCAGCGGTTGACCGCCGGCCACGCGCAGTTGCCATTCCACCAGGTCCAGCCCCGTAATGGCTTCGGTCACCGGGTGCTCGACTTGCAGTCGGGTGTTCATCTCCATGAAATAAAAACGCAGGTCACCGTCGTCGCTGGGTTCGGCGATGAATTCCACCGTGCCCGCACCCACATAGCCCACCGCCTTGGCGGCGGCCACGGCGGCGGCGCCCATCTGTGCGCGGCGCTCGGCGCTCATGCCCGGGGCCGGGGCTTCTTCCAGCACCTTTTGGTGGCGGCGTTGCACGCTGCAGTCGCGCTCAAAAAGATAGACACACTGGCCTTGGGTGTCACCAAAGACCTGGATCTCGATGTGGCGCGGGCGCGTGACATAACGCTCGACCAGCACGTGACTGTCGCCAAAGCTGGACTGCGCTTCACGTTGGCAGGAGGCCAAGGACTCGATGAAGTCGGCCGGCTTGTCGACCCGGCGCATGCCTTTGCCACCCCCGCCGGCGCTGGCCTTGATCAGCACCGGGTAGCCCATGCGCGCGGCCTCGGTCGCCAAAAAGGCCGGCTCGTTGTTGTTACCGTGGTAGCCGGGCACCAGCGGCACGCCGGCCTTTTCCATCAAGGTCTTGGCCGCGCTCTTGCTGCCCATGGCGGCAATGGCCGAAGCCGGTGGGCCGATGAAGACCAGGCCTGACTTTGCACAGGCGTTGGCGAAGTCTTCGTTTTCGCTCAAGAAGCCGTAGCCGGGGTGGATGGCCTGCGCGCCGGTGGCCAGCGCGGCGTCGATGATGCGTTGCCACTGCAAATAGCTGTCGCGCGGCGCGTTGCCGCCCACGTGCACGGCTTCGTCGCAAACCCGCACGTGGCGCGCTTGGGCGTCAGCGTCGGAGTACACCGCCACGGTGCGCACACCCAGCCGGCGCGCGGTGGCGGCCACCCGGCAGGCGATTTCCCCGCGGTTGGCGATCAGGATCTTTTTAAACATGGTGCATCCCCGCGGTGAAATCGCCTGCGTGCGCTGCGCGCACCATGCCATTTGGCTTCGCCGCAACGGCCTGACGGCCGCTGTCTCCTCGGTTGGCGATCAGAATCTTTTTAAACATGCAAAGTCCTCGCGCCTCAGGTGGCGGCCTGGGGCTGTTGGGAAAAGCGCCGCAGCAGCGCGCGCAAGAATTTGAAGAGCACCACCACCAGCACCAGGGCCAGCACCACGGCCAAGGCCAGCACCGGCCAGAACCACATCGGGTGCTCCCAGGCCAGCCACAGCAAGAGCAGGAAGCTGGCGCCCAGCAGCACCGGGTTTTGCAACATCTGCAAACCGGCCGGCAAAGGCACCCAGCCCATGAAGCCAGCCGCACCGGTAAAAAAGACCACCGCGTACAGGCGCAGGCCACTGGCCCAGCCCAACGCGGCGGCCAGTGCCACCAGGTGCGACAGGTCCATGTTCAGGTTTTCCACGCCGCGTCTCGCTTGTTCAGGAAGGCTTGCACGCCTTCACGGCCCTCGGGGCTGGCGCGAATGTCGGCAATGCGACGGGCCGTGTCGTCGCGCAGCGCCGCCGTGATGGGCAAACCGGCCACGTCTTTCACCAGTTGCTTGCAGGCCTTGACCGCAGCCGGGCCGTTGGCCACCACCGCCGCCACGATCTCATTCAGCTTGCTGTCGAGTTGAGCCGCTTCGCAGACTTCATGCACCAGCCCCATGGACAGGGCCTGGGCCGCGCTGAAACGTTCGGCGGTGACGAAGTAGCGGCGCGCGGCCTGTTCACCCATGGCCCGCACCACATAGGGCCCGATGGTGGCGGGCAGCAGGCCCAGGCGGGCTTCGCTGAGGCAAAAGGTGGCGGCGTCGCTGGCCACCAGCACGTCACACACCGCCGCCAGGCCCACCCCACCGGCATAGCAGTCGCCGTGGATGCGGCCCAGCACCGGCACCGGGCAGGACCACAGCGTCCACAACATCTGCGCCAGGCCGCTGGCGTCGGCGTGGTTCTGCTCCCAGGTGTAGTCGGCCATGGCGCGCATCCACGACAGGTCGGCACCGGCGCAGAAGGCCTTGCCGTGGCCGCCCAGCACGATGGCACGCAAGTCGGTGTCTGCACCCAGTTGGGTGAAGGCCGTGGTCAGCTCCTGGATCACGCCGTCGTTGAAGGCGTTGCGCACATCGGGCCGGTTGAGCCAAACGTGGGCCACGTGGCGCGACGGGCGGCGAATCTCGAGGGTGGTGGTGCTCATCAGCTGGTCTCGGTGCTCAGCGCTGGGGTGTTCGATGCGGTGTTCGCTGGGGTGATCGATGAAGGCTCATGCCGGGTTGGCCTCTTCTTGCAACATGGCCATCAGATCCAGCTCGGGACAGGTGTGCCCCAGGGCGGTGAGCGCGGCCGTGATTTGGCCACGGTGGTGCGTGCTGTGGTTGAACACGTGCGCCAGCGTGGCGGCAAACGGCAGGCTTCGGGCTTGACCGTCGGTCCGCCGGTAATCCAGCGTGCCCGACAAACGGGCCTCGGGCCAGGCTTCGATCAGCGGCATCCAGGCCAGCGCGCCAGCGGTCAGGCGGCTGCGCAGACGGGCCCGGTCGGGCTCGACTTCGGCGTCGAGCGCCAGCGCGGGCGAATCGCCCTGCGCAAAGCGGGCAAACCACAGCAGCTGTTCAGCCACCAGCAGGTGGTTCAGCGTGCCGTGCACGCTCTTGAAGAACAGGCCCAGGTCGCGGCGATAGTCGGCCTCGGACAACAGGTCCACCCGCGCCAGCAGCCGTTTGCTGGCCCACAGGTTGTAGCGGGCCAAGGTTTGCAGGTGGTCGCGCAACGGTGAACTGTCCAACGCCTTTTGCATGATGACGCTGCGGTAGGTCTTGCCCTGCCACTGCACCTGGCCAACGTCGGCATAGCCCATGCGGCGGTAGAGCGCGCGCAGTTGCGCGGCCGGCTCGGCGGTGTCCAGCGCCATGCGGCGAAAGCCACTGCCACGCGCCCAGTCTTCGCAGGTCTTGATCAAGCGCTGCCCCAGCCCTTGCCCTTGCAAGCCCGGCGCCACCGCAAACTGGTGGAAGTGCGCGGTGTCGCGGTCGCGAAACCAGGGTACGTCGGCGGTCCACGGTGCGCTGTCCACGTCGCAGGGCCCGCAGACGGTGACGGTACCCACCAACTCGCCTGCGCGGGTGGCCACAAAACACTGGCCCTCGGCGGCACGGCGTCGCGTGGTCTGGGCGTCTTGCGTGGCCGCCGTGAAGTTCAGGCCCTGTTCGGCCAAGGGCGCGTAGGCCTGGTGCACGAGCGCCGTCAACGCGTCAAATGAGTCGCGCGCAGCCAGGGGGCGGATCTCGATCACCGCTTGGACCTCACATGCGAAACACACCAAAGCGCGGGCTGTCGGGGATCAGCGCGTTCAAGCTGGCGCTCAAGCCCAGGGCCAGCACGCGGCGGGTGTCCATCGGGTCGATGATCCCGTCGTCCCACAGCCGGGCGCTGGCGTAGTAGGGGTGCGCCTGATGCTCAAACTGGGTGAGGATGGGCGCTTTGAACGCGGCTTCTTCTTCGGCCGACCACTGGCCGCCCTTGGCTTCGATGCCGTCTCGGCGCACGGTGGCCAGCACGCTGGCGGCCTGCTCGCCGCCCATGACACCGATGCGCGCGTTGGGCCACATCCACAAGAAGCGCGGGCTGTAGGCGCGGCCGCACATGCCGTAGTTGCCGGCGCCAAAACTGCCACCAATGATGACGGTGAACTTGGGCACGGTGGCCGTGGCCACCGCCGTCACCATCTTGGCGCCGTGTTTGGCGATGCCTTCGCTTTCGACCTTGCGGCCGACCATGAAGCCGGTGATGTTCTGCAAGAAGACCAGCGGCACCTTGCGCTGGCAGCACAGCTCGATGAAGTGCGCGCCCTTTTGCGCGCTTTCGCCAAACAGGATGCCGTTGTTGGCGATGATGCCCACCGGTATGCCTTCAATGTGCGCAAAGCCGGTGACCAACGTGGCGCCGTAACGCGCCTTGAATTCGTCAAACTCGCTGCCGTCCACCACGCGGGCAATGATCTCGCGCACGTCAAACGGTTTGCGCGGGTCCTTGGGAATCACACCGTGCAGCTCGGCCGCGTCAAACAGCGGCGCGCGCGGTGGCACCAGCTTCATCTGGTCGGGCTTGCGCCAGTTCAGGTTGGCCACGCTGGCGCGTGCAATGGCCAGCGCGTGCAGGTCGTTGTCGGCCAGGTGGTCGGCCACGCCGGACAACCGCGTGTGCACGTCGCCACCGCCCAGGTCTTCGGCGCTCACCACTTCGCCGGTGGCGGCCTTCACCAGGGGCGGGCCAGCCAGGAAAATGGTGCCCTGGTTCTTGACGATGATGGCTTCGTCGCTCATCGCCGGCATATAAGCGCCACCCGCGGTGCAAGAGCCCATGACCACCGCAATCTGCGGGATGCCCAGCGACGACATCTGGGCCTGGTTGTAGAAAATGCGGCCAAAGTGATCGCGGTCGGGAAACACTTCGTCCTGGTTGGGCAGGTTGGCGCCGCCGCTGTCGACCAGGTAAATGCACGGCAGCCGGTTTTGCTGCGCCACTTCTTGTGCGCGCAGGTGCTTCTTCACGGTGGCCGGGTAGTAGGTGCCGCCCTTGACGGTGGCGTCGTTGCAGACGATCAGGCATTCATGGCCGCTGACCCGCCCGATGCCAGCAATCATGCCCGCGCCGGGGGCGGCGTTGTCATACAGGTCCAGCGCCGCCAGCGGTGCAATTTCCAGAAACGGGGTGTCGGGGTCGAGCAGCATTTCCACCCGTTCGCGCGGCAGCAGCTTGCCACGCGCGGTGTGCTTGGCGCGTGCCGCTGCGCCACCGCCCAGCGCAATTTGCGCCAGCTTGGCGTTAAGGTCGTCCACCAGCGTGCGCATCAGTTCTGCACTGGCCTTGAAGGCCTCGCTGCGCGGGTTGAGCTTGGACTTGAGCACGGGCATGGGGCGGTGTCTCCTGCGGTGGGCGGGCCTTCTTGGGGCAAGCCATCTTGGGGTAAGCCATCGGGGATGGATTGACGTTTACGTCAACGTCAATTCTAGGTCGCTGAAGGTCGCCCCAGAACCGGGCCGTAAACCGATGCCTCCAACTTGCACCTGGCCGCGGTGGTGCATCTGGTGCATAAACAGGTGTTGCAGCAGGTGGGCTGCAGCGTCGGTCTGGACGCGCAACAGGTGCAAGGCTTCCATGGTTCACACCTTCTTGGGCAAGGCCGCCACCGGTGCGCCGGCGGCCTTCCAGGCGGTGAAGCCGCCGTCGACGTGGCAAACCTCGGTCAGGCCCATGTCCTGCAAGGCCTTGGTCGCCAAGGCCGAGCGCCAACCAGCGGCGCAAAACAGCACCAGCCGTTTGCCTGGGCCCAACGCGGGCTTGAAGTAAGGGGACTGCGGGTCGACCCAAAACTCGAGCATGCCACGCGGGGCATGAAAGGCGCCAGGGATGACACCTTCACGCTCCAGCTCGCGCACGTCGCGCAGGTCGACAAACAGGTGGTCGTCGCGGGCGTGCAGGGCACGCGCTTCGTCCAGGTTGACGGTGACGATCTGGGCTGTGGCTTCTTCAACCAGTTGTTGGGCTGACTTCATTTGTTGGTCCCGATGCGTATTTGTCTATGTTGCTGCGGGGTGGGCGGGCTGTCTGTTGTCGTTTGTGCCAAGCGGCCACGGTGGCAGCCACGTTGGCGGCCAAGGTGGCGGCAAAGGGGTGTCTGGGCGTGCCCAGACACCCCTTTGCAACCATCACCTGTGGTTTATCGACAGGGGCAAAACAGGCAGCTTGCCGTCCTTGTGACCCCACCGCGTTCCGCGCCCTTGGCAACGCCACACCGGTGCTTGAGCGGCAGGCGGTGCCCGGCGGGGGTGCTGTCTGTGGCGCCGAGCAGCGCAGCTTGCAGGGCGGCGCGCGCAGCGCGCATCAAAAACTGACTTGCCGCAGCCTGTTTGAGCGTAGAGAGCGCAGCGAACGAAGCGAGTTCTGCGGCACGCCCTGAAGGCGAGCAGCGCAGGGCAGTCGACGCGCAGCGGCGACCGCCACAGCCAGCGCCCCCGCCGGGCACCGCCTGCCGCGACGCGCAACCCGTCGACAACCCGTCGACAACTCACACGCTGGACCCAACCCGCGCACCCGGACCTCCCAGCGTATGAAGCCATGGCCACCCTCAACCATGCTGGCAGCGAGGCTGCAGCACCCCGGGGCGTCACAACCCCAAATCCGCCCCCGCGCTGACCAAGGCGGCCTGCAAGGCTTCAACACTGAACGCCCCCTTGACCCGCAGCGCTGCCGCCGTGCCCGCCGCCTGCCCCATGACCAGACAAGCCCCGCTGGCGCGCGCTGCGCTCTGGCCCAGATGTTCCATGCCGGCGCAGCGCCCCGCCACCAAGAGGTTGTCCACCCGCTGCGGCACCAACATGCGCCAGGGCAACTGGTTGAAGCTGTTGTCGGGGTCGGTCGGAAACTGCCACGCCACGGCGCCGGCCAGGTGTGTTTCCACCGGCCAGGCGTTCAGCCCAATGCTGTCGGCAAAGCGCGCGCCGTGCAGCACCTCGTCGCCGCTCAGCATGTGTTGGCAATGCACCCGCCGCGTTTCACGTACGCCCACCTGGGCGGCTATCTCGCTGATGTCGGCGTGCTCAAAACCCGGCACTTCGGCGCGCAGAAAACGCATGTACTCGACGATCTGGCGGCGCCCTTCCACTTCGGCGTTGCTGAGCTGGCGGGCGTCGGTGGCGTCCACCGCGCGGCCCTGTTCGTTGCGCAGTTGGGTGACGTTGGCGCGCCATTGGCTGGGGTCGCGCTGCGGGCGCAGGATGGCCCCGCGGCGCGGGAAGTCGTAGCGTTCAGATGCCGCTTCCATCAGCCCATCGATGGCCTTGAATTCGCCAATGGCAGCCTGCGCCCGCGCAGCGTCCACACCGCCAATGCGAAACATGGTGCTGGGGTAAAGCATGTCGCCCGCTCCGTCGCCCAGCGTGAAGGGCACGCCGGCGAAGTGGGCGATGTCGGCGTCGCCCGAACAGTCAATGACCTGCTGGGCAGACACGGCTTGGCGGCCTGACTTGGTTTCCACCAGCACCGCCTGGATGTGCTGGTCCGCATCGCCCACCCCCTCGCCCATCACCACGCCCGCAGCCCAGGCGTGCAGCAGCAGTTCGACTCCTGCATCCAACAGCCAACCGTCGGCCGCACACTTGTAGGCCGCCACGTCGTAGCTGCGCACGCGGATGCGGCCCTGCAGGCCGTCTTGCGGTTCGTTCAAACCGCCCAGTGCTTGAATGCGCGCCAGCAGTTCGTCGGCCACGCCGCGCACCAAAGGCTGCATCACGCCGCCGCGCTTGCCGTACAGCCCGGCAAAGTTGGTCACACCACCGGCGGTGCCCATGCCGCCCAAAAAGCCATAGCGCTCCAGCAGCAGCGTGCGGGCGCCGCCACGGGCCGCGCTGACCGCAGCCGCCAAACCGGCCGGGCCGCCGCCCACCACCAGCACGTCGACGTGGGCATACACCGGCGTTTGGCGGGCGGGTTCAGCAACGGTGGTGGTGAACATCAGCGCCTTGTCGGCTCTTGCATGGGCAAGTTTTGCCCTGCCGGGTGGGTCACGTGGTTCAGGCGCGGCCTGAAGCGGCGCGGGTCGATCTCACTCCAGCTTGATACCGCGCGACGTGATGATGTCGCCCAGGATGCGCGCCTCTTCCTTGACGCGCACTGCCAGCCCTTCGCTGCTGCTGCCCTGGGCTTCCCAGCCGCCGGTGAACAGGCGCAGGCGGGTGTCGGCGTCTTTCACGGCGGCGGGCACGTCGCGGGCCAGGCGGTCCAAGGCGGCCTTGCTCATGCCCGCCGGGCCGACCAGCGCGGTCCAGACCTCCAGCGCGATCATCTTCACGCCAACGTCGGCCAGCGGCGCGATGTCGGGCGCCAGCGCGCTGCGCGGGCCTGTCACGCCAATGGCATTCAGCTTGCCCGCCTTGACTTGCGCCAGCGCCAGGCCCGGTGGCACCAGCGCCATCTGAATCTGGCCGCCAAGCATGGCGGTCAGCACGGCCGGGTTGCCGTTGTAGGGCACGTGCACGACCTGGTTGTTGCCAACCGCCGACTTGACCACCTCCATGCCCAGGTGACCCACTGAACCGATGCCCACCGAGCCATAGCTCCACTTGTCGCCCGCGGCGCGCGCGGCGGCCACAAAGGCTGCACCCTGGGGTTGATCCGCCGGCGTCACCAGCACCAGCGGCGCGGTGGCCAGCAGGCTGATCAGGCTGAAGTCCTTGGCCGGGTCAAAGGGCAGCTTGGGATTGAGCATCTTGGCCGAGGTCAAGTTGCCGTTGATCACCACGCCCAAGGTGTGGTCGTCGTTGGCCTTGGCCACCGCGTCAGCCGCCACGTTGCCCGAAGCACCCGGCTTGTTCTCCACCACCACCGGTTGGCCCCAGCTCTTGGCCAGCGTGTCGGCCAGCGCGCGGGCGGCGATGTCGGGCGTGCTGCCGCCGGGGAAGCCGACCATCAGCTTGACCGGCTTGCTGGGCCACGTGGCTGACTGGGCCGTGGCGCTGGCGCACAGGCCCAAGCCAAGGCTCAGAACGGCGACAGTGAGAACTCGCCTGGGGCGCGCTTGGGTATGGGTCATGTTGTCTCCTTCAAGAACTGAGCGATCGGTACAGAAACTGCAGCGCTACGGCAGTATCGCAGCCCTGAAATGCAAAAAACTCGCGGCAAGGCTCTGCCCAGCCTGCAGCCTGGCTGAAATCCAAACCCGCGAAACACAGGTCTGCAAAGCGCCCAGTGGCCCGCTCATCTGTGCGATCAGCGGCGCCAGAACGCCGGCGTAAACAGCACCAACACGCTCAACAGTTCCAGCCGACCCAACAGCATCGCAAAGGTACAGACCCAGGTCTGAAAGTCAGTCAGCCCGGCGTAGTTGACGGCCGGCCCCACTTCGCCCAGACCGGGCCCGATGTTGTTGACACAGGCCAGCACGGCGGTGAAGGCCGTGACCACGTCCAGGCCGCTGAACAACAGCAGCATGGTCAGCGCAACCAGCGTGGCACCGTAGATCATCATGAACGCAATCACGCTTTGCATGACGCGGTCGGGCACCGCCACGCCGCCCAGAACCACCGGGTTCACCACCTGCGGGTGCACGATGCGAACCAGCTCGCGCTGAGCCTGCTTGATGAGCAACAGCATGCGCACCATCTTGATGCCGCCGCCCGTGCTGCCCGCTGCCGTGGCAAAACAGCCCAGCAAGATCATCAACAGCGGCGCAAACAAAGGCCACTGCGCGTAGTCGTGGTTGGCAAACCCGGTGGTGGTGGCTACCGACACGACGTGAAAGGCAGCGTGGCGCAACGCTTCCGTCACCGTGGCGTAGGTGCCGTTGGCCACCAGATAGCCGGTGATCAAGGCAATGGCACCCAGCACCACCAGATAAAAAGCCCGCACCTCGGCATTGCGCCATAGCGGCGCCAAGGAGCGGGCGCGCCAGCCCACAAAGTACAGCAGCAGGTTGACGCCCGACAACATCATGAAGACGATGGCCACCGACTCGATCAGTGGCGAGTTCCAGTGTCCGAAGCTGGCGTCATAGCTGGAAAAACCACCCAGGCTGACCGTGGTGCACATGTGCAAGAAGGCGTCCATCCAACTCATGCCCGCCCACCGATAGGCCAGAAAACAGCTCAGCGAAAGCAGGCCATAAGCGCCCCAGATGGCCCGCGCGGTGTCGGCTATGCGCGGGGTCAACTTTTGGTCCTTCATCGGGCCGGCGGTTTCGGCACGAAACAATTGCGAACCACCGACACCCAGCAAGGGCAGGATGGCCACCGCCAAGACGATGATGCCCAGCCCGCCAACCCACATCATGAAACAGCGCCAGACGTTCACCGACAGCGGCAACTGGTCCAGGCCGACGATGGCGGTGGCGCCCGTGGCGGTGAAGGCTGACATGGCTTCAAAGTAAGCGTTGGTGGCACCCAGACCGGGCAGCGCCAGCCACAGCGGCAGTGCGCCAAAAACAGGCAACACCATCCAGGTCATGCCGACCAGCACAAAGCCGTCGCGCGGCTGCAGTTCGCGTCGAAAGCGCCAGGTCAAGGCGCTCATCAACAGGCCGCAAACCGCAGTGGCGGCGGCGGCGCCCAAAAACGCCGATTCAGCTGCGTCGCGCTCAAACAGCGCAAAAGCCAGAGGCAGCAACATCAGCAGTGCAAAGAGCACCACCATGCGACCCACCAGTGCAACAACGGCCAAGGTGCCCATGTCCGGCAGCGGCTTCAGAACAGGAAGGTGGCGCTGACCTGAAACAGGCGCTCCACCTCGCGCACCATGCGCTTGCGTGGCACAAAGACGATGACGTGGTCGTTGGGCTGCACCACCGTGTCGTGGTGGGCGATGATGACCTGGGGTTTGGCATCCGCACCCGCTTCGCTGCCGTCGGCGCGGTGCAAGCCGCGCACGATGGCACCCACCTGCGCGCCCTTGGGCAAACCCACTTCGTCGATGCGCCGGCCGGCAAAACGGCAGCTCTTGTGGTCACCACGCACGATCGCCTCCAGCGCCTCGGCAGCACCGCGGCGCAGGCTGTGCACGGCTTCGACGTCGCCCCGGCGCACAAAGGCCAGCAGTTCGCCCAGCACCGTGTGGCTGGGGCTGATGGCAATGTCAATCGCCGTGCCCTGCACCAGGTCGGCATAGGCGCTGCGGTTGATGACCGCCAGCACCCTGCGCGCACCCAGGCGTTTGGCAAGAAGGCAGGACATGATGTTGTCTTCGTCGTCGCTGGTCAGCGCGATGAAGAGGTCCATGTCGTGCACGTTCTCGTCGGCCAACAGCTCTTCGTCGGTGCTGTCGCCATGCAGCACCAGCACGTTGGCGGGCAGTTGGGTGCTGAGGTATTCACACCGCGCACGCACCGGTTCGATGATCTTGACCTGGTAGTCACTGTGGATCTGTCGCGCCAGCCGCAAGCCCACCTTGCCGCCGCCGGCCAACATCACGCGCTTGACCGGGCGGTCCATCTTGCGCAGCCCGCCCAGCACGGTGCGAATGTGCTCGGTGGCCGACAGCACAAAGACCTCGTCGCCGGGTTCGATGCGGGTGTTGCCTTCCAGCGCGTGCAAGGCCTTGTCTTGGCGGTAGATGGCCACGATGCGCATGTCCACACCCGGCACCAGGCGCGGGATCTCGGCCAGGTTGTGCTGCACCAGGGGCCCACCGGCCACCGCCCGCACGGCAATCAGGCTGACCAAACCGTGCGCAAACTCCAGCACCTGCAGCGCTTCGGGGTACTCAATCAACTTGCGGATGTAGGTGGTGACGGTTTCTTCAGGGCAGATGACCTGGTCGACCGCAAAACCGTCCCTGGCCAACAAGGGGCTGTCGTTGGCAAACTCGGGGCTGCGCACGCGCGCAATGGTGGTGGGCACATTGAACTGGTGCTTGGCGATCTTGCACACCACCAGGTTGGTTTCGTCCAGCGGTGCACAGGCGATCAGCAGGTCGGTGTCGTCGATGCCCGCTTCTTGCAGCACGCTGGGCTGGATGCCGTTGCCCACCACGCCGCGCAGGTCCAGCCGGTCTTGCAGCGCACGCAGGCGCAGGGGGTCGGAGTCGACCACCGTGATGTCGTTCTTCTCGGACACCAGGCTTTCGGCCACGCTTTCACCCACGCGGCCGGCACCCAGAATGAGGATTTTCATCGCGGCAGTTTACGAGCTGGGGCGCCGCCCTCTCCGCTGCCCTCTCTGCTCAAGCCGCGCCCTGGGCAGCGTCCGCCAAACCCAGCTGCCGCCAGGCCAGCTCTTTCATGATCTCGGTGGCGCCGCCGCCGATCTGCATCACCTTGACTTCGCGGTAGATGCGCTCGCTCTTCGTGCCGCGCATGTAGCCCATGCCGCCCAAAATGTGCACCGCGTGGTCGGCGCAGGTCTGCATGGTGGTGGTGGCGTGGTTTTTCAGCAGGCACAGGTCGGCCACGGTCAGCGGGTCGTGCGGCTGGGCGTCAAAACGCGCGGCCACGTCCAGCAGCAAGGCGCGGCTGGCAATCAGCTGCGTGCGCATGTCCATCAGCCGGTGGCGAATGGCCTGGTGTTCGGCCAACGGCTGGCCAAAGGTCTGCCGCTGTTGCGCCCAGGCGGTGGCCTCCTGCAAGCACACCTGCGCGAAGGTCACTGCGCCGGCGCTCATCAACAGCCGCTCGGCGTTGAAGTTGCTCATGATCATGCGAAAGCCGGTGTTTTCAGGCCCGATCAGGTTGCGGGCCGGCACGCGCACGCCGTTGAAATGCAGCTGCGCCGTGTCGCTGCACCACCAGCCCATCTTGTGCAACGCCGTGCGCGTGATGCCGGGCGCGTCACCCGGCACGGCGATCAGCGAGATGCCTGCCGCGCCCGGGTTGCCGGTGCGCACCGCCAAGGTGATCCAGTCGGCGCGCAGGCCCGAGGTGATGAAGGTCTTCTCGCCGTCGATCACATAGTGCTCACCGTCCAGGCGGGCCCGGGTGCGCAGCCGCGCCACGTCCGAGCCACCCCCGGGTTCGGTGATGGCCAGCGCGGCCACCTGGTCACCCGCCAGCACCGGCGGCACCACAAGCTGCTGCAGGTCGACGCTGCCGTGGGCCACGATCGGCGGCAGACCGATGTTGTGCGAAAACAAGCTGGCCATCAGGCCACCTGAACCGGCCTGGGCAATCTCTTGCGTGGCAATCAGTCGGTAGGGCCACTCGCAAGGTGTGCCGCCCAGGTGTTCGGGGTAACCCAATTGCAGCAAGCCCAGCGCAGCCGCACGGCGATAAAGCTCGCGCGGGAAGCTGCCGGCTTCGTCCCAGGCGCTGATGTGCGGGGCAATCTCACGCTGCACGAATTGGCGCACGCTGGCGCGGAAATCGGCTTGCTCAGGGGTGTCGTTCATGGGAGCGAAGCTTATAGGCAGCGTCGAGACGCTACAGGGATGGCGCTGCAGGGATGGCGCCGCAAGCATGGCGCTTCGGCGGCGAAGAGCTCGCTCGCGTGCGGCGCATCTGCCGCTTGCAGCGTGACTTCGAGGCCAATCTGCAAAGCGTGGCCGTGATGATGGAGTTGATCGACAAGATCGAGCACCTGCGTGCGCAGCTTCAGCGCGCTGGCATATCCGCGACATGAGTTGTGTTGCCGCGAGCTTGCGCAGAGCCAAGCCGCACCGCAACAAGCGCCCGAACAATCGCTTGCCACTGTCGGAAAACACCTTGACCTACCGCAGCCTTTTCGTCCTTCTCGACCAAGGCCCCCAGCGTGCCGTGCACACCGAGATGGTGATTCGGCTCGCCCCTCGCCGCACGAAAGGCCGCAGGCAGGCCCGCGTCTTGAGTGCAGGCGAGACACCGAAGGCGGCGCGCCGAGCTCGATTCGCCCGGCAGGGCCAGTCTGCGCCGCAGCCACGAGACCGCGGCGGTGTTCGCAAAGCGCCTTTTGGCCTCTGCGCCCGCATTGTCGAAGCAGTCGATGGCCAGCGCCGTCTCGCCGGTGCGTTCGGCGTGCTCGCCGGTCATGGCCAGGAATTCCGCACCACGCCCCTTGGTGCGCGCGGTCAGCCAGCGCGCTGCGGCGCCATGGCCCAGGCGTCGTTCGGCCTTGAGCAGCGTGTCGTAGGTCACCTGGTGCAGCAGGTGGTGGTCGAACTGGCGCTCGGTGGTGCCTTCGAAGTCGCTCATCTCGTTCGCGCGCACGAAGGCCGCGCGTTGCAGCGCCGGCAGGGCGTGCGGCGCCTTGGCGGCCAGCGCTTGCAGGTAGGCCAGCAACGCCGCGAAGGCCTGGTCGCGCAGGCTTCGCGGGTCCAGGCCACGCAAGTGCGGGCTGTCGCCGAAGTCCAGGCCCGAGAGTTGGCCGATGAGCTGCGCTTGTCGTTCGCCGCGCTCGTCGAACCACGGGCTCAAGCCCTCGACGACCTTGCGGTGCGCCACTTCGGCGCTGTCGGTGTCGGCCACGTCGAACTGCGCGGCCAGCAGGCTGCGCAGCAGGCCCCACGGGCGCACAAACTGCCGTCGGGCTGCAAGCGCACGGTCAGCAGGCGGCAGCCTGACGGGTGGGTCGTCAGATCGGCTGCCAGTGCGGCGATCAGTTCACGCCGCAGCCGGCTCTTGCCCAGGCCGGCGCGTGCGGCGCGCTCGGCGGCGTCCTCGCGTGCCACGTCCATACCAAAGGCCGCCTTTACCCCGTCGCTGGTGAAACGCAGCACGCGGCCTTGTGCGCTTCGACGAGGGCTGCCATGCGCCGCAGCGCCGCACTCAGCAGGCCCAGCGTGTCCTCGGCGTCCATGCCGTTGGCCAAGGCGGTGGAGCCCACCACGTCGGCGAAAGCACCGTCACCAGGCGGTGTTTGAGGCCGGCAGGGCGCAGCAAGGCGGCTAGGCGGGTGCGCAGCGGGGCGGTGGCCATCTCCAGCACGGCGTCGCCCAGCGTGGCGCGTTGGGATGCCAGCGCGGCGATGGCGGCGCGCAGGTCTTCGACTGCCTGGTCTTGCATGCTGCCCCTCATTCAGTCGACGGCCGCCCCGCCCGCCTGGGCAGCAGCCCAGGCGTCGCAGACGCCACGCGTCGCGAAGGTGGAACCCATAAAGGATTCGCGCGCTACGTATTCGGCAAACAGATCGGCTTGTGCGCTCAGGCCCTGGTATGCGGCTGCCAGCAAGGTAGCGGCGCGTTCGTCGCCCAGCGGCGCCAGCGCGCAATAGACGTAGTAAGGCGGCTCGAAGGCGCCCCCCCAGCCGCCCTGTTCGGCCACCTCGGTCAACAGTGAATCGGCTGCGACCAAGGCCTGCTCGTGGTCGCCCATGGCCTGCAGGTTGTGCACCACCGCCCCGGCATTGATCCATTCCGGGCCTTGATCGTGGTGGGCCTTGAAGCCGGCACAGGCAGCGCGGGCATGCGCCAGGGCTTCAGGCAAACGGCCGAGCAGGCGCGCGGCCAGCTGTGCGCCGTGATGCGCCCAGGCCTCGGTTCTTTGCTCGCCGCTGTGGCGCGCCAGGCGCAGCCCTTCGAGCGCGCTGTCGTAGCCCAGTTGGCTGTCGCCCAGTTCGCACAGGACGCTGCTCAGGTTGGCGCAGGCCAGGCCCTCGAACCTGCGCGCACCGATCTCGCGGCACTCGTGCAACGACTGCAGGAACAGGTCGCGCGCATTTTCATTCCTGCCCAGGGTCATCTCGACGTGCGCCAGGTTGTTTCGAATGTTGACCATGCCGATGCGGCTTCCTGCTGCCTTGTAGGTGTCGAGCGCCTGCCCGTAGTGCGCCAGCGCCTGCGCGATGCGATTTGCGTGGACATGCATGACGCCCAGGTTGGTGAGGATCGCCGCCTCGGTGTTGAGGTCGGCGGCGGCGCGCGCCTGCGCCAGGCCCTTGTGCGCATGCACCAGGGCCTCGTCGTGGCGTTCCAGGCGGCTCAGGCAAAGGAAGGTGACGTTGTGCACGCGTCCGGCATCGCGCGGCGCGCGGGCCTCGGCCCGTGCCAGGCGCCGCTCGGCGAGTTCGACCGCGTCCTCGAAGCGGGCTTCCATGAACAGGCGCCAGACGCGGTCGTTGGCCAGGCCCAGGCGCAACTCGTCGTCGTCCGTCTGGTCGGCCAAGGACTCCAGAATCTCGACCTCGCGCCCATGTCCGGCAGCGTCACCACTGCGCAGATAGACGTCACCGCGCACGCGGTGCAGGCGCACCTGGCGCTTCAGGTCGGTACCGTCGTCCAGCGCCAGGGCGCGGTCGGCATGGGCCAGGGCCGAGGTGTCGGCCTGCCGGAGCGACGCATCCTCGGCGGCGCGCATCCAGTAGGCAACGGCCTGCGCCTTGTCGCCCGCACGCTCGAAGTGCTCAGCGATCTGGCTCGCCAGTTCGTTCTCGCGCCCCAGGCTACGGCCTTGCAGCCACAGCGCGGCTTGGCCGTGGGCTTCGCGCTTGTCAGGCTTGAGCACCGTGCCATAGGTCACCTGGTGCAGCAGGTGATGGCGGAAGTTGTATTCCCGCGTGCCTGCGAAAGCGCTCTGGGCCTGCGGCAGCGCCAGTTCGCGCTGGCTGAGTGCCGGCAGCGCGTCGGGCGCGCGCGGGTCGATCGCCGCCAGCGCCCCGTCCCAGAACTGCGCGCCCACCACACTGGCCTGCTGCAGGCTGCGCCGTGCTTCGGCGCCGAGCGCGTCCAGCGTCGCCTGCAGCACACCCACCAGCGTGGTCGGCACCTGCAGGCCCTGCAGCCGGTCTTGCTGCACCTGCCAGTGCTCGCCTGCGGTCTGGATGACGCCGGTGTCCACCAGCATCTGCAGCAGGGCCTCCATGTAGTAGGGGTTGCCGGCCGCCTGCTGGGCCAGCAGGGCTTGCAGCGCTGGCACCGGCGCGACCAAACGCACCAGCAGCGCCGCAGCCAGCGCATCACTGCCTTGCGCGGCCAGCGGCGACAGGTTCAGCCGCTGATGCCCCGGCCAAGCCGCAGCCCAGTCAGGCCGGCGCTGCAGCAGTTCGGGCCGCGCCGCGCACAGCAGCAAGACGGGCAGTTCCGGCGCCTCGGCCACCAGGTGGTTGATGGCGTTGAGCGACTCGTCGTCAGCCCACTGCAAATCGTCCAGCACCAGCACCAGCGGTTGCTGGGCGGCTTGCAGGCGCAGGTACTGGGCCCAAGCGTGCAGGCCGCGGGCTTGCAACTGTTTGCCGTCGCGCAGGATGCCGGCGATGTAGGGGCTGGCGGCGTAGTCCAGGCCGATCAGTTGGCCCAGCAGCGCGGTCTGCTCGTCGGCCGCCGCGCCGAAGATCGGTGCCAGGGCTGCGGCAAAGGTCTGCTGCGCCTGCGCCTGCGTGTCGCTGTCGCGTACGCCCAGGTGCCAGAACAACAGGTCGCGCAGCAGGCCGTAGGGCTGGTAGCGCGCCTGCGGGTGGCTGCTGGCGCGCCACAGCGCGCCAGCCCGCACGGGCGCCGGCAGGCCGGCCTGGAATTCGGCCAGCAGGCGGCTCTTGCCCAGCCCTGCGTCGCCGATCACGGTGGCCGCACCCAGCGCGCCACCCAGAGCGAACACGGTGGACTGCAGGCGTTGCAACCGGCCCAGTTCTTCGTCGCGGCCCACCAGCGCGCTGGCCACGCCGTCCGCGCCGTGGCGCAGGCCGCGCAAACGCCGCTCGCGCGCGCCCTGCACCAGGAAGGTCCGCATCGGCTCTTGCAGGCCCTTGACCTGCAGTGCGGGCTGCTCCAGCACGTCGAAGCAGCCTTGCACCTGGCGGAAGGTGTCCATGCTGATGCGCAGCGTGCCGGGTGGCGCCGCCTGCTCCATGCGTGCCGCGATGTTGACGGCCAGGCCGCTCAGGCTGTTGTCGTTCTCGACACCTCCGCCGCGCACCACCGGGCCGGTGTGGATGCCGACACGGGCATTGAAGCCGTCGTGGCCATGTGCCTGGCGCAGCGCATCGCCGCGGCGCGCCGCTTCCTGCAGCAGGGCCAGGCCGCAGACGACCGCGCGTTCGGCGTCGTCTTCCCGCGTGCCGTTGGCGCCAAAGGCCGCCTTCAGGTTGTCGCCGGTGTAGCGCAGCACCTCGCCGCCATGCTGCAGCACGAGGGTGGTGAACGCCGCCAGCGCGCCGTCCACCACGGACTGCACGTCTTCGGGGTCCAGGCGATCACTGAGCGCGGTCGAGCCCACGATGTCGCAGAACAGCACGCTGACCTGGCGCAGCCGGCGCGCGGGCGCGGCTGGCGATGCCTGCGAAGTCAGGGCCGCCAGCTGTTCGAGCAAGGGGCTGAGTGCGGCATCAACCAGGGCACCGCCCAGCACCGCGCGGCGGGCCTGCAGCATGGCGGTGGTGTCCTGCAGCGCCTGGCGCTGCACCTGGATCAAGGGCATGCCCTCCTGCGGGGTGTTTTCCAGCAGGCCGGCCAGCCGCGCGCGCAGCGGGGCCGTGGCCATCTCGACGACCGTGTCGCCGAGCGTGCCGCGTTGCCCCTGCAGCGCCGCGATGGCGCCGCGGCAGGCTTCAATGTCCTGGTCGTTCATGCTGTGCTGCATCGCGCAGCCTCCCGTGACCGGTCATCACAGGAGCGGCAGCTTCATTGTCGCTTTGGCGCGGGGCGCTTGCGCAACATGCCGCGGGACGCAACGCCTAAACAGCCACCACCGGCGGCATCAACCCCAGCTTGCCCGCCTTGCGGGCAAAGGCCTTGTCAAAAGTCGCCAGCTCTTGACTGCCGTGACTCAAAGCCAGGTGCAGGGCGTCGGCAAAGTCCAGTCCCTGGGCATAGCCAAGCAGTGCCTGGCGCAGCGCGTCAGCCTGCTGCGGTTTGAAGTTAGGCAAACCCAGCAGGAGACTCAGGCCACGCACGATATCGTCGGTGCTACAGCCGTTGACTTCAAGCACCCAGACCAGTTCAAGCATGGCGGTCACTGGGGCGGTGAAGTCCTGCTTGCTGGCCAGCAACTGCACCACGCGAGCGTGCTGCTTTTTATGGTCGCGCAGCAACAGGCACGCCAGCAGGTTGGTGTCGAGCGCAATCATGCCGCTGCAGTCGCCACCTTGAACTTGGCCTTGAGTCGGGCCTTGATGGCGGCTTGGGTTTGCGCCTCGCCAAGCGGCTTTCGCCCCGGCTTGGCCAGGCAACCAGCCACCTCGGCCAGTGAAGTGGGCATCACCCCGGTCACTGGCTTGAGGCGGATCTCACCATCCACATAGCGCACTGACAACACGTCCCCTGGTGCCAGGTGCGCGCTGTGTCGAATGGCCTTGGGAATGACCAGCTGGCCCTTGCTGGACAGGGTGATGGTTTCCATGGTTTGCCTCAAACAGAGTAAGACACATGGTAAGCCAACTTCAAAATGGTGACAACCGCCAAGGCCACGCCATCCACAAAATTGACAAGCTGCCGGTTCGGCAGTGGATGCTGTCGCTGCCGACGGAACGTGTCAACGGCTCGCGGATGACAGCTCCTCGACAAGCGCGATACGGCCTCGGGAACCGTCTGAAAGGTGGCTGTGAATTTCTTTCACAGACCCTGCGCTGATGGCTGTGCGACCGAGCGTCGCGACGTGCTCCCGGAGGCGTGGTTCAAGCTTGTCGCGTCGCTCACTGCGACGCGGTCGGCGCCAGCCGCGCATGGGGCATGGCGCCGGCCTTGGCCAGCGCCGGGTGCCGACTGCGCAAACGCGCTGGGCACATGCAAGCCCAGCACCAGCAAGACAACAGGGAGCCATTTGAAGGTGGCCATAGACATGGCGTGACCTCCGGTAAGTGTGGCTTGGGTCTGCGGGTCGCGCGAGGTGCGTTCAACCACCCCGCGCGCGGCGCGTCGACGCTCAGAACGTCGGCGCCGGTTCCTCGATCACCTCTTCGCGCCCGGCGAACACCGTGCTCGCGTCGGGCACGGTGGTGCCGGCGCGTGTCATGCCGCTCGCCTGCGCGGAAGGCATGGCCATCACGAGGGGCGCCAGGCGCGCGTCGGCGCTGCTCGCTTGCGGCAGGGAGCCCAACAGGCCGTTGAGCGACAACACGCCGGCAAGCCCCGCCAGCAGCGCCAGGCCTATGACGGCGCTGGCCAGCGGGAAGGCGCGGCGCGCGGCAGCGGGAGCGAAGGCGTGGGTCAGCACGGATAGGGCGGACATGATGGGCTCTCCTCGTCGATCGGCGATGGCCGACCGGTGCCGGTATGGTCGCGGCCCCTGGCTGCGCCGACACGTCTGGGTTCAATAGTGACCGCGCGGAGTCCGCCGCTACAGTCGCGGGGGCTCAGAGGCCAGCCAGGAGAAGGAATGGACGGCGCAGCGACGGTGCAGCAAGCGGACGAAATCCTGGCCGAACTGGCCAAGCTGGGCGAGACGCGCACCTGGGAGCGGGGCACGACGGTCGTCACCGAAGGCGACGTGGCGGACTACATGTAGTCGGCCCTGCAAAACCCCGTTTCAGCGCGAACCGACCGACAAGCTGGCGGTTAGCGCTGACAACGGCCGGCCAAGGCTGGGCGCGCACCGCAATCCTGATCAAGCCGAGCACATCGCGCAAGTCGATCAATGCGTCCATCGCGCTGTTCAGCCCATACAGGACGGGGTTTGAGAGGGCCAAAAAAGCCGCCTTAGCGGCCTTGGCGGCTTGTGCCACGATGGCCCGCATCAACCAGCGGATGTTGTAGCCAGCCGCGCAGCTGATGGCGTGCAGTGCATCGCCGATCGCGCCC
>JAYVSX010000214.1:0-27721 GCA_043774975.1 Rubrivivax sp.
GACAAGAGCGAACCTTCCACCGCCAAGAACTTGCTGGCCTGCGCACTGGCCATGTGCTTGACCAGCTTGGCGGCCTCGGCCTTGTTCTTGCTAAAAGCGCTGACCGCCCACTGCCAGCCGCCAATGCAGGTGGCGCTCTTGCCACCGGCCATGGCGGGCAAGGGCATCACACCCACCTTGCCTTTGACGCTGGAGTCGGCGTCGTCCTTGAAGCGGTCCCAGGCAAAGCCCCAGTTGATGCCAAACACCACCTGGCCGGCCTTGAATTCATTGACGGTGTCACCGGTCTTGACCTCGGCCACGTTTTTCTTGACCACACCGGCGTCGACCAGGCTCAGCCATTGCTGCAGGCCCTTGGCGGCCGCAGCGCGGTCCAAGGTCAGCTTGCCTGACGCATCGTTGAACTCCTTGCCTTGGCTCCAGTAGGGCAGCAAGAAGGTGCACACCGCGCCCTCGATCGGCGCGCCCTGGATAGACAAGCCCTGCAACTGCGGGTTGCCTTCGGCGGCGGTGATCTTCTTGGCTGCGGCGGCCAGTTCGTCCCAGGTCTTGGGTTCGGCCACGCCGTGTTTGGCCAGCAGGTCCTTGCGGTAGTACATGAACATCGCGTCGGCAAAGGCCGGCATGGCCGCCACCTTGCCGTCCACCACGTTGGAGCTGGCGTAGACCGACAGGTAGGGCTTCATTGCGGTGGCGCCGTCGCCCACATAGGCGTTCAGCGGCTCCAGCCAGCCGGCGCCGTAGTACTGCGCCGGGTTGACGATGTCGATCAGGTAGATGTCGATGGTGGGATCTTTGGCGTTGAGCACCGTGCTCAGGTACTGGCGCTGCAACTCGCTGGTGGAACCACCGGTCTCGACTTCGATGGTCACGCCGGGGTTGCTCTTGCTGTAGTCCTCAAACAGGCGCTTCATCAGGTCGGGCCGCTGCTGCTGGCCGCCTGAGAACACGCGCAGCTTGGTCTGCGCCAGGCTGGCCAGCGGTGTGGTGATCAGCGCGGCGGCAAGCAGCGCGGTCCATGACAGGCGGCGGCTGATGAGGCGGTAGATGACGCGGTTGAGGTGTCGGTGGATCGGCAAGCTAATGGGCAAACTGACGGGCAAGCTGACCGGGAAGTTGTAGACGTTGGACATGGCAGTCTCCTTAAATCGCGACGCCGCTGGTGGCGTCAAACAGGTGCAGGTGGTGCGGGCTGAGATACACGTCCAACGATGAGCCGGGCTTCTGTATGAAGGAGGCTGGCGCCCGCGCCACCATCTCGGCTTGGCCGATGCGCAGCGTGACCAGCGTCTCCGCGCCCAAGGGTTCCAGCAAGGACACTTCGGCGGCCACGCGTTGGGCGTCTGCGCTGGCTGGTGACAAGTTCAAGTTCTCGGGACGAACACCGAACTTCAGCGTGGCCGTCGACGATGCGCGCTGGGCCAATTCAGCCGGCACCACGATCTGCGCACCGCCCAGGTCAACACGCCCGTCGCTCAAGCTGCAGTTGGCCAGGTTCATCGGCGGTGCGCCCGTGAAGCCGGCCACAAACAGCGCAGCCGGCCGGTTGTAGATGGCGTCCGGTGTGTCGTACTGCATCTTGTGCCCACCCGAGAGCACGGCGATGCGGTCGGCCAGCGTCATGGCCTCGGTCTGGTCGTGGGTGACGTAGATGATGGTGGCACCCAAACGCTGGTGCAGGCGCTTGATCTCGCTGCGCATTTCATTGCGCAGTTGTGCGTCCAGGTTGCTCAGCGGCTCGTCAAACAAGAACACCTTGGGCTCGCGCACGATGGCGCGGCCAATGGCCACCCGCTGGCGCTGGCCGCCGCTGAGCGCGGCCGGGCGGCGTTGCAGCATGTGGTCGATGCGCAGCAGCTTGGCGGCGTCCATCACACGGCGTTCGATCTCTGCATCGGGTGTCTTGCGCAGACGCAGGCCAAAGGCCATGTTTTCATACAGCGTCTTGTGCGGGTACAGCGCATAGTCCTGGAACACCATCGCGATGTCGCGGCTGCGCGGCGGCAGGTCATTGACCACCTGGCCGTCAATGCGCACCTGCCCGCCGCTGATCGGCTCGAGCCCCGCAATCATGCGCAGCAGCGTGCTCTTGCCGCAACCACTGGGGCCGACAAAAACCACAAACTCGCCGTGGCGGATTTCCAGGTCAATGCCGTGGATGACCCGCGTCTTGCCGTCGTAGCTCTTGGTGACGCCTTGAAGGTCGACGCCAGCCATGTCAGTAGCCTTGGGGCTTCACAGCGGCCGGCTGTGGGGCGCCGGGCTTGTCGATGGCACGCAGCGCCTGCGCGGCAGCTTGTGCAGAGCGCATCAGCAAACCCAGGTCGGAAGCCACCGCGACAAAGTCGTAGCCCATGGCACGGTATTGGGCCACCACCTCGGGCGTGCCGCCCACGGTGCCTATCGGCATGCCCAAGCGATTGGCGCGTTGACCGGCGCTTTCCATCAAGGCCATCACTTCAGGGTGCGTGAGGTTGCCCACGTGGCCCATCGAGCCTGACAAGTCACCCGGCCCGACAAACAGCGCGCCCACACCCGGCACCGCAGCAATCTCTTCCAGCCGGGCAATGGCCTCGGGCGTTTCCATCTGCAGCACCGCACAGACGTTGGCGTTGGCCTGCTTGAAAAAGTCGGGGACGGTGCCAAAACGGGAAGCCCGGCTCATGCCCGCCATGCCACGCACGCCCTCAGGCGCATAGCGTGTGGCGGCCACGGCCTGGCGCGCTTCTTCTGCGTTTTGGATGAAGGGAAACAGCAGCGAATGCGCACCGGCGTCGAGCACCCTTTTGACGTGGACAGTGTCGTTCCAGGGCACCCGCACCAGCGGCGCCATGCGCGTGTTGCCCACCGCCTGCAGCATGTGCACCAGGTCCATCAGGTCCAGCGGCGTGTGCTCCATGTCGATCACGCCCCAGTCGAAACCGGCCGTGCCGATGGCTTCGGCCACGATCGGGCTGGCCGACATCACCCAGGTGCCGATGGGCACGCGCTGGGCACGGTCAGCCAGCAATTGTTGAAACGGATTCATCGCGTTGCTTTCAGGTAAACGGGCCCAGATCAGCCTGTCATCGGTCTCAATAAATGACCGGCTCGGGTGTGGGCGGGCCGCTTTGCAAGAAGTCCAGGTCGCAGCCCTCGTGGGCCTGGGTCACATGGCGTTGATAGAGCTGGGTCCAGCCGCGGCCAAACGGTTGCACCGGTGCCGTCCAGGCCGCGCGGCGGCGTGCCAGTTCGTCATCAAGCACGTCCATGCGGATGCTGCGGGCCGGCACGTCCAGTTCGATCCAGTCGCCCGTCTGCACCAGGGCCAAGGGCCCGCCGACGGCTGCTTCGGGGCTGGCGTGCAGGATGCAGCTGCCATAGTGGGTGCCGCTCATGCGCGCGTCCGACAGGCGCACCATGTCGCGTACGCCACGCTGCAGCAGTTTCTTGGGGATCGGCAGGCCACCCCATTCGGGCATGCCCGGCGCACCCACCGGGCCGGCATAACGAAGAATAAGCACGGTGTCCTCGTCCACGTCCAGGTCCAGGTCGGCCATCGCGGCCAGCATCTGCGGTTGGCTGTCAAACACCAGCGCACGGCCACGGTGTTGCAGCAAGCGCGGTGTGGCCGCGCTGGGTTTGATGACGGCGCCGTTGGGCGCCAAGTTGCCGGTCAACACGGCCAACGCGCTGGCGCTGACGGGGTTGCTCAAGGGGCGGATCACGTCGTCGTCGATGACCTGCTGGCCGGTGATGTTCTCACCGACGGTGCGGCCGGTCACCGTCAGCTCGCCCAGCTGCAGCTCGCCGCGCAAGCGGTTCATCAAGGCCGGCAAACCACCGGCGTAGTAAAAATCCTCCATCAGCCGGTCGCCGCTGGGGAAGAGGTTGACCAGCACCGGCACGCGCCGCGCCACCGCGTCCAGGTCGGCCAGCGTCAGTTCAACCCCTGCGCGCCGCGCCATCGCAATGATGTGCACACAGGCGTTGGTGCTGCCGCCCAGCGCCATCTGCACCACCGCAGCGTTGATGAAGGCGCCGCGCGTCAGGATGCGCTGCGGTCGCAGGTCTTCGGCGATCATGCCCACGATGCGTTCGCCGCAGTCGGCGGCCATGCGCGGATGCGCGGCGTCCATGGCCGGGATGCTGGTGCTGCCGGGCAGTGCCATGCCCAGCGCCTCGGCAATGGCGGTCATGGTGCTGGCGGTGCCCATGGTGTTGCAGGTGCCTGGGCTGCGGGTCATGCGGGCTTCCAGCTTGACCCAGTCAGCGTCGGCAATCTTGCCGGCCTGGTAGTCGTCCCAGAAGATCCGCGTGTGGGTTCCGGCACCCACCGTCTTGCCCTGGTGGCGGTCGTTCAGCATCGGCCCGGCCGAACAGAAGAGCGCGGGCAAGCCCATGCTGATGGCGCCCATCAACAGGCCCGGCGTGGTCTTGTCGCAACCGCCCAGCAGCACCGCACCGTCGATCGGCAGGCTGCGCAGCAGCTCTTCGACTTCCATCGCCAGGAAGTTGCGGTAAAGCATGGTGGTGGGTTTGACCATCACCTCGCCCAGGCTCATGGCAGGCAACTCAAACGGCATGCCACCGGCCAGCAGCACGCCGCGCTTGACGGCCTCGGCCCGTTCACGCAGGTGGGCGTGGCAGGGTGAGAGGTCGCTCCAGGTGTTGACGATGGCCACGATGGGCCGGCCCACCACGTCTTCGCGGCGCAAACCCATTTGCTGCATGCGCTGGCGGTGCGCAAAACCGCGCATGTCGTTGGCGGCAAACCAGCGGCTGCTGCGAAGGGGCACGGGGGGACTCGTCATGCTGTGGAAGGGGTCTCTGTTACCGCTAACATTAGGGGCGCGTGGGGCGTGAGTCTATCGAGACTAACCCGGTGCGAGACCCGCGTTACGCTCAGCCGCTGCAACCCCATGTCCGATTCACCCACCACCTCCACCGCTCGCCAGGCCCGCCGCGGCCATGGTCGGGTGACCTTGCAAGACGTGGCCGCGGCGGCGGGTGTCACGTCCATCACCGTGTCGCGCTTCCTGCGCGAGCCCGGCGTGGTGGCACCCGACACCGCCGAGCGCATTCGCACGGCGCTGGCGCAAACCGGCTACGTGCCCAACAAGCAGGCCGGCCTGCTGGCCAGCGGTGTCAGCAACATCGTGGCCGCGCTGTTGCCCAACCTGGCCAACTCGATCTTTGCCGAAACCGCCCAGGGCCTGAGCGACGGCCTGCAGGCTGCGGGCTTTGAATTGCTGATCGCCAGCACGGGCTATTCCCAAGAGCGTGAAGAACACCAGCTGCGCGCCTTGATGGGCTGGCACCCGGCCGCCGTGGTGGTCACCGGGCGACGCCACTCACCCGGCGCGCTGATGCTGCTGGCCAACGCCAAGGCCGCCGGAACCCCGGTGATCGAGATCTGGGACCACCACCCACCCGAGCCTGGCTCCAGGCGCCACAGCTTCACCCAGATCGGCTTCAACCACGACCAGGTGGGCCGGGCCATGGCCCAGCACCTGCTGGCCGCCGGCCACCGGCAGTTGGCCTATGTGGACAGCGGCGTGGCCGAGGACTACCGCGCCCACGAACGTGGCCTGGCCTTCGCCCGTGCAGCGCGTGAAGCGGGCGCCCAAGTGACGGTGCTGGTGGCCCCCGCAGGCGACGCCTTTGACGCCGGCCGCCAGGTGCTGGGCGAACTGATGCGCGCCGGGCCGCCTGCCATCACCGCTGCGGCCTTTGCCAACGACCACCTGGCCAGCGGTGCGCTGCTCGAGGCCACAAGGCGCCAGGTGGCGGTGCCCGAACGCCTGGCTTTGCTGGGCTTCGGCGACTTTGCCATTGCCCGCCAACTCAGCCCGGCCTTGAGCAGCGTGCAGCTGCCGCGCCACGCCATTGGCGCTGAGACCGCCCGGTCATTGCTGGACGCGCTGCGCCACGCCAAGGCGGCCGTGCCCGCAGCCCTGCCCTGGGCTTTGGTGGCACGCGGCAGCACGTCCACCACGCGCTGATTCGGGCTGAGACGGTTTGACAAGGGCTGACAGGGGCCGCACGATCAGCGGCCTTTTCGTGGGGCCTTGGGCACCGCCCCGGTCGATTCGCGCACCACCAGCTCCACGTCAACCTCGGTGGCCACCTGCACCGGCGCCTGTTCCAGTGCCGCAATCACCCGGTCGGCCACGGTGTGCCAGAGCAGCTGGGTCGGCACATGCAAGGTCGTCAATGCAGGCTGGATGTGACGCGCCATCTCCAGGTCGTCAAAGCCCACGATGGACAGCGCCTGAGGCACGGTTATGCCCAGCTTCTGGGCTTCAAGCAAGGCGCCCATCGCCAGCACATCGTTGCCGCAGACGATGGCGGTGGGCGCGGGTTTGCTGCCCATCAACGCGCGCAGGCCTTCGCGGGCCTCGGCCAGGCCATAGGGCCGTTCCACCAGGTGCTGCGGCGCCAGCGACAGGCCGGCCTTTTTCAAGGCTTGCCGAACACCTTCAATGCGCGCCGCTGCGCGGTCGTTGCGGTGGGAAATACCCGCCAGCATGGCAATGCGGCGGTGGCCCAGGTCCAGCAGGTAGCGCACCGCCAGGCCGATGGCGCGCGCATTGTCAAAACCCACGCAGACCAGGCCGGGTGGTGCCGGGTAAATCATGGTGTGCACGGTGGGCAGTTCACGCTGGCGCAGCATGCCCAGCAGCTCGGCGTTCTGGCCTGCACCCACCAGCACCAGCGCGTCGGCCCCGCGCGTGACCAGGTTCAGCGCCTGCTGCGCTTCGGTATCGGGGTTGTAGTTGCTGGTGGCGATCAACAGCTGCAGACCGGCGTCGGCCAGCCGTTGCTGCAGTGCGTCGATGGCCTTGGCGAAGATGGCGTTGTCGATGGTGGGAAACACCGCACCCACGGTGCCACTGCGTTGCAACTTCAGCGCACGGGCCCCGGCGTGCGGCACATAGCCCAGCTCAGCAACGGCCTGCAAGACCCGCGTGCGCAAAGGCTCGCGCACCGACTCAGGCTTGTTCAGCACCCGCGACACGGTGGCGGTGGACACCCCAGCCGCGCGCGCCACGTCTTCGATGTTGGGCAGGGCGGATTCGCGCAGCAGCATGGGGCTAAATGTAAGCGTTTTCTGCTCTGAGCCGGTGCCGGTGGAACCAGATTCCTGCAACTGATTAGCAGGGTAATCACCCAATATCGGTTACTTGACGGGCCTTCAGCTTGGTCAGAAGATGGCGGGATGCTGAAATCGATTACAAGCTCCCACGACGCCCCGCCCGGGCGCTTGGACCTTGCACGTCGCCGGCACTGTTCACCAGGTACCCATCCTTCATCTGTTGGGCGACTCGAAGGAAACGACCGGTCTGGACCGGACGCGGAGCGCTGTTGAGCAAGCCCGTCGCCACCCGCCACCCCCTGCTGACGTTGGGCACCGTGCTGGGCGCCCTGTTGGCAGTGGTGCTGATTTGGCACCTGCTCACCGCGGTGTGGGGCGTGATCTCCGCGGCGCGCTTTCCCGTGCCGCTGGAAGTGGCGCTGGCCTTCAAGCAGATTGCCGTGGAGGGCTACAGCAACGGCCGCCTGCACCAGCACGTGCTGACCAGCGTCTTGCTGGTGACGATGGGCTTTGTGGTGGCTTCAAGCATTGGCGTCACGTTGGGGTTGGCCATGGGCGCCAGCCGCACCGTGGAAGCACTGGTCAACCCGGTCTTCCTGCTGCTGCGGCCGATACCACCGCTGGCCTGGATACCGCTGGCCATCGTCTGGCTGGGCCTGGGCAACTCAGCCAAGATGATGGTCATCTTCTTCGCGGCGTTTGTGCCCTCGGTCATCAACAGCTATGCCGGCGTGCGCCAGATCGACAAGCCGATCTTTGAAGCCGCGGCCATGCTCGGCGTCAAAGGTTGGCGCTATTGGCCCGAAGTGCTGATTCCGGGCGCCCTGCCCAGCATCTTCACCGGTTTGCGGCTGTCGCTGCAGGCCTCATGGACCACCCTGGTGGCGGCTGAACTGGTGGGCGCGGTGCAAGGCCTGGGCCAGATCCTGAACCAGGCCAGCCAGGACATCTATCCGGCCATGATCCTGGTCGGCATGATCAGTGTGGCCTTGTGCGGTTGGCTCATGACCCAAGGCTTGGCCTGGCTGGAACAGCGCGTCATGCCGTGGAAAACCAGTTGAGATGAAGCCCCCAAGCTCGCATTCGCTCGCGCCCCCCCAAGGGGGCGCTCAATGGCTTCGGACGGCCGGGCGCCATTGATGCTGCAACCCCCACTGCCCGCCGCGCGCACCGCCCAGCTCACGCTGCTGGGGACGGGGGTGTTTTTGCTGATCTGGTCGGTGGCCGCGCTGTCGGGCCTGACGTCGCGCAACTTCCTGCCCGCGCCGTGGGACGTGGTGCAGCGTTTTGCGCAGCTGGTGGTGGAGCCCTTTGCCGGCTTCACGCTGTTCCAGCACCTGCTGTCCAGCTTTCAACGTTTTGCCACCGGCTTTTTGTTGGCCGTGCTGGTGGGCATTCCGCTGGGCCTGCTGATGGCCTGGTTTGTCTGGGTCGACCGCATCGTGTCGCCGGCCTTCGACGCCATCCGTTTTGTCGCGCCCATCGCCTGGGTGCCCTTTGCAGCGCTGTGGTTTGGCACTGGCATTGGCGGGCCGGTGCTGATCATCTTCATGGGGGCGTTTCCGCCGGTCCTGATCAACACCTACCGCGGCGCCAAGAACGTGGACCGCAAGTACATCGAAGCCGCGCAGATGCTGGGCGCCAGCCATTTGCGCGCCATGACCCAGGTGCTGCTGCCGGCGGCGGTGCCGTCCATCGTGGCCGGCCTGCGCATCTCGGCCGGCCTGGGTTGGCAGTCGCTGGTGGGGGCCGAACTGATCGTGGCGTCCAGCGGCGTGGGTTACCTGATGGTCAAGGGGCAGGCTTCGGTGTCGACCGCCACCGTGATGAGCGGCATGGTGGCGATTGGCGTGGTGGGCGTGCTGATTGACATCGCGCTGCGTCGCCTGCAGCAGTTCATCGAAGACCGCCGCGGTTTGTAGAAGCTCCACGACATTCGCAGCAAGAACCGAAGGAAGCAGCGCTTTGGCCACCATCAACTTTTCAGGCGTGGAACGTGTGTTCCACCAAAACGGCAAGGCCTTTGTGGCGTTGAAGGACGTCAACCTGGTGGTGCAAGACCGCGAGTTTGTGGCCATCGTCGGCCCCTCGGGCTGCGGCAAGACCACCTGCATGCGCATGGCCGCGGGCCTGGAACACCCCACCGGCGGCACCGTCAGCGTCGACGCTGAAATCGTCACCCAACCCGGGCCCGACCGTGCGGTGGTGTTCCAGGCCTTCGCGCTCTTCCCCTGGAAGACGGTGTGGGACAACGTTGAATTCGGTTTGATCTCACTCGGTGTGGACAAGGCCGAGCGCACCCGCCGCATCGAGCACTACATCGGTTTGATGGGCCTGCACGGCTACGAGCAGGCCTACCCGCACCAGCTGTCGGGCGGCATGCAGCAACGGGTGGCCATTGCGCGGGCCTATGTGCTGGACCCCAAGGTCTTGTTGATGGACGAGCCCTTTGGTGCGCTGGACGCACAGACCCGCGTGGTGATGCAGGAAGAACTGGTGCGCCTGGCGCGCCAGCACCCGCGCACGGTGCTGTTCATCACCCACGCGGTGGAAGAAGCGGTCTACCTGGCCGACCGCATCGTGGTCATGACCGGGCGGCCCGGCACCATCCGCGAAATCATTGACGTCAAGAGCATCCGCACGCAGGAAAACTGGGACCAGCACGCCCGCATCGAAGACGTGATGGACCAGCCCAGTTTTGTGCACCTGCGCTCGCATGTCTGGAAGCTGCTGCGCAGTTCGGGCGCCGCGGATGCGCACTGAGCAGACCTCTTTCCCGTTCACCTTTCCGATTCACCTTCTCGACTCACCTTCTCGACTCACCTTCGCCCGTCCCACCCCCAAGACCGATACAGGAGACCCGCTATGAAGATCAAGCTCACCCTGGCCGCGATGGCCACCGCCCTGCTGATGGCACCCGCCGCCCAGGCCCAGGCACTGGAAGAAATCAAGGTCAGCTACCAGCCCGCCTTGTACTGGGCCCTGCCCTTCTTTGTGGCCACCGAGAAAAACTGGTGGGCTGAAGTCGGCCTGAAGCCCGTTTTCAGCACCTTCCCCGCCGGCGTGCCGCAAATTGCCGCGGTGGCCAGCAAGAGCTGGGACGTGGGCGGCACGGGCTCGGTGCCGGCGGTGCTGGGCCATGTGCGCTTTGGCATCAAGACCATCGGTCTGTCCAACGACGAATCGGCTGGCAACGCGCTGCTGGCGCGCAAGGAACTGGCCGACAAGTTCGCCAAGGACCCCGGCAGCATCAAGGGCCAAACCATTTTGCTCACCGCCAACAGCACCGGTGACTACGCCGTGCAGTCCTGCCTGAAGAAGTGGGGCATCAACAAGGCCGACGTGGTGCTGAAGAACATGGGCCAGGCCGAGATCATCTCGGCGCTGTCCAGCAACAACGCCGACCTGGCGGGCCTGTGGGCACCCAACATCTACACGCTGGAAGAAAAGGCCGGCGCCAAGGTACTGTGCTCGGGCAAGGAAGGTGGCGCGGTGGTGCCGGGTGCCCTGATCGCGCGCGGTGAATACGCCGAACAAAACCCGCAGAACGTGGCCAAGTTCCTGGCCGTCTACCTGCGCGCCTGGAGCTGGATGAACGCCAACAAGCCGGCCGCCATCGAGATGATGAAAAAGTTCTACGCCCAGGGCGGTGTGGCCATCAGCGACGCGTCGATGAACAAAGAGTTCGACACCCGCCCGACCTTCACGCTGGCACAGCAGCTGACGGCCATGGACCGCGCCCGTGGCGGCTCGCAGATGGACGGCTGGTTTGACCAGATCGCGGTCTTCATGCGTGGCACCGGCGCGCTGCAAACCACGCCCGCAGCGGCCGACTTCATCACCGACGCCTTCATGAAGCGCGTGCAAGCCGACGCCAAGCTGCGCGAATTTGCCAACAACAGCAAGTAAGCACAGACCTGCAACGCACCTGCACCGCAAAAACACAGCGTAAGCACATCGCAAGCACAGCGAAAGCCACCATGACCATCACCTACCTCAAGAAGGCGAGCAAGACGCCCGAGACCGAAACCGCCACGGCCCAGGCGGTGGTGACGGACATGCTGGCCCAGATTGGGCGCGACGGCGAAGCCGCCGTGCGCGCCTATGCCAAGAAGCTGGACCAGTGGGACGGCGAGATCGTGCTGAGCGCGGCGGAAATCAACGCCCGCGCCGAAGAAGTACCGCAACAGGTGCGCCGTGACATCGACTTTGCGATTGAGCAGGTCAGCAACTTCGCCCACGCCCAGCGCCAGTCGCTGCAGGAGTTTTCAGTCGGTCTGCACGCCGGTGTCACGGCCGGTCAGCGTGTCTTGCCGGTCAACGTGGCCGGCTGTTACGCACCGGCTGGGCGTTATGCCCACATTGCCTCGGCCTACATGGGCGTGGCCACGGCCAAGGCGGCGGGCGTCAAGACCATCATCGCGTGTTCGGGGCCGTTTCGCGGCGGGCCCATGCACCCCTACCTGCTCTACGCCTTCAACCGCGCTGGCGCCGACGTGATCATGACGCTGGGTGGCGTGCAGGCCATTGCCACCATGGCCGGTGGCCTGTTCACCGGCAAGCCGGCCGACGTGATCGTGGGCCCGGGCAACAAGTTTGTGGCCGAGGCCAAGCGTACCCTGTTCGGCCAGGTCGGCATCGACGTCTTTGCCGGCCCCTCTGAAGTGGCGGTGATCGCCGACGACAGCGCCGACCCGGAAATCGTGGCCAGCGACCTGGTCGGTCAGGCCGAGCACGGCCACGAGTCACCCGCCTGGCTGTTCACCACCAGCGAGCCCTTGGCGCGGGCGGTGATGAAGCGGGTACCCGAGCTGGTGGCCACCCTGCCGCCCATCGCCCGCGACGCCGCCGGTTGCGCCTGGCGTGACTATGGCGAAGTCATGCTGTGCAGCACCCGCGAAGAAATGGCCGCACTGTCTGACCGTTATGCCAGCGAACACCTGGAAGTGCACACGCGCGACCTCGACTGGTGGCTGGAAAACCTGACCTGCTACGGGTCGCTGTTCCTGGGCGAAGAAACCACCGTGGCCTTTGGCGACAAGGCCAGCGGCCCCAACCACGTGCTGCCCACCAAGGGCGCGGCGCGCTATTCGGGCGGCCTGTCGGTGCACAAGTTCATGAAGACCTTGACCTGGCAACGCATGACCCGTGAAGCGGCGCGCGACATCGGTGAAGTCACGGCGCGCATCTCACGCCTGGAAGGCATGGAAGGGCACGCCCGCACAGCCGACGACCGGCTGGCCAAGTACTACCCTGGCCAGGCGTTCGACCTGGGCGTACCGGTGACGGTGTAGGCCCAGGCCCAGGCCGGACACCAGCGCAAACACCCGCCAGCGCTTGGCACGGCCTGAATCTCCCCCCGCCTCCGCCGCTGTCCCTGCCCTTGCCCCCGCCCTTGCCCTTGCCCTTGCCCCTCACCACCCATGAAACTGGCCGCACTCTTTGACCTGCAAGGCCGGCGTGCGCTGGTCACCGGTGGCAATTCAGGCATTGGCCAGGCCATGGCCCGGGCCCTGGGTCTGGCCGGTGCGCAGGTGCTGCTGGTAGCCCGGCGCGACGCTGACTTGCAGGCCGCTGTGCAGCGGCTGCAGGCCGACGGCATCGACGCGCAAAGCCTGGCCGCTGATCTGAGCCACGCACACGGCCTGCGCGGCGTGGCTCAAGCCGCTGAAGCCAAGCTGGGCGGCGTCGACATCCTGGTCAACGCAGCCGGTGTCAACCTGCGCCAGCCATTTGGTGACGTGACGCCCGAAGCCTGGCAAACGCAGCTGGCGCTGCACTTGAGCGCGCCCTTTTTCCTGACCCAAGCCCTGGCCCCGGGCATGGCCCAGCGTGGCTGGGGCCGCATCATCAACATCGCGTCCTTGCAAAGCTGGCGCGCCTTCCCCAACAGCGCGCCCTACGGTGCTGGCAAAGGCGGCGTGGTGCAGCTCACCCGAGCCATCGCGCAGGAGTGGTCGGCCCAGGGCATCACCTGCAACGCCATCGGCCCGGGCTTTTTCCCCACGCCGCTGACGGCTGCCGTCTTCAACAACCCCGAGCTGGCTGCACGCAACGCCGCACAAACCTGCGCCGGCCGCAACGGCACGCTGGAAGACCTGTATGGCGCGACGGTGTTCCTGGCCAGCAATGCATCCAGCTACATCACCGGCCAAACGCTGATGGTGGACGGCGGCTTTACCGCCAAGTGATGGAGCCCCCAAGCTCGCTGTCGCTCGCTATCCCCCAAGGGGGCCGTCCGCCTGCGGCCCGGCGAAGCCGGTTCCGCGGCGAGAAGCTTGATAGAGGATGAACCACACGCCATGAATCCTGCCTCTTTGGACGCCTTCTGGATGCCCTTCACACCCAACCGGCAGTTCAAGTCCGAGCCGCGGCTGGTGGTCTCGGCGCAGGGCCTGAACTACCGCACGGCCGACGGCCGCGAAGTGATGGACGGCACGTCGGGCCTGTGGTGTGTGGGCGCGGGCCACCGCCACCCCAAGATTGCCGAAGCCATGAAGCGGCAAATCGACACGCTGGACTTTGCATCCAACTTCCAGGTCGGCCACCCGGGCGCCTTTGCACTGGCTGAACGCATTGCGGCACTGGCGCCACCGGGCCTGGACCGCGTGTTTCTGGTCAACAGCGGCAGCGAGGCGTGCGACACCGCGATGAAAATTGCCTTGGCCCACGCCCGCGCACGCGGCGAAGGCCAGCGCCAGCTGTTTGTGGGCCGCGAGCGCGGTTTTCATGGCGTGGGTTTTGGTGGCATCTCGGTGGGCGGCATGCTCAACAACCGCCGCGTCTTTGGCAGCGCGATGCTGCGCGCCGACCACCTGCAGTCGACCTGGAACCCGGCCTGGAACGGCACACCGCAGGCCTTTGTTCGTGGCCAGCCTGCCACCGGCGCCGAGCTGGCCGATGAGCTGGAAACCCGCATCATCGCGCTGCACGACGCCAGCAACATCGCCGCCGTCATCGTCGAGCCCTTTGCCGGTTCTACCGGCGTGTTGGTGCCGCCGGTGGGCTACCTGCAGCGGCTGCGCGACATCTGCAACCGCCACCGGCTGCTGCTGATCTTTGACGAGGTGATCACCGGCTTTGGCCGCCTGGGCTCGATGTTTGCAGCGCAGGCCTTGGGCGTGGTGCCCGACATGATCTTGTTCGCCAAGACCGTGAGCAACGGCGCTGCGCCGCTGGGCGGCGTGATCGTCAGCCGCGCCATCCACGACACGTTGATGCACGGCCCGGCGCATGTGTCCGAACTGATGCACGGCTACACCTGCTCGGGCCACCCACTGGCCTGCGCCGCCGCGCTGGCCATGCTGGACGTGCTGGACGAAGAAGCGCTGCCTGAGCGTGTGCGCTCGCTCAGCCCACACTTTGAAGATGCGGTGCATTCGCTGGCCGACGCCCCCGGCGTGGTCAGCATCCGCAACATCGGCTTGGCTGCTGGCATTGAACTGGCACCCCAGCCAGGCGCACCGGGCGCGCGTGGCAACGCCACCCAGGTCGCCGCCTTTGACCGCGGCCTGCTGACCCGAGCGCCAGGCGACACGGTGGTGCTGGCACCGCCCTTCACCAGCACCCCGCAAGACATCGACCGCATGGTGGACCTGTTGCGCGCCGCCATCCAAGACAGCCAAGGAAAAACCGCATGAAGGTTTTGGTCTACACCCAACCCGGCGAGCTGCAATTGCTAGACCGCCCGATGCCCGAACTGGTCAGCGGCGACGTGGTGCTGAAGATCGAAGCGGTGGGCATCTGCGGCTCCGACATGCACGCCTGGCACGGCCACGACCCGCGCCGCCAACCTGGCCTGGTGCTGGGCCACGAGTTTGTCGGCGCCATCACCCAATCTGCAGCCCGCGGGTTTGACGTGGGCACCCGCTGGACCGGCAACCCACTGATCACCTGCGGTATCTGCGACTACTGCGTGCAGGGCCGCAACAACCTGTGCAGCAACCGCACCATGGTGGGCATGACACGGCCCGGCGCTTACGCCGAGTACATGAGCATCCCCGCCGCCAGCCTGGTGGCCATGCCGCAAGACATGCCGGCCGCCGCCGCCGCGCTGACCGAGCCCGCGGCCACCGCCTGGCACGCCATCAACTTGTCGATGCGTGCGCTGGTGCGGCCGCTGCACGAATGCAAGGTGCTGGTCATCGGCGGCGGTGCCATTGGCATGCTGGCGGCGCTGTTGCTCAAGCACCTGGGCGTGCCAGACCTGACGGTGACCGAACTCAACCCGCTGCGCCGCCAAACGCTGCAAAGCGCGGTGGGCTGCAAGGCCATCGACCCACGCCAGCAGCCGTTGCAAGAGTCGGCCTTTGACTACGTGATGGACGCCGTGGGAGCCAAGATCACGCGCCAGCAAGCCTTTGCCAGCATCCGACCCGGCGGCGTCATCATGCACATCGGTCTGCAAGACTGGGCCAGCGAAATCGACATGCGCAAGCTCACGCTGGCCGAGATCACGCTGCTGGGCACCTACACCTACACCACCGCCGACCTGCGCGCCACCGTCGACGCGTTGCACCGCGGTGTGTTTGGCAGCCTGGCCTGGGTTGAAGAACGCACGCTGGCCCAGGGGCCGCAGGCGTTTGTGGACCTGGACCAGGGCAACAGCGCGTCGGCCAAGATCGTGCTGCGGCCTTGAATGGGCACTAAACGATACCGAGCTTGATGCCTGACTTTGACGCGAGAGAATGCGCACAACGCACCATTTCGAAACCAACAGGAATCACGCAACATGCACATCACCACCGGCCGCCCCGTCACCATGGGCCCGAACGGCATGGTCACCTGCCCGCACGCCCTGGCCTCGCAGGCCGGGGTCGACGCATTGCGCGCCGGCGGCTCGGCGGTCGATGCCGCCATCGCCGCCAGTGCCGCGCTGGCGGTGCTCTATCCGCACATGACCGGCCTCGGCGGCGATGCCTTCTGGCTGATCCATGACGCCAAAACCGGCGCGGTGCGCTATCTCGACGGCGGCGGCCGAGCGGCGGCCTCCGCCAGCATCGACTGGTTCGCCAGCCGCGGCCATGCCGAAGTGCCGTTTCGCGGCATCCTGCCGGCCACCCTCACCACGCCGGGCTCGGTGGCGAGCTGGGCCGAAGCGCATGCCGCCTATGGCCGCCTGCCGCTGGCCCGCAACCTGGAATGCGCCATCGGCTATGCGCGCGACGGCTTTCCGGTCACCGAACGCCTGGCCGGATGGATCGACTACGCGCAAGCCGACCTGAAGCCGCATGCAGAAAGCATGGCGATCTTCATGCCTGGGGGCAAAGTCCCGCGTGCCGGATCGAAGCTGACCAACCCGAACCTGGCGCGCACCCTCACTGCAATCGCCGAACGCGGCTGCGCCGGGTTCTACGAAGGCGCGGTTGCCGCGGAACTGGCGCGCTTTAGCACTGAGAAGGGCGGCTTCTTCACCATGGGCGACCTGGCAGCTCAAGACGCACGCTGGGGCGCGCCGCTCAAGGGCAGCTACCGCGACCTCACGCTCTACGAAACACCGGCACCGACCCAGGGTTTCACGGTGCTGGAAATGCTCAACCTCATCGAACCCTTCGAACTGCACAAGCGCGACTACCTCGGGCCCGACCATGCGCACCTGCTGGTGCAGGCCAAGCAGGTCGCCTATCACGACCGCGACCACCATCTGGGCGACCCGCTGTTTGTGGATGTGCCGATGGAGCGCCTGATCTCCAAGGCTTATGCCGACCAGCGCCGCGCCCTGATGGACCCGGCCCGTGCACTGCCGTGGGACAAGGTGCCGTCCTACGGCAGCTTGAAGGGCGACACGGTTTTCATCGCCGCCGTCGATGCCGAAGGCAACGCCGCATCGCTGATCCACAGCCTGTACGGCATTTTCGGCTCGGCCGTGGTGGCCGGCAACAGCGGCGTGGTGCTGCAGAACCGCAGCGCATACTTCTCGCTCGACCCGGTCCACCCGAACAGCCTGGCGCCCGGCAAGACACCGCTGCATACCCTGATCGCCTCGCTCGGTTTCAGGAATGACAAGCTGTGGAGCGTGATCGGTTGCATGGGTGCCGATGGCCAGCCGCAGATTCACCTGCAGACCTACGTCAACCTGCTCGATTTCGGACGCAACATCCAAGAGGCACTTGAAGCGCCGCGCTGGCTGTCCGGCCGCTTTGGCCTGGGTGATGAGCGTGACACCCTGCATATCGAGGCCCGCTTCCCGCCATCGACCATCGACGAACTGGAGCGTCGCGGCCATATCCTCGACCGCTGGGGCGACTGGAACGAACTGGCAGGCCACGCCCACGGCATCGTGATCGACCCGCAATCGGACATGCGCTATGGCGGGTCGGATCCGCGCAGCGACGGGGCGGCGATCGGGTATTGATGCGGCCACGGCGTGCCGACTGGCGCGCTGGATCTGGCGCTACTTCAGCGCAAAGCGCACGGTGTCGGTCCGACGCCGCCAATCGCGCCGTTGAACGCGCGAAGACCGAGATCTTTGGTTAGATCGTTCACCTGCCCAGGTTGCGCAACCGGCTTGCACGCGCGATCGTCGCCACGGAGCCGTGCCGCCTCGAAGGCAGCGAACATGGCTTTGGCTCCCACAACTTCCGCCTCGTTGGGGGTTAAGGCGTCATCGCTGCCCTGCCGGTCATCGCCACCACGTTCGCCATGCATGCGATGTTCGAGCGCTCGCCCCGTCAGTTCACGATGCCACGTCCAGACGCTTGCCGTGACTCAGGCGACAACTACCTTGACTCGCGCCGGCCTCTGGACCCGACAACGCCATACAAGGACACCGACTCATGCGGCTTGAGTTGGGCATGGCCATGCCTGCCCGCAAACTCCCTTTGCTCAGTCCTTGCGTACCGGCGACCTTGCATCACTGACCAGCTTGTCCCAGTGCGGACTGTTCAAACTTTCAAGAAAGGCGATCAGAGCCGCCTTCTCTTGCTCGTCCAGATTGAGTTTGCGCAGCATCGGACTCTTGCCCACCAGGTTGCCACCACCGCGATCGTAGAAGTCGATCACCTCAGCCAGCGTGGCCAGCGAGCCGTCGTGCATGTAAGGTGGCGTGCGGGTGATGTTGCGCAGCGACGGGGTTTTGAAGGCGCGTCGATCGACTGCCTTGCCACTGAACTTGAATCGGCCAAGATCATCGTCAGGGTCGTCTGAAGCCTGCGTCGGCAAGCCAAAGCGACGCCTCGCGCCGATGACATGGAAGCCGTTGTCGGTGAAGTTGGCGTACTTGTCCTCCACCGTGTGACACAGGGCGCAGCCCGCTTTGTTGGTGAACAACTCGAAGCCTTCTTGCGCAGCAGCGGACATGCCCGGCGCGTCGAGGCCCCTGCGCCAGCTTTCACCGTTACGCCAGCGATCAAAGGGCGCGTCGGCCGCGACCAGGCTGCGCTGGTAAGCGGCCATAGCGCTAGCAAAAGTTTGCTGTGTGAGACCCTGATCTGGGAAGGCGCGCGCGAAGCGCTGTAGGTACTCAGGTTGTTGACGCAGATGGCGCAGCGCCCTTTTGATTGACGCATGCCCCATCTCGTGTTCGTTAAGCATCGGCGCCCAGGTCAAGTGTTCAAGGGAGCGCTCACGACCGTCGAGAAACAAGTGCTGCTGCCAGGCCACATTGACGACGGTAGGCGCGTTGCGCTCAAGGCTGCGACCACCCATCCCCACTGCCGTGGCGGTACCGTGGGCGGTAAAGCCTTGTTCAGGCACATGGCAGGTCGCACAGGCCATCGAACCGTCAGCGGACACCCTCCGATCAAAGAAGAGATAGCGTCCTAACTCGCGCTGGACTACCGTGGCGGCTCGGTGCTTCGGCACACTTGGAAGACCGAAGGCTGGATCGCGGGCCTTAACCAGGGCAGCCTCGGCACGTGGCGCGGCCAAGGATGTCTGCCCAGCGCTCAGCACCGCAATACTTGCGATGACCATTCGCCCAAGGCGGTGCCCTTTACTGCCAACCGCAACACGAATCACGAAACGAGCCACCACACGAGCCCAATTTCGCAGGAAGCGTCGAAGGGGTAATCGCTTGGAGTTGTCGCTGGTCACTTTTTTGATCTCGTCCATGGCCTCCCGCTGGGTGGCGAACTTCTTGCAGAACCCACTTGACCCAACAGCTCAAGGTGTGGGTTAGATCGTTCACCTGCTCAGGTTGCGCAACCGGCTCGCGCGTTCGATCAGTCGCTGCGCGTTGCGATGCGTCGGTACCTCCACCCACAGACCATCAACCAGCGCGCGATCGTCGCCACGGAGCCGTGCCGCCTCGAAGGCAGCAACCATTGCTTTGGCGCGCACAACTTCCTCCTCGTTGGGGGTTAAGGCGTCGTTGATGGGCTGCGCATGCGTTGGCAGCACAAGTGCCTTGCACCTGTAGCCAAGCCGACGAGCATAAATCGCCTCGCGCGCTGCTCCTTCAGCATCGTCGAATGTGTAAGGCGCGTCGATCGGTTCGATGGCCGCGGCACGGCACTCGAGCAGGAAGCGCCGACGGGCGTGATCAAGTTCAAGTGCGTCAGGTCCGCGCTCGGCGCACAAGTCGGCTGCCAAGTCCTCCGCGCCGAGCAAAGCGCAACGGATGCGGGAGCTGCCCGCTGCGATGTTGCGCACCTCCACCACGCCAAGCGCGGTTTCGCACACGGGCACGATCTCCGTGGTGCCGGATGGAATGCCAGTAGCGTGTTCCCAATGCGTCAGGGCGGCGTGCAGTGCGTGCATTTGTGCACCACTTGTCGCCATCGGGTACAAGATGACGTCTGGGCGAGCTGGCATGGCTGCAGCAAGATCCGTCGGCCCTTCGCGATCCAGCGCATTGATGCGGACCGCGACCATGTGGCCTGCCTCGCGCCAGCTGCGCACCAGGCTCCCGAGTCCCTGACGCGCCTGCTCCTTCCGCGTATGAGGCGTGGAGTCCTCAAGGTCCAGAATCAACACCTCGGCACAGCAAGCCCGCATGGCTTCATGCACGGAAGCGTCGGCGCCTGGTCCAAAGAGCCAGCTACGCCTGAGATCGGGGTCGAATGTTTTCATGGTGGGTGAGTGCAGAAGATGCTGGTTGTATGACGGCAGAACAGAGATGTGGCGCGGTGGCCGTAGGTTTGCTTTGTCTGTTGCCGCCGCTTTCGTTTGGCGGTGCAAGCTTAACGGCTGTGACGCCAGCTGCAGCGCCAGAGCCGGGGGGCGTGCCTGCCGTCAAACAGGATTTGCCTGCCCTCACCTTTGCACCGGCACCCCGTGCAGCTCGGCCCAGGCCTGCTTGATGACGGAACGGGCTGCGGTCAACGCCAGAACGCCCATGACCGCGGCGACGGCCAGGTCGGGCCAACCGCGGCCGGTACCGAAGACGCCCAGCGCTGCCACCATCACGGCCAAGTTGCCGATCGCGTCGTTACGGCTGCACAGCCACACCGAGTGCATGTTGGCGTCGCCTTCACGCCAGGCGTAGAGCATGGCCGCGACCGACACATTGGCCAGCAACGCCAAGGCGCCGATCGCACCCATCATCACCGGCTCTGGCACGGCGCCCTGCGCCGCCGACCACGCGGCCCGGCCCAGCACAAACACGCCAAAGGCGCCCATCGACAGGCCCTTGACCAGAGCGGCACGTGAGCGCCAGGTCAGTGCCATGCCGAGCACGGCCAACGAGAGGCCGTAGTTGGCCGCGTCGCCGAAAAAGTCAACCGCGTCGGCCACCAGCGACACCGACCCTGCGCTCAGCCCCGCTGCGAGTTAGATGCCGAACATGGCCACGTTGATGATCAGCGCAGTTCACAGCACACGGCGGTACTGCGGGTTCTGGGTGGCGGGTGGGGCGGCGCAGCCGTGGCTGCCGCAGGGGTCGCTCATGAGGGGCTTTCAAGTGTCAGTGCCGGTATTTGAAACCCTGTTGGGACCGCAGAGTCAAGCGGGGCACGGGGCGCGCGGGGCGCGCGGGGCGCGCGGGGCGCGCGGGGCGCACGGAGCGCGCGGGGCACGCACCCCGCTGACACGCACCCGTCACATTCTCCTTCTACCATTCGAGAATCGTAGAAAGATCAGCCATCCGGTCGATCTGACATCACCCCGCAGGCAATGAGATGAGAGTTGGCATCAACGGCATGGGCCGCATCGGCCGCCTGGCTTTGCGCGCCGCCATGGGCGCGGCCCAACGACCGGCCGACACCCGCGCGCCGCCAACCGGCTGCAGGTGGTGCACCTGAACGAGCTCAAGGGCGGCGCAGCGGCCACCGCGCACCTGCTGGCCTTTGACAGCGTGCAGGGCCGCTGGCGCGCTGACATCGCAGCCGTTGGTGAGCACAGCATCCGCATTGATCAAAGCCCACTGGCCTTTTCGTCGTTTGCCACATCCAGCGAAATTCCTTGGGGCGACCTGGGTGTGGACCTGGTGCTGGAATGCACCGGCAAATTCTTGACGCCCGAGACCCTGCAAGGCCACCTGGACCGCGGCGCCAAACGCGTGGTCGTGGCCGCACCGGTGAAGGTGGGCGGCGTGTTGAACATCGTGGTCGGCATCAACCACCACCTGTACCGCAGCGCGGATCACCGCATCGTCACCGCCGCCAGCTGCACCACCAACTGCCTGGCGCCGGTGGTGAAGGTGGTGCACGAAGCCCTGGGCATACGGCACGGCCAGATGATCACCATCCACGACCCGACCAACACCAACCTGATGGTCGACGCGCCGCACAAAGACCTGCGCCGCGCCCGCAGCGCCATGCTCAGCCTGGCGCCCACCACCACCGGCAGCGCCACCGCCATCACGCTGATCTACCCCGAATTGAAAGGCAAGCTGGACGGCCACGCGGTGCGCGCGCCGGTGCTCAATGCATCACTCACCGACTGTGTGTTTGAACTGAAACGCGAAACCACGGCCGAGGAGGTCAACCGCCTCTTTGCACAAGCTGCAGCGGGCCCGTTGGCCGGCATCCTGGGTTACGAAGAACGCCCCTTGGTCAGCGCCGACTACGCCGGCGACACACGCTCTGGCGTCATCGACGCGCTGTCCACCCTGGTCACCGATGGCACCCTGCTCAAGGTCTATGCCTGGTACGACAACGAGATGGGCTACGCCTGCCGCATGGTGGACCTGGCCTGCCACATGGACAGCCTGGGTCTTTGAAAACCATGGTTCCGGGCACACCGCCAACACCGGCTGCCGCTGCGGGCGACAGCGGAAGTGACGGCCAGAACGGCAGCCCAAGCGACAGCCCAAGTAGCAGCCCAGATAACAGCTCAGACGGCAGGTTAAGCGGCAGCCCAAACGGCAGCCCCCAGCACGGCGCCCGTCACTACGCCATCGTCACCGCGGCCTACTGGGGCTTCACGCTCACCGACGGTGCGCTGCGCATGTTGGTGCTGCTGCACTTTTACCGCCTAGGCTATTCACCCTTCACGCTGGCGCTTTTGTTCTTGCTGTACGAAGCCATGGGCGTGGTGGCCAACCTGCTGGGCGGCTGGCTGGCCACGCGCTACGGCATCCAGCGCATGCTGGTGGTGGGCCTGTTGACGCAGATCGCCGGCTTTTTGTTGCTGTCGCAGTTGTCACCCAGTTGGACGGCGGCCATGTCGGTGGCCTGGGTGGCGCTGGCGCAGGGCGTCTGTGGCATTGCCAAGGACCTGACCAAGACGGCCAGCAAATCGGCCATCAAGCTCACTGCGGGCACGGCATCGGGTCAGTTGTTCAAGTGGGTGGCCTGGTTCACCGGCAGCAAGAACGCCATGAAGGGCGTGGGCTTTTTTCTGGGCGGGCTGCTGCTCGACCAGCTGGGGTTTCAAATGTCGCTGTGGGCCATGGCCGCTTTGCTGGCGCTGGTGCTGGCTGGCGTGGTGCTGTTTGTGCCGCCGTTGATGGGCAAAGCCCGGGCTTCAAAGTCAGCCCGAGAGTTGTTTGCCAAGAACCGCGCCATCAACCTGCTGGCCGCTGCGCGGGTGGTGATGTTTGGCGCGCGCGACGTGTGGTTTGTGGTGGGCGTGCCGGTGTTTCTGTACGCATCGGGCTGGACCTTCACCATGGTGGGCGGCTTCCTGGCCAGCTGGACCATCGGCTACGGCCTGGTGCAGGCGCTGGCCCCCAAGCTGGTCAGGCGCAGCCCAGACGGCTTGAGCACCGAAGTGCCAGCGGCGCGGCTGTGGTCAGCGGTGCTGGCTTTGGTACCCGTTGCGCTGGCGGCTACGGTGACTGCAGCGGTGGCGCAGCAGGTGTCATACCTGGAATGGGTGGTGGTTGGCGGCCTGGGCCTGTTTGGCCTGGCATTTGCGATCAACTCGTCGGTTCACTCGTACCTGATCCTGGCCTTTGCCGGCTCTGAAAAGGCCGCCGAGGACGTGGGCTTCTATTACGCCGCCAACGCCTTGGGCCGCTTCATGGGCACCTTGCTGTCGGGCCTGCTCTACCAATGGGGCGGCTTGCTGGCAACGCTGTGGGCTTCTGCAGCGATGTTGTTCGCCTGCTGGCTGATCACACGGGCCCTGCCCACCCGGCTGGCGCTGACCCGGCGCCCTTGATGGAAGAAAAAACCGCCGTCACCGCCTTGGCCGCACTGGCACACGGCATGCGCCTGCGCATCTTTCGCGCGCTGATCAGCGCCGGGCCTGCGGGGCTGACGCCCGGTGCGCTGTGTGCCACCTTGGGCGTGCCAGCTTCAACCTTGTCGTTTCACCTGAAGGAGTTGTTGCACTCGGGTCTGGTGTCACAAGAGCGCGACGGCAGACACCTGATCTACCGCCCCTCGATCGATCAGATGAATGCGCTGCTGACCTACCTCACGGCGCACTGCTGCCATGGCGCACAGACCAACTGCGACCTGGGCCCAACGACCGCCAGCACGACTTGCCCAACGTGCTGATCGACTCGTTTCACCCGCAACCCAGGGCTCACCATGAACCCTCTTGACCCGAGTCTGCCCAACATCGAGCATCCGCTGTTTGACACGCCCACCGCAGCGCGGCTGGCGAACGTTGGTATGTCGTCCCACGCGCCGCGCTTCCTGTTGCTCTATGGCTCGCTGCGCGAGCGTTCCTACAGCAAGCTGCTGACGCTGGAAGCAGCGCGTTTGCTCACGGCCATGGGCGGCGAGGTGCGCGTGTTTGACCCCGCTGGCCTGCCCCTGCCCGACGCCGCGCCCGAGACCCACCCCAAGGTGCAAGAACTGCGCCACAGCGCTGCCTGGGCCGAGGGCATGGTCTGGACATCGCCCGAACGCCACGGCGCCATGACCGGCATCATGAAAGCCCAGATCGACTGGATTCCGCTCAGCCTGGGCGCGCTGCGCCCGACCCAGGGCAAGACCCTGGCGGTGATGGAAGTCTCGGGTGGATCGCAGTCCTTCAACGCCGTCAACCAACTGCGCGTGCTGGGGCGCTGGATGCGCATGATCACCATCCCCAACCAGTCGTCGGTGGCCAAAGCGTATCTGGAGTTTGACGACGCCGGGCGCATGAAACCTTCGGCCTACTACGAGCGGGTGGTCGACGTGATGGAAGAACTGGTGAAGTTCACGCTGCTGACGCGCGACGTCGCGCCCTATCTGGTGGATCGTTACAGCGAACGCAAGGAGAGCGCGGCAGAACCGGAACTGTCGCGGCGCGTCAATCTGCCTTCCATTTGAAAGCCCAGGTCGGGTGAACAGACCGATGCGGCCGAGCCGCTGCCCGCCACCCGGTCTGAACGCGCTGGCGATGGGCTTGCTGTTCGGCGGCATTTAGATCTGGAACTGACCGCAGCCGGCAGCGTCACTGGGCGCCGTACAGCGCTCAGAACACGGCACCGCCGGCCAACGTGCGCATCGAGGTGCTGCAACTCGGCAACGACACCACGCTGCGCTGGGACCGCAACACCGAGCCCGATCTGGCGGGCTACCGCGTGGTGTGGCGCGAGACCGGCTCGCCGGTGTGGCAGTACCGGCGCGACGTCGGCGACGTCACCCAGACGGTGCTGCGCGGTCTGTCGAAGGACAACGTGGTCTTCGGCGTCCAGGCAGTCGACCGGACCGGCCACGCCAGCATGGCGAGTTTCCCGCTGCCGCTGATGCGCTGAGCGCCGATCACAACGAAGGCTGGACAACAAGCGGCCGTGCAGGCGGCTGTCAAGGGCCACGCATCAACACCGCCAACACCCGGCGCGCGCCGACCCTGCGATGGCACCGTGCTCGGTGAAGGGGTAGGGCAGCACCTTGGAGAACTTCAGCGTGGCGAAGTGGTCGGCCAAGACCATGCTGGCGCGCATTGCCGAGCTGCGCGAGATCATTGTGCAGCCGTTCTCGGTGGCGCTGGTGGACCTGGATGGCGACGGCCGGCAGGAACTCATCGTGCGCGCCGAATTGAGCGCCTCAAGCCGCCCACGCGGTAGATCGGGTCGCGTTACTGGGTTGTTACTGGGGCACTCAACAGCACTTGCGCATGGCCGTCTTGCCGATCGCGCTGACCAGGCTCTCACTGCCGGGGGGGTTCAGCGGCAGGTAGTTCTTTTCGGTGGCCGACATCACCATCACCAGGCCCTGGCTTTCGTGTTCGTGCGTGACATCAATGGAGGCCACGTAGACCGGCGCCATCAGCCGTTGCGCCTTGCGTTTACCCAGGCTCATGTAGCCCAGGCGAAGGCCTTCTCGGCACTCAAACTTGGGCTCAACGCGGCCGGCCTCGCGGGCTTGGCCGAACTGCGCCGCAAGCTGCTGGAACAAGCCGCGCGCGGCGCGCTCGGGCGCCAACACTTTGGCGCGCTCAAGGGTTTCCAGTGCCGGGCCGCGCAGCAGCATCGACACTGAGTCGAGCGCACCATCACCGGCGACCTGCACTGCCACCGAGGCCGGGCCATACACCGGCAGGCCTTCGATGTGGTGGCGGAAGGCGCCGACCGCGCGGCACAGCACCGGATCGCTGCGCCGGCCGGCGCGATCCTCGCCGGCGGCTTTGATCTGCCACAGGCGCTCAAAGCTCAGCGACTCGTTGCGGCCGAGTTGCTCGCGCACACCCAGACTGGCGACGAAGCGCTCGCTGCGTTCTTGCAGCTCTTTGCGCGCGGGCATCTCCTTGAACAGGTTTTCCATTGGGCCCAAGCCGCTGCTGAGCTTGAACGCCCCGGAGGCGTGAAAGACCTCGGCGCGCGCGCCCTGCGGCAGCCGCACCAGGGTGTGGTCGTCGCGCACGCTCCACTCGCCATGGTCGAGCGCCTTCTCGCAGGCAGCGCTGCCGACGCGCAGCCACTTGCGCAGGCGACGCTGCAACTCATCCACCGACCAGCGCCGCAGCTCCAGGATCGCCACCTCATCGGGGATCTGGTGCTGTGAGGTGTTGGACATCAGTTGGTCCATCAACGATTGCATGTCCATGCTTCAGCCCTCTGACCAACGGTGAAGGATGCAAGCCTGCTGGCTGGGCGGCAGGTCGGGCTCGACGCCGCCGTGGCCCCACAGGTGATCGCGATTGAGGAAACTCAGGTCCCAACGGATGTTGCCGTTGTTCCAGGTCGCGGCGTTGCCCACGCACACAGTGACGGGGTGGTTGTCGACCCACCAGTCGGAGACGCCATCGTGCCAGGCGTGGCTGACGGTGTCGCCATGCCTGAGGTTATGGCCGACATCTTCGCCGCACTCGTCGGTGGTGCTGCCGTCGTACATGTTGTCCCAGGCGCCGCAGAAGATGTGCAGCCCGGCGAAGATGTTCCACAGGCCGCCGACCTTGTTGCGGTCCACCGTCTTGCAAGAGTAGGCCATCACCCACTCGGCGTTCCAGTTCTCACCCAGCTGCCACTTGCCGGAGAAGGTGCGCCAAGCCGTCTGCGGTGTGTCGTAGAGCATGCGGGCCTGGCCGTCGGTCTCGTGGTTGCCGTGGGTTTCGATCCAGAACAGGTCGACGTCATCGACATAGCTGCGGTCGTCCCCACCCTGATCGCTGTCGCGGATGTCGGACTCCCAACAGTCGGTGTTGCCCCAGTAAAAGGCGCGGGTGTGGCCCGCGCTGCGCAGCTGGCTGTCCAAGCCGTTGCAACGGTTGAAGGTGTAGCTCAGGTCACCCGCAGTGCTCACGCCGGCGGCCCTGGCGTGGTTGAAATAGCGAATGCCCTCGATGCCGAATCTGGCCATGGTGCCCCCTTGTGTCATCAACGCGGCCGAACGAGATTGCCAAGCCAGCAATCAGGTTAGGCCCGGGCGGGTTCGAGGGCCATCTGCAAACTAGGGGGACACTGCGAACCCAGACGGGATGCTTCGGTCTGCACCGACTATCACCCATGTAAGAGGATAGGAAATTCAAACACTAACTTCTCGCCCATTACCGGCACGGCCCGGCACCTGATCTCGCTGGATGAAGATTTTTGGAGTTGGCTGCGACCTGCAAGGTCGTCGACGATGCCGCCAAGCCGCGTTTTTCACCAGGGCTGCCCGCGGGTGAACCCTGATATTTGGGTCGCTTTGGCCCCTCCTCAAAACCTCAGACGCAGCCGATCCCTGCGACCCGTGCTGCCAGGTCGCTGAATCGACGGTGGTTGACTGCGCTCAGGCCGCTTGCAGCGCCTGGCCGCGGGCCGGCGCCCGAGGCGGTGCTCGCGCTTGCAGACCCAGGTGCGTGAGGATCTTCTCGATCACCGGCTGCCAGGGCACAGAGGCCCTGGCGTTCGCCAGGCACAAACGGTCCTCAGGACCGTTTGTGTCCGGGCTCACCCCACAG